>JAKAYU010000006.1 GCA_021809525.1 Pseudomonadota bacterium | reverse complement strand
CGCCATCAACAACCTGTGCGATGAGCCGGACGCCATGACGCACCCCGAGGGCATGCAGATCAAGGTGAGCCGCCAGGAGCTCTCGCGCCTGGTCGGCTGCTCGCGCGAGATGGCCGGACGCGTCCTGAAGGTGCTCGAGGATCAGGGCCTGCTGCGCGCCACCGGCAAGACCATCGTCGTGTTCAACGCGCGCCCGAAGATGCGTACCCGCCCGGTGGTGGTGCCGGTCAAGCAGAGCGGCAAGGGCGCGCGGCCGGCCGGTTCCGGTCAGGAAGAGTAGTCCGCGGCACACCGCCGCGCGCGGCGGTCACAGAGCGGCGATCTGCGCGCGCATGGCGCGCACCGTCTCGGCGTAGTTCGGGCTGCCGAAGATGGCCGATCCGGCCACGAACGTATCGGCCCCGGCGCGCGCGCACGCCTGAATGTTCTCAACCTTCACGCCCCCGTCGACCTCGAGCCGCACCGCGCGGCCGCTCGCGTCGATTCGCCGGCGGACCGCCTCGAGCTTGCCGAGCGCCGAGGGGATGAACTTCTGCCCGCCGAAGCCCGGATTGACCGACATGATCAGCACCAGGTCGAGCTTCTCCAGGGTGTAATCGAGCCACTCGAGCGGTGTAGCCGGATTCAGCGCGAGGCCCGGCTGGCAGCCGTGCTCGCGGATCAGTTCGATGGTGCGGTCGACGTGCTCGCTCGCCTCGGGGTGGAAGGTGATGAACCGGGCGCCGGCGCGCGCGAAATCCGGCACGATGCGGTCGACCGGACGGACCATCAGATGCACGTCGATCGGGGCCTTCACGCCCCGCTTGTGCAGTGCCTCGCACACCAGCGGCCCGATGGTGAGATTCGGGACGTAATGGTTGTCCATCACGTCGAAGTGGATCAGATCGGCCCCCGCGCCGATGACGGCGTCGACTTCTTCCCCGAGCCGCGCGAAATCCGCCGACAGGATGGACGGGGCGATCCAGTGCGCGCTCATGCGGCCGGTCCGGTCAGCCTGCGCAGCGCCTCGTGGTACTTCTGGCTGGTGCGCGCGATGATTTCGGGCGGCAGCTTCGGGCCCGGCGCGCGCTTGTTCCAATCGAGCGTCTCGAGGTAATCGCGCACGAACTGCTTGTCGAAGCTCGGCGGACTCGCGCCCGGGCGGTAGGCGTCGGCCGGCCAGAAGCGCGAGGAGTCGGGCGTGAGCGCCTCGTCGATGAGCGTGAGCGTGCCGTGCTCGTCGAGACCGAACTCGAACTTGGTGTCGGCGATGATGATCCCGCGCGCGCGCGCGTGGGCGGCGGCGAACTCGTACAGCGCAATGGCGGTCTCGCGCACCTGCGCGGCGAGTGGCGCGCCGATCAGCCGCTCGGTCTCGGCGAAGGAGATGTTCTCGTCGTGCTCGCCGGCGGCGGCCTTGGTCGCCGGGGTGAAGATCGGTGCCGGCAGGGGCGCGGCGAGCGCGAGCCCCGCCGGCAGGGCGATGCCGCACACTGCGCCGCTCTTCTGGTAATCCTTCCATCCCGAGCCGATGAGATAGCCGCGCACCACGGCCTCGATCGGCAGCGCCTTCAGCCGCTTGACGATCACGGCTCGCTCGGCGAGCAGCGCGCGCTCGGCCGGGTCACTCACCACCGAGTCGAGCGCGCGCCCGGTCAGGTGGTTCGGGACGATGTGCCGGGTGCGCTCGAACCAGAACTGCGAGATGCAGTTCAACACCCGTCCTTTGCCCGGGATCGGGTCCGGCAGCACCACGTCGAAGGCCGACAGCCGGTCGGTCGTCACGATCAGCAGAGCGTCGGGGCCCGCGGCATAGATGTCGCGAACCTTGCCCTCGTGGATCTTCTCGAGGCCGCGCAGTGAAGTGCGGTAGACAGTCGGTGCATCCATGCTTGCTACTATAGCAGCGCATGCACAGCCCGCACGTCCCGCCGCACCCATGAGATACACCGGCAAGCTCGCCGGCGGCCTGCTCGGCTTCGTGCTCGGCTTCGGGCCGGTGGGGGCGGTGCTCGGGGCGCTGATCGGCCACCAGTTCGACGCCCACGCCGAGCAGCGCGGCGCGGGCGCTCGCACGGCGCACGCCGCAGCGGTCGGGGAGCGCTTCTTCCGCGCGACCTTCCGTGTCATGGGGTTCCTGGCGAAGGCCGACGGGCGGGTGTCCGAGCAGGAAATCGCTGCGGCGCGGGCGGTGATGATGCAGCTGAGGCTCACCCCGGCGCAGGTGCACTCGGCCATCGAGCACTTCACCGCCGGCAAACGGCCGGGGTTCGATCTCGATGGCGAGCTCGCCGAGCTCAACCGCGTCTGTCTCGGCCGAGCGCATCTGAAGCGCGTGTTCATCGAACTCGAGATCCGCGCGGCCCTCGCCGGCAACAACCTCGATGGGCCGGTGCGGCCGCTGCTCGGCCGGATCGCCGAGCGGCTCGGGGTCTCCTCCTTCGAGTTCGCGCAGATCGAGGCGGCGTTGCGGATTCATGCGCGCGGCTTCGGGCCGCAGACCGCGGGGGATGCGGCCGGGGATCTCGAGCGCGCCTACCGGGTGCTTGGGGTCAATGCCGCCGACGGCGACCGGGAGATCACCAAAGCCTACCGGCGGCAGCTGAGCCGGCATCACCCGGACAAGCTCAAGGCGAACGGCCTGCCCGACTCGATGATCGAGCACGCCAAACAGCGCACCCAGCAGATCATCGAAGCCTACGAGCTGATCCGTGAGCGGCGGGGCATGCGCACCTGAGCGCATGGGTGACAGGGGCACACCCGGCGGCTTAATCTTCCGGCCGCATGTGGGCGAGAATCTGGGCATTTCTGGATGACTGGTTCTTCGGCACCGCCGAGCGGGGCGGCCCGGTGCGCGGCAAGCTCATACGCGGGCTGAGCTATCTGTATGCAGTGGTGCGCGATCTGGCGGGCGGGCAGATCAACCTGCGCGCCATGGGGCTCGTCTATACCACCCTGTTGACCCTGATCCCGCTCGCCGCGTTCAGCTTCGCGATCCTCAAGCTGTTCGGTGCCCGCGGCGATCTGGAGCCGGTCGTCTATCAGTTCTTCAGCGCGCTCGGGCCCGCGGATGCGGCCAAGGTCACCTCCCGGGTGGTGCTGTTCGCCGATCACGTCAGCGGCGGAGTGCTCGGCTCTGTGGGCTTCGCGCTGCTCGCCTGGACGCTGATCGGCACCATCAAGAAGGTCGAGGACAGCTTCAACTTCCTCTGGCGCGTGCAGAAGCCGCGCAGCCTCGCCCGGCGCGTCACCGAGTATCTCACGCTGGTGGTGGGCGGGCCGGTGGTGCTGGTGATGTTCATCGGCATGTCGCACCGTGCGATCGACAGCGCGCCGTTCCGCGATTTGAGCCGCCTGCCGTGGGTCGACCTGCTGACCACCGCGGGCATCAAGCTCGCTCCCTATGTCATGGTGGTGGTGGCCTTCACCGGCCTTTACCTGCTGGTGCCCAACACGCGCGTGCAATGGCGCCCGGCGCTGATCGGCGCGGTGGTGGCGGGCGTGCTGTGGGCCGCGGTTGGGCGGGTGTTTACGGCCTTCGTGGTGCATTCGACGCGCCTGGCGATCGTCTATGCGGGCTTCGCGTTCATCGTGGCGGGGCTGTTGTGGACGTATCTGGGCTGGCTGATCCTGCTCGCCGGCGCGCAGCTGTCGTTCTACATCCAGAATCCGACCTACCTGCGGCTCGGACTGCAGGAGCTGAAGCTCTCGGGCGCGGAGGCCGAGCAGCTCGCGCTGCGCATGATGTACCTGGTGGGGCGCGCGTATCTCACCGGCGAGAAGCGCTGGAATCTCAACGCGCTCTCGGCGGAACTCGGACTGCCGGGCATCGCGGTGGCGCAGATGGTCACGGCGCTCGAGCACAGCGGGATCCTGGTGGTCACCGAGGAGGACGAACTACTGCCGGGACGCGATCTCGGGCGGATCCGGCTGGCCGAAATCCTCGATGTGGCGCGCACCCGCCGCTCCGGAGGCTTCACGCCGCGGCTCGTGCCCATCCCGCCGGTTGATCGTCTGCTGAGCGCCATCGACGAGGCTCGCCACAGCCGATGCGGCGAGCTCACGCTGCGCGATCTGGTGCAGGAGCCTCCCCGGCCGGCGCTCGTGGTCGCTGCCGGCAGCGGCGCGTGAACTTCGGGCTCTAGATCGTCGCGGTTCCCGTTGCGGTGCCGACGAGCAGCAGGTCCGCGGGGCGCGCTGCGAACAATCCGACGGTCACCACCCCGGTGATCTCACCGAGCTCGCGCTCGAGCGCTGGCGGATCGGTGATCGACAGTCCGTGCACGTCCAGGATGTGGTTGCCGTTGTCGGTCACGGTGCCGCGCCGCCATACCGGTCGTCCCCCGCGCGCCTCGATCGCGCGGGCCACCAGCGAGCGGGCCATGGGAATGACCTCGACCGGCAGCGGGAAGGCTCCCAGCGTCTCGACCAGCTTGCTGTCGTCGATGATGCACACGAACCGCTCCGCCGCGCTCGCCACGATCTTCTCGCGCGTAAGCGCGCCGCCGCCGCCCTTGATCAGGTGCCGCGCGCGGGTCGCCTCATCGGCGCCGTCGATGTACAGATGCAGGCCGGCCACCTCATTGAGGTCAAGGATCTGGATGCCGGCGGCGCTCAGCAGGCGGCTCGACGCCTCGGAGCTCGAGACGGCCGCGCGGATCAGCCCGGGCCGCGCCGCAAGCGCCTCGATGAAGTAACCGACGGTTGAACCGGTACCGACGCCGAGCACGCTGCCCGGTTCGACGTAGCGCAGCGCCGCTTCGGCGCAGCGGCGCTTCTTCAGGTGGGCGTCGGTGTCTTTCGAGCCTGCGGCGGTGGTGTCTGTCACGGCTTTTTCCCGGGTCTGAAAACGAATGTGCCCGCTTGCGCGGGCACGAGGGCATCGAACTTTGTTTCACTCGGCGGCCGCCGAAGCGGCCGCCGAGCGAAAGGCCTTACTTCTTCTTCGCAGCTTTCTTCTTCGCGGCCTTCTTCTTTGCCTTCGCCATGTTGGCTCTCCAGTTGACGGGTTAGTCCGAGGGCCGAGTATATACATGCGAAACAAAAATACAAGCAAGTCATTAGAGGATGTGCTAACGGACGGTCACAGATGCCACGCTGCGCGATCGATGCGCCATGCGCCCGTTACTCGCTGAACGGCGCGCGTGCCGGCGCAACGGATGACGCCGCGCTCTGTGATCACCATGTCGAGCGGCACATCGTGCGCAGCGCGTTCGATGCGCTCGAGCCGTTGCAGTGCGTAGCCGAGTCCGATGAGCAGTGGTCGGTCCGCGGCGGCGCACGTGCGCGCGAACGCCAGTGCCCGATCGTAATAACCGCCGCCCATGCCGAGTCGGTTGCCGCGGCGATCGAATCCGACGAGCGGGACGAAGATGATATCGAGCATGCGCGCGCTCGGCAGCGCGGGCCCGAGCGGCTCGGGGATGCCGAGGCGATTGCGCTGCAGGCGCGCGCTCAGCCGCACGAACTGCATCGACCCTGCCGACGGCTGCGCGCCGATGCGCGGCAGATACACGCGGCAGCCGCGGCGGCGGGCGAGCGCGAGCAGCGGGGCGGTATCGAGTTCCTCGGGAAGCGAGCGGTAAAGGCCGATGCGCCACTGCGCGCGCAGCAGCTGCATGTGATCGGCGAGGAGTGCGATGCAGCGCGCGCTGCGGGTCCGCTCGGCGGCAGGGATGCCCCGGCGCGCCCGCCGCAGCGCGGTCCGCAACTGCGCGCGGACCTGCTGTAGGCTGGAATCAGGGAGCGTCACCCGCCTGTGCCGGTGCGAACCGTTGCTCTCGAACCGGAGCAACAAGTGGGACGGACTGCGGCAGGTAAGGCTTTCCGCTCAGGGCGGACTTGCACAATTCTGCCGGCAAGCCCTGATGTCCCATGGGTGTTTCAATTAGGGTCCGAGGTAACCCGGCCCGCGTGTCGAACACCGCAGGCGACGCTGGGAGCACTGTACACCAAAGCCCCCTCGGGCGCAGGTATCGCGCCGCGGCGCGGCTCACAGCTCGAGCGGCTGGCTGTGTCCGAGCGCCGTCTCGACCCGCTCGCGCAGGGCGCGCACCTTGTCGCCGGCCTCGACCGCGACGCGGCTGCCGCGCTCGCGCACCTGCAGCAGCTCGTTCGCCATATTCAGCGCCACCATGACCGCGATGCGGTCGAGCCCGACCACCTTGCCGCTGTCGCGCACTTCGCGCATGCGGGCGTTCAGGTACTCTGCGGCATCGAGCAGCGCGGGGCGCTCCTCGTGCGGGCAGGCGACCATGTAGTCTCGGTCGAGAATCCGTACGCTGACACGCGCAGGGTCTTGGCTCACGCGCCGTGCTCCAGGGTCTTCAGCCGCCCGATCATCGCCTCGACCCGCGCGCGCACCTGCTCGTTCTTCTGCAGCAGCGTCGCGCGCTCGCTGGAGAGTGATTCGTGCCGCTGCCGCAGGGCACGGTTCTCCTCGCGCAGCTGCTCCAGCGCGGCGAGCAGCTCCTCAATCCGCCGGGTCAGGCGGTCGAGCTCGGTCTCGAGGGGGGAGGATGCGGCAGCGCTCATGCTGGCGCGACTATAGTGCCGGGCTCTCCACGCGGTCAATGCGGCCGCACATTCTCCCCGGGGGGAGCGCGGGCGGGGATCCGCCGGCGCAGACATGCGGCATAATGGCCGGCAATGATCAGCGCCAACTATGCCGAAATCCAGAGTGTTCTCACCGACGAGCACTCCCTCACCGATGCGGCCGAGGCTCACGGCACGCTCGCCGGCTCGCTGTGCTCGGCGCCCGGGTATCGCTTCGAGGACTGGCTGCTCGATATCCTGCCCGAGGGCGAGGCCCGGCCGCCGAGCGCCCGGGTGCTGCGCGCGCTGTACCGGCACACCGCCGGGGCGCTCACCGGGCCGCAGATGCAATTCGATCTGCTGCTGCCCGATGAGGACCGTCCGATCATCGAACGCGCCGGAGCGCTCGCGCTGTGGTGTCAGGGATTTCTGTACGGACTCGGCCTCGGGGTGCTGCGCGATGCGGCGAACATGCCCGGCGAAGTGAGCGAGATCGTCAGCGACATCACGGAAATCGGCAGCGCCGCGGTGGACACGACGCAGAGCGAGGAGTCGAACGAGGAGGCCTACGCCGAACTCGTCGAATTCATCCGTGTCAGTGTGCAAGTGGTATTCGAGGAGCTTGCGCCGCTGCGCGACCCGCCGCCCGCCTCACCTGGAGCGCCATTCCATTGAAGCCCGAGAGCCCCGCTGAAGAGTTTGCCCGCCGCCGCGCCGCGCTGATGCGTCTGATGGGGCGCGAGGCCATCGCCATCGTCCCGGCCGCACCGGTGCGCCAGCGCAACAACGACGTCGCCTACCCGTATCGCCAGGACAGCGACTTTCACTATCTGACCGGCTTTCGCGAGCCGGAGTCGGTGGCGGTGCTGATCCCGGGGCGAGAGCAGGCCGAGTACATTCTGTTCGTGCGCGAGCGCGATCCGGCGCGCGAGACCTGGGACGGCCGGCGCGCCGGGCCGGCCGGCGCGCGCCGAGTCTATGGCGCGGACGATGCGTTTCCCATCACGGACATCGACGAGATCCTGCCGGGGCTGATGGAGAACCGCGCCAAGGTGTTCTACGCCATGGGCATGTACCCGGAGTTCGACCAGCGGGTCGTCGGCTGGGTGAACGGCCTGCGCACGCAGGCGCGCAACGGGCGGCATCCGCCGCAGGAGTTCGTGGCGCTCGATCAGGTCGTGCACGAGCTGCGCCTGTTCAAGTCCCGCACCGAACTCGGGCTGATGCGTGAAGCGGCGCGGATCGGCGCTCTGGCGCACGTGCGCGCCATGCGCTTCTGCCGGCCCGGGCGCATGGAGTACGAGCTCATGGCCGAGATCGTGCACGAATTCCGCCGCCACGGCGCCGATACTTCCTATTACCCCATCGTTGGTTCGGGCGCGAACAGCTGCATCCTGCACTACAACGAAAACGACCAGCCGCTGCGCGACGGTGAGGTGGTGCTGATCGATGCCGGCTGCGAATACGAGTATTACGCTTCCGACATCACCCGCACCTTCCCGGTCGGCGGGCGCTTCAGCCCCGAGCAGCGGGCGGTCTACGAGGTCGTACACGAGGCCAATCTCGCGGCGATCGCCAAGGTGCGCCCCGGCAACGACTGGAACGCGCCGCACGAGGCGGCGGTGCACGTGATCACCCAGGGACTGGTACGGCTCGGGCTGCTCAAGGGCAAGGTCGCCAAGCTCGAGCGCGATGGCGCCTACCGGCGCTTCTTCATGCACCGCACCGGACATTGGCTTGGAATGGATGTGCACGATGTGGGCGATTACAAGATCGGGGAAGCCTGGCGGGCGCTCGAGCCCGGCATGGTGCTCACGATCGAGCCGGGCATCTACATCCCCCGCGGCGCGCGCGGCGTGCCGAAGCGCTTCCAGGGGATCGGCGTGCGCATCGAGGATGACGTCGTGGTGACCAAGAGCGGCGCGCAAGTGCTCACCGATGGCGTGCCGAAGGATCCCGATCTGATCGAGGCACTGATGGCTGAGCCGCACGGGGGCGCCGAGCAGAGCACACCCGCGCGGTCGCGCGCTCGGCCGCGGCGAGGGCAGCGTGCCCGAGCATGAGGCGAGCGGCGATGCGCCGCGGGAATTCGACGTCGCGGTCGTCGGCGGCGGTCTCGTCGGTGCGAGCTTGGCGCTCGCGCTCGCCGGCAGCGCCGTGCGGGTGCTGCTCATCGAGGGCGTAGCGCCCGACTCGAGCGCGCAGCCGAGCTTCGATGAGCGCACGACTGCGCTCGGCAACGCCAGCCGGCGCATCTTTCAAGGGCTCGGGGTCTGGGACGATCTGGCGCCCGAAGCGGCGGCCATCCGCACCATCCACGTGTCCGAGGCGGGCCGTTTCGGCAACGCGCAGCTGCGCGCCGAGGAGCAGGGTGTGGAGGCCTTCGGCTACGTTATTCCCAACAGGGTGATGGGGGCGGCGCTGTGGCGCGGCTTGCGCCGCGCGGGCGGTGTCACGGTGCGCGTGCCGGCGCGGGTGACCGCGGTGGAGATCGCCGCGGACGGGGCGGCCCTGACGGTGCTCGGCGCCGACGGGGCGCACGAGACCGTGAGCACGCGGCTGTTGGTGGCCGCCGATGGGGCCAACTCGCTGGTGCGCACGGCTGCGGGCATCGCAGCGCAGCTCGAGGATTACGCTCAGGTCGCGATCGCGACGGCGGTCGAGACGGATCGGCCGCACGATGGCACCGCCTACGAGCGCTTCACGCCCACCGGCCCCGTGGCGGTTCTGCCGCTGCATGGCGGCGGCTACGGCACGGTGTGGGCCTGCGAGCCGATGCGCGCGGCCGAGTTGCTCGCACTCAGCGACACGGCCTATCTCGAGGCGCTGCAGGAGCGCTTCGGCTGGCGGGCGGGGCGGTTCCTGCGCGCCGGAAGGCGCGCCTCGTATCCTCTGAAACTCTCCCGGGCCGCCGCGACGGTGGGCCTGCGCACGGTGCTGGTGGGCAACGCGGCGCAGGGCCTGCACCCCATCGCCGGTCAGGGCTTCAACCTCGGCCTGCGCGATGCGGCGCTGCTCGCCGAGCGGATCGTCGGGGCCGAGGATCCCGGCGCCCCCGAGCTGTTGCGCGGGTACAGCGATTCGCGCGCGGCCGACCGCGGCGGGGTGGTGCGCTTCACCGATTCGCTGGTCAAGCTGTTCGCGAGTCGTCTGCCCGGGGCGAGCCTGGTGCGCAATCTCGGTCTGGTGGCGTTCGATCTGTCGCCGTCGGCCAAGCGGGCGCTCGCCCGCGTCAGTCTCGGGTTCGGGGGGCCGGCCCCGCGCCTGGCCCGGGGGCTGCCGCTCACATGAGTGGCGCCGATACGCGTTGGGACGTGCTGATCGTCGGCGGCGGGCCGGTGGGCGCATGCGCCGGCGCGCTGTTGCAGCGCGCCGGCGGCGCCGCGCGCCGGCCGCTGCGCATCGGGCTGCTCGAGCCGGCCCGGCCCGCGCCGCCGGCTGCCGGCACCGCGCTCGATGCGCGCGTGTCGGCCTGGTCGCGCTCGAGCGAGCGGATTCTCAGCGCCGCCGGCGCATGGCAGAGGATGGCCGCCGAGCGGATCCAGCCCTACGAGCGCATGTGCGTGTGGCCGGCGCATATGCCGGCGCGCAGCGCCGATGCGCTGCGGTTCGATGCGGCGTACGTGGGCGAGTCGAACCTCGGGTCCATCGCCGAGAACCGGCTCGTGCAGTGTGCGGCGCTCGATGCCTTCGAGGCTGCGGGCGGCACGATCCTTCCCGGCGGATTCTCGGGCCTCGAGATCCACGAGGATGAGGTGCAGGTACGCGCGGCAGAGCAGGTGCTCTCCTGCAAACTGCTGGTGGGAGCCGACGGCGCCCGCTCGCGGGTGCGCGATGCGCTCGGGGTGGCGACGAGAATCACCAGCTACGAGCAGACCGCGATCGTTGCCAACGTGCGCACCGAACGGGCGCACGAGCGTACCGCCTGGCAGCGCTTCCTCGGCGCCGGCACGCTGGCGTTCCTGCCGCTCGCCGACGGGTCGAGCTCGATCGTGTGGTCCGTGCAGGAGGCGCTGGCCCGCGAGCGGCTGGCCCTGCCGGCGGCTCAGTTCGAGCAGGAACTGCTCAGCGCCTCCGACGGTGTGCTCGGTGCGCTCGAGCTGTGCACGCAGCGCGTGGGCCTGCCGCTGCGCAGGCTGCGCGCCGAGCGCCTCAGCGCCGCGCGCTGCGCACTGCTCGGTGATGCCGCGCACGTGGTGCATCCCCTCGCCGGGCAGGGCGTGAACCTCGGGCTGCTCGATGCGGCCGCGCTCGCCGACTGCGTGCTTGAGGCGCTTAAGCGGGGCGAGGATCCGGGCGCGGCCGCTGCGCTGCGCCGCTACGAGCGCTGGCGCAAGAGCGAACTGGCCCCCATGATGCTCGCGATCGACGCCTTCAACCGCTTCCTCGCCCATGACTCCGGGCCGCTCGCACACCTCGCGCAGCACGGGCTCGTGTGGGTGAACCGCAGCGAAGCGGCGAAGCGGCTGTTCATCGGCCGGGCGCTCGGGCTCGCCGGGGAGCTGCCGACGGCGGCCCGCGCGCGCGCCGCGGCGTTCAGCTGAGCTCGATGCGGTCGATCTTCGCGGCGCAGATGAAGTCGTTCTCCGACAGCCCGCCGATGGCGTGCGTCGTGTACTGCACCCGGCAGTAGTTGTAGCCGACCTCGAGGTCCGGATGATGGTCCTCTAGGTTGGCGACGTGCGCGAGCGCGTTGACGAAGCTCATCGTGCGGTAGAAATCCGGGAAGCGGAACTCGCGCCGCAGATACGGGCCCTCCTGCGAGAGGACCCAGCCGCCTGCAAGCTTGCCGAGCAGCACTTCGGCCTGCGCGCGCGTCAGCGGCGCCACACCGCCCTCGCACGGTCTGCATCTCTTGGCGGTCAGCTCGCTCATAATCACGCTCCCGCGCGCAGTGACCCGCGCCGCCCTCAGGCGGCGGCCGTGTCCTGCGCGGCCTTTTTGCTGAACTTGCGCGCCACGTACTGCTCGAGCAGCGCCTGGAATTCCTCGGCGATGTGATCGCCCTTGAGCGTCACGGTCTTCTCGCCGTCCTCGTACACCGGCGCGACCGGCCGCTCGCCCGTGCCGGGCAGGCTGATGCCGATGTTGGCGTGTTTGCTCTCTCCCGGGCCATTGACCACGCAGCCCATGACCGCCACGGTCATGTCCTCGACCCCGTCGTACTCGCGCCGCCACTCGGGCATGCGGTGGCGGATGTGGCTCTGGATGCGCTGGGCGAGCTCCTGGAACACCGTGCTGGTGGTGCGGCCGCAGCCCGGGCAGGCGGTCACGAGCGGCAGGAACGAGCGCAGTCCCATGGTCTGCAGGATCTCCTGCGCGACGATGACCTCCTGCGTGCGGTCGCCGCCGGGCTCCGGGGTGAGCGACACGCGGATGGTGTCGCCGATCCCGCGCTGCAGCAGCACCGCCATGCCCGCGGTCGAGGCAACGATGCCCTTGGAGCCCATTCCGGCCTCGGTGAGGCCGAGATGCAGCGGGTAGTCGCAGCGGGCGGCCAGATCACTGTAGATTGCGATCAGATCCTGCACCCCGCTCACCTTGGCCGAGAGGATGATCCGATCGTGGGCCATGCCGAGGGCCTCGGCGCGCTCGGCGCTCTCGAGAGCCGAGAGCACCACCGCGTTGCGCATGATCTGCTGCGCGCTCAGCGGCTCGGTGCGCGTGGCGTTCTCATCCATGATGCGCGTCAGCAGGTCCTGATCGAGGCTGCCCCAATTGACCCCGATGCGCACCGGCTTGCCGTAACGGCAGGCGGTCTCGATCATCTCGGCGAACTGCGGGTCACGCTTGCTGCCGCGCCCGACGTTGCCCGGGTTGATGCGGTACTTGGCGAGCGCCTCGGCGCAGGCCGGGTGCTCGCGCAGCAGCTTGTGGCCGTTGAAGTGAAAATCGCCGATGAGCGGTACCCCGACGCCCATCTGATCGAGCCGCTCCCGGATGTGCGGCACCGCCGCGGCGGCTTCCGCCGAGTTCACCGTGATGCGCACCAGCTCCGAGCCGGCGCGCGCGAGCGACTTGACCTGCTGCGCCGTGCCCTCCACGTCGGCCGTGTCGGTATTGGTCATCGACTGCACGGCAATCGGCGCGGCGCCGCCGATTCGCACGGAGCCAATCGTGACCTGAACGGAGGAGCGGCGTGAAATGGGCGACATGCGAACCTGCCAGTGACTTCGGGACCTTGCGGGTGGACGGGGGATTTTACCGGGCCGGGCCGCCTGCCGCGACCACAGCCGCAAGCGCGAGCGGCGCGCGAGCGACGCTCCAATCGGACCGGAAAGGCTGCTATCATCCGCAAACTCCGAAAATCAATCTGCACGGAGAGGGTCCGGCCGGCAGGCCGGAACGCCGAAGGCGCAAATTCCGCCCGGAAACGCTCAGGCACACGAACGGCAGATTGCGCAGGCCGAAAGGTTCTGCGCGGGGTCTCTGGAGAGCGGCAGGCGCATGGCGCCGGCCCACCGAAGGGGAGAGGCGCCAGGCGCCCGATCTCTCAGGTCACCGGACAGAGGGGCGGCAGGTCGCAACCTGCCGCTTTTTTTGTTTCCTGGAGGATCTGTGGCACGACGTACCCCTTTATTTGCCGTCCATCAGGCCGCCGGCGCGCGCATCGTCGATTTCGGCGGCTGGGACATGCCCCTGCAGTACGGCTCGCTCATCGCCGAGCATCACGCCGTGCGGCGCGCCGCTGGCGTGTTCGACGTATCGCACATGTGCGTGGTTGATCTCGAGGGCGATCAGGTCCGGCCGTTCCTGCTGAAGCTCTTCGCCAACGACGTGAGCAAGCTCACCACGCCCGGCAAGGCGCTCTACGGCTGCCTGCTCAACGAGCGCGGCGGGGTCATCGATGACCTCATCGTCTACTACCTCGGCGAGCGGTGGTTCCGCGCCGTGGTCAATGCCGGCACCCGCGATAAGGATCTCGCCTGGTTCCGCCGGCATGCCGAGCCGTTCGGCGTCACCGTGCGCGAGCGGGACGACCTGGCAATGCTCGCCGTGCAGGGCCCCGAGGCGCGCGCGCGCGTGGCGGGGCTGCTCTCGAGCGCCGCAGCCGCTCGCGCGCTCGCGCTCGGGGCGTTCTGCGCAGCGCAGATCGACGAGTGGTTCATCTCCCGCACCGGCTACACCGGGGAGGACGGCTTCGAGATCATGCTGCCGGCGGGCGGGGCGCAGTCGCTGTGGCACTCCCTCGGCGCGGCGGGCGTCACCCCCTGTGGCCTCGGGGCACGCGATACGCTGCGTCTGGAGGCCGGCATGAACCTCTACGGCAACGACATGGACGAGAGCACCAATCCTCTCGAGTCGGGTCTCGCCTGGACGGTCGCGCTGAGCGCGGGTCGCGCATTCATCGGCCGCGAGGCGCTCGAGGCCCTGCGCGTACGCGGCATCGAGCGCAAGCTTGTCGGGCTGGTGCTCGAGGAGCGCGGCGTGCTGCGCGCCCATCAGCGCGTGCTCGCCGGCCCCGCCGGGCAGGGCGAGATCACCAGCGGGACCTTCTCTCCGACGCTCGAGCGCTCCATCGCACTGGCGCGCATTCCGGCCGCGGCGGGCGAGCAGGTCCAGGTCGACGTGCGCGGCAAACTCCTGCCCGCACGGGTTGTCAAACCGCCGTTCGTGCGGCACGGCAAGTCGCTCGTCGGTTGAGCCGCCCCGGTCCGCCCGTCGCTGAATTTCATCCGCCCACCATCCATCCACACACATCGATTCGACTCCACGGAGCGTCGCATGAGCAAGGTTCCTTCCGATCTCAAATACACGCGCACCCACGAATGGCTGCGGACGCTGCCCGACGGCACCGTCGAAGTCGGCATCACCGATCACGCGCAGCATGCCCTCGGCGATCTGGTGTTCGTCGAGGTTCCGGAGGCGGGCCGCAAGGTCACCCCGGGGGAGCCGTTCGCCGTGGTCGAGTCGGTCAAGGCGGCCTCCGACGTCTATGCGCCGATCAGCGGCGAGGTGACTGAGGGCAATCCGGCGCTCGCGAGCGCGCCGGAGACCATCAACACCGATCCATACGGCGGCGGCTGGCTGGCGCGGGTGCGGCCCTCGGGCGCCCAGGGGGCGCTGCTGACGGCGGCCGAGTACGAGAAGCTGACGGCGGAGGAGGGCAACTGATGGCGTTCATTCCGCACACCCGCGAGGACGTCGCGGCGATGCTCGATGCCATCGGCGTCGAGAGCATCGAGCGTCTGTTCGAGGAGATTCCCGCGGGCATGCGCATCGGCTCGCTCGCCGGGGTGCCCGAGGCGCTCAACGAGATGCAGCTCGCGCGGCTGATGAGCGAGCGCGCCCGGCGCGACGGCCGGCCGCTGTGCTTCATCGGTGCCGGCGCCTACGAGCACCACATTCCCTCGGCCGTCTGGGCGGTGGCCACGCGCGGGGAGTTCTACAGCGCCTACACGCCCTATCAGGCCGAGGCCAGTCAAGGCACGCTGCAGCTGCTGTACGAATACCAGAGCATGATGACGAGTCTGACGGGCATGGACGTCTCGAACGCCTCGCTGTACGACGGCGCGAGCGCGCTCGCCGAGGCGAGCCTGATGGCGGTGCGCGCCAACCGGCACTCGAACTCGCGGCGCATTCTCGTGCCGCGCACCGTGCACCCGCATTACCGGCGCGCGGCGCTCGGTATCGCCGGCAACCAGGACCTGTCCTTCGAGGAGCTGGCGCTGTCGCCCGAGAGCGGCAGCACGGCGCTCAAGGGGCTCGAGCGCTATGCGGGCGAGGACATCACCGCGCTCGTCATCCAGCAGCCCAACGTGTTCGGGCGGCTCGAGGACGTCGATGCGCTGACCGACTGGGCGCATGCGCACAAGGCGCTCGTCATCGCCGTGGTCAATCCGGTCTCCCTCGCGCTGCTGAAGCCCCCGGGCCAGTGGGGCGCGCAGGGCGCAGACATCGCGGTCGGGGACGGCCAGCCGCTCGGGATTCCGCTCTCCTCGGGTGGGCCGTATTTCGGCTTCATGACCACCCGCATGGCGCACGTGCGCCAGATGCCCGGGCGCATCGTCGGGCGTACCGTGGATGCAGACGGGCGGCAGGGCTTCACCCTGACGCTGCAGGCGCGCGAGCAGCACATCCGCCGCGCCAAGGCCACTTCCAACATCTGCACCAATCAGGGGCTGATGGTCACGGCCGCCACCATCCATCTGTCGCTGCTCGGGGCCGAGGGCCTGCGGCGCACCGCGGCGGCCTCGCACGCGCGCACCGAGGAGCTGATCGGCGCCCTCACCGCTCTGCCCGGCGTGCGGCGGCTGTTCGGCCAGCCGGTGTTCCACGAGGCCGCGCTCGGCTTCGAGCGGCCGGTCGCTGCGCTGCTCGAGCGGCTGGCCGCGCGCGGGATCCTCGGCGGCTGGGATCTCGCCGAGCACTATCCGGAGCTCGGCCCTGCGCTGCTGGTGTGCGCCACCGAGACCAAGACCCGTCAGGACATCGAGCGCTACCGCGCCGCGCTCGATGAGTGTCTGCGCGAAGCGCGCGCCGCGTGATGCGAGAGCTGCCGATGAGCACTGAACGAACCAATCGTCTGGAAAAGCTGATATTCGAATATTCGGTGAGCGGCCGCGGCGCCGAGGACCAGTGGCCGGCCGCCTGCGAGGCGCCCGAGCCTGAGGATCTGCCGCCGGCGCAGCGCCGCGCGAGCCCCCCGCGGCTGCCCGAGGTGAGCGAGCTGGAGGTGGTGCGCCACTTCACGCGCCTCTCGCAGCTGAACTTCTCAATCGACACGAACTTCTATCCGCTCGGCTCGTGCACGATGAAGTACAACCCCAAGGCGTGCAATCAGTACGCGATGCTGCCGGAGTTCCTCGCGCGCCATCCGCTCGCGCCGGAGTCGGCCGGCCAGGGCGTGCTCGAGTGCCTGTACGAGCTGCAGGAGATGCTCAAGGAGGTCACCGGCATGCAGGCGGTGGCCTTGAGTCCCATGGCGGGCGCCCAGGGCGAGTACGCCGGCGTCGCGATGATCCGCGCCTACCACCGCGCGCGCGGGGATCTCGCGCGCAACGAGATCATCGTGCCGGAGGCGGCGCACGGCACCAATCCAGCCACGGCGAGCATGTGCGGCTGCGTGGTGCGCGAAGTGCCGGTGGATGCCGAGGGCGACGTCGATCTAGAGGCGCTCAAGGCTGCGGTCGGGCCGAAGACCGCCGGCATCATGCTCACCAACCCCTCGACCCTGGGGGTCTTCGAGCGGCGCATCGAGGAGGTGGCCCGCATCGTGCACGCCGCGGGCGGACTGCTCTACTACGATGGCGCCAACCTCAATGCCATTCTCGGCAAGGTGCGTCCCGGAGACATGGGCTTCGACGTCATCCACGTCAATCTGCACAAGACCTTCTCCACCCCCCACGGCGGCGGCGGCCCGGGGGCCGGCCCCGTCGGAGTCGCGGCCCGGCTGGCCCCGTTCCTGCCCGTGCCCGTCGTGGCGCGCCGCGCCGAGCGATACGTGTGGCTCACCGAGCGGGACCTGCCGCAGACGATCGGCCGCCTGTCAGCCTTCGCGGGCAATGTCGGGGTGCTGTTGCGGGCGTACATCTACATGCGCATGCTCGGCCGCGACGGCATGGCCAAAGTGGGCGAGTACGCTACCCTCAATGCCAACTACCTGCTTGCGCGGCTCACCCGGGCAGGCTTCGATGCGGCCTACCCGCGTCGGCGCGCCAGCCATGAGTTCATCATCACGGTCAAGCGCCAGGCGCGCGAGCATGGGGTGACGGCCATGGACTTCGCCAAGCGCCTGCTCGATCATGGCCAGCATGCCCCGACCACCTATTTCCCGCTGCTGGTGCCGGAATGCCTGCTGATCGAGCCGACGGAGACCGAAAGCAAGGCGGCCCTGGATGCCTTCGTCGAGGCCATGACGCGCATTGGGCTCGAGGCCGCGCAAGAACCCGAGCGCGTCACGAGCGCTCCGCATACCATGCCGGTACGGCGGCTCGATGACGTGCGGGCGGCCAAGCAGCTGGATCTTGCGTGGAAAGCGGCCCCATAGCCCTTGAGCGAACCAAGCCGAGAGGCCTCACCCGGGTGCTGCGCGCCTTCGGCGCGAGCGCCCGGGGCCTTGCCGGCGCGTTCCGCGAGGAGGCCGCGTTCCGTCAGGAGCTGGCGTTTGCGGCGCTGGCGATTCCCTCCGCGCTGTGGCTCGGGCACGATGGCACCCAGCGGGCGCTGCTCATCGCGCCGGTGCTGCTCATCCTGGTGGTGGAGCTGATCAACAGCGCCATCGAGGCGACCGTCGATCGTATCGGGCTCGAGCGGCACGTGCTCGCCGGTCTCGCCAAGGACATCGGCTCGGCTGCGGTGCTGATGTCGTTCGTCCTGCTCGCGACGGTGTGGCTGCTGGTGCTCACCGGCCGTTAGCGCTTTATCGATCGGGGGACAGATGCGATTGCTGCGACTGCTGTGCCTGTCTGTGCTCATGGTGCCATTCACCCTGGCCGCTGCGGCCGCGCCTCCCGGCCCGGGCCGCCCGCCTGAGAGACGGCCGCTGCCGGCCGGGACGGCCGTCGCGGCGCACATCGCCCGGCAGGCCGCGGCGCTCGAGTCGAACCCGACCTGGGCGGCGACGCTCGCGCGCATCGCGAGCAGCGTCGTGTCGATCAACTTCAATCAGGACCGCGCCTTCGATACCGACGTCAACGAGACGGCCGAGGCGACCGGCTTCGTGGTCGATGCCAAGCGCGGCATCATCCTCACGAACCGCCACGTGGTCACGCCGGGCCCGGTGACGGCCACGGCGACCTTCCTCGACCGCGAGCAGATCCCGATCTATCCGATCTACCGCGATCCGGTACACGACTTCGGCTTCTATCGCTTCAACCCGAAGCTGCTGCACTACATCCATCCCAAGGCGCTGAAGCTCGATCCGGCGGGCGCGCGGGTCGGCCGCGAGATCCGCGTCGTCGGCAACAACGCCGGTGAGCAGCTGTCGATCCTGGCCGGTACGCTCGCGCGGCTGCACCGCCGCGCCCCGGACTACGGGTTTGGCAACTACAACGACTTCAACACGTTCTACCTGCAGGCCGCCTCCGGGACCTCCGGCGGGTCCTCCGGCTCCCCCGTGATCGATATCCGCGGCAACGTGGTGGCGCTCAACGCCGGCGGCGCCAGCAACGCCGCCTCGAGCTTCTACCTGCCGCTCGCGCCCGTGCAGCGCGCGCTGAAGCGGATCGAGGCGGGCAGGCCCGTCACGCGCGGCACGCTGTACACGGTGTTCCATTACACCCCGTTCGATGAGCTGGAGCGGCTCGGCCTGCCGCGCGCGGTGGAGGCGCAGGTCCGCAAGGCCTATCCGCAGCGCACGGGCATGCTGGTGGTGAGCAACGTGCTGCCCGGCTCGCCGAGCGCGCGGGTGCTGCAGCCGGGGGATGTTCTGGTGCGCCTCAACGGGCACTACGTGACGACGTTCTGGCCGCTCGAGCGCCTCCTCGATCGCTCGGTGGGCCGTCAGGTCCACCTCGAGCTGCAGCGCGGAGGGGAGAAAATCTCCGTCACGCTGCCGGTCGGCAATCTCAATGCCATCACGCCCGATGCCTACTTGCAGTTCGGCAACGCGGTGCTCAACACGCTCTCCTACGAGATGGCGCTGCAGCTGAACGTGCCGCCGCGCGGGGTATGGGTCGCCAATCCCGGCTTCGTGTTCGGCGCGGCCGGCGTGCCGCGCGGGGCGGTGATCCACAGCATCGACTCCTGGCCGATCGACACCGTGCAGGACTTGCGCCGGGCGATCTCGAAGCTCGCCAATGGCCAGTACGCCACCGTGCGCTTCACGCTTGCCGCCGATCCCAACAGCACCCAGCTCGCCTACTTCCGCATGGACCGGCGCTGGTTCCCCGCCGAGTACTGCGTGCGTGACGATGAGCTCGGCATCTGGCCGTGCACGCCGCTGCCCGCAGGGCCGCCCCCGCCGCCGCAGCCGGTGATGTCCACCCGCTTCCCGGTCTACCGCAACGCGCTGCTGAATCGTCTGGCCCACTCGCTCGTGTCGGTGACCTTCAGCATGCCGTACTCGGTCTCCGGGGTGACCGAGCACTATTACCACGGCACGGGCCTGGTGGTGGACGCCAAGCGCGGCTGGGTGGTGGTCGACCGCAACACGGTGCCGGTCTCCCTCGGGGACGTCACGATCACCTTCGCCGGGACGCTGCAGGTGCCGGGCCGCGTGATCTATGTCAGCCCCATCCACAATCTGGCCGTGGTCGCCTATGACCCGCGGCTGATCGGCTCGACTCCGGTGCGCTCGGCGCAACTCGTGCCGCAGCGCCTGCAGGCGGGCGAGCCGATCGACGTGGTCGGCATCGGCGGGGACAACGATCTGCATTTCCGCAGCACCCAGGTCTCGAGCATCGAGCCGCTCGAGCTGCCGCTCTCGCGCACCATGCGCTTCCGCGACACCAACATCGAGAGCATCCAGCTGGTCAATCCGCCGGACAACTTCGATGGGGTCCTCACGAACGCGCACGGGCAGGTGCTCGGGCTGTGGTCGAGCTTCGCGTTCGATACCGCCAATGGTGTGGGCCAGGATCTGCAGGGCGTGCCGATCGCGCCGGTGCGCGACATGATCGAGCGCATGCGCAGTGGCCAGCCGCTGCATTCGCTCGACGTCGAGCTCGCGCTCACTCCGCTCGCGAGCGCGCAGCTGATCGGACTCGCGCCCAAGTGGGTCGAGCGGCTCGCCGCGCACAGCGCCACCCGGCGCGTGGTGCTGACAGTGATCCGCACCACCGGCGGCTCGCCGGCCTCCCGGCTGCTCGAGCCTGGCGACCTGTTGCTCGCGATCGACGGGCACGTGGTGACGCGCTTCGAGCAGGTCGAGCAGGCCACCGCGGGGCGTAGCGCGGTGCGCCTGACGATCTGGCGCGGCCGGCAGGCCCTGACCCTGACCGTGCCGACGGTAGTGCTTTCCGGCAGCCGCCTGCACCGAGTGGTCGAGTGGGCGGGCGCGACGCTGCAGGCGCCATTCCACTCCATGCTGGCGCAGCGCGGTGTCCCGCCGGTCGGGGTGTACGTCGATGATTTCGACTACGGCTCGCCGGCGGCCCGCTATGGTCTGTATTCGGGACTGCGGATCGTGGCGGTCGACGGCAAGCCGACGCCCGACCTCGATGCGTTCCTGCGCGCGGTGGCGAACCGTCCGGATCACTCCTCGGTGCGGATCACCGCGCTCGGCTGGAACAACGCCCCGCAGGTGATCACCCTGACGCTCGATGATCACTATTGGCCGGCGTACGAGCTGCTGCGGACCCCGCACGGATGGGTGCGGCGCGCGCTGAAGTAGCCGCCGCGGCGGAGAGGGCAGATGGAGCGGGTCACAGCGGCGGATCTCGAGGCCGCGGTGCGCGCGCTGCGCGCCGGGGAACTGGTGGCCTTTCCGACGGAAACGGTCTACGGCCTCGGGGCCGATGCGGGCAATCCGCAGGCGGTGCGGCGCATCTTCGCGCTCAAGGGCCGCCCGGCGCGCCACCCGGTGATCGTCCATCTGCATGACGTCGGCCAGCTGCCCGAATGGGCCCGCGAGGTGCCGCCGGCGGCGCGGCGGCTCGCCGAACAGTTCTGGCCCGGACCGCTCACGCTGGTGCTGCCGCGCTGCGCGGCCGTCGATGACAGCGTGACGGGCGGCCAGGACACCGTCGCGCTGCGCGTGCCGGCGCACCCGGTTGCCCAGCAACTGCTCTCGGCCTTCGGCGGCGGCATCGCCGCGCCCTCAGCCAACCGCTACGGCCGGCTGTCCCCGACGCGCGCCGAGCACGTGCGCGAGGAGTTCGGCGATGCCGTCAAGTTGGTGCTCGACGGCGGGGACTGTCCGATCGGCCTGGAGTCGACCATCGTCGCGTTCCAGCACGGCGCCGCGCGGCTGCTGCGGCCGGGGAGGATCACCGCCGCGGACATCCGCGCGCTGATCGGGGAGCTGGCGATCGGGGCGGACCTGGCCTCCCCGCGTGTTCCGGGCAGCACCGCGGCGCACTACGCCCCTACGACGCCGCTCAGTATCGTGGCGGCCGAGCAGATCGATGCGCACAGCGCGGCGCTTGCCCGTGACGGGCGGCGCATCGCGGTGCTGGCGTGGCGCGCCCCCCGCGCCGCGGTTCCATCGGTCACTTGGATCGACGCTGCGGCGCACGCGCCGCAATACGGCCACGACCTGTATGCGCACCTGCGCCGGCTCGACAAGGGCGGCTTCGAGCGCATCCTGGTGCAGGAGGTCCCCGAAGGGGAGGCCTGGGCGGCGATCCGCGACCGGCTGCGCCGTGCGGCCGCCGGCGCCGGCTCGGCGGATGCGAACACACAGGCAGAGGCGCCATGAGTACCCGACGCAACCGGTTCATAGATCCGTTTCAGCCGGCGGAGATCCGCCGCCTGGTGCGCCAGTTCGGCTCGCCGCTGCTCATACTCGATTGCGAGCGCGTGCGCGTGCAGTTCCGCAAGCTGCGCGCGGCGCTCGGGCGCGTGGACCTGCACTACGCGCTGAAGCCCATGCCGCATGCGGCCGTGGTGCAGACCGTGCTCGCGGAGGGCGGCTTTCTCGACCTCGCCACGAGCGGCGAGGTGCAGCTCGTGCGCCGTCTCGGGGTCGACCCGGCGCGCTGCATTCACACCCATCCGATCAAGCGCCCGCAGGACATCCGCAACGCGCTCGAGTACGGGGTGCGCACGTTCGTGGCCGACAACCCCGATGAGGTGCGCAAGTTCGAGCGCTTCGCCGAGCGCGCCGAACTGCTGCTGCGCGTCTCGTTCCGCAGCCCCGGCGCGGTGTGCGACCTGTCGCGCAAGTTCGGCTGCGACCCGGAGGATGTCCTCACGCTGGCGCGGCTGGCCGCCGAGCTCGGCGTCACCGTGCGGGGCCTGTCGTTTCATGTCGGCTCGCAGGCCGGGGATTCGGCCAAGCACGTCGAGGCGCTGCACGCGTGCGTGCGCCTGATGGCGGCCGGCCGGCGCCGCAAGCTCGGCGTGCTCGACACGCTCGATATCGGCGGCGGCTTTCCGATCGACTATACCCAGCCGGTGCAGGACATCGAGCGCTTCTGCGAGCCGCTGCGCGCGGCGCTCGATGAGCTGCCCAAGCGCGTGCGCGTGATCGCCGAGCCCGGGCGTTTCATCGTGGGGCCGGCCGCCATCGGCGTCGCCTCGGTGATGGGACGGGCACGCCGCGAGGGACACTGGTGGTACTACCTCGATGACGGCCTGTACGGCTCCTACAGCGGCCAGCTCTACGATCACGCGCGCTACCCGGTCGAGCCGCTGAAGGACTCCGAGGAGCGGCTGCCATCGGTGCTCGCGGGTCCGACCTGCGACAGCATCGATGTGATCGCCGAGAACCTGCTGCTGCCGAAGCTCGAGGCGGGCGATCTGATCATCGGGCGGGCAATGGGCGCTTACACCTGGGCGAGCGCCTCGGAGTTCAACTTCTTTCCCAAGGCCACGGTGGTGGCCGTCAACCTGACACCCGGCGATGCCGGGATGGTGATGCCGTTCCCGCTGTGAGCGGCGCTGCCAGGGGAGCGGACTGCGTGATGCGTAATGTCGTGTTCGATATCGGCTGGGTGTTCGTGCACCTGCACACCGGGCCGTTTCTGCAATTCCTGCGCCGGCACGAGGCCGATGCCGAGGACCTGAACTCGGTGCTGACGCGCGTCGCGCTCAACGAGCACGAGTGCGGGCGGCTCAGCGGGCAGGAGCTGCTCGAGCGCTTCGCGGCGCTCGCGCGCCGGCCGATGGATCTGGCCGCTGCGCACGAGAGCTGGGTGGGCATGTTCGAGCTGCAGCCGGCCATGGTGCGGCTCGCCGAGGGGCTGAGCGAGCGCTACCGGGTGTATCTGCTCTCTAACATCGGGGATCTGCACTGGGCGCACCTGTCGCGCGAATACGGCCTGCACCGCATCGGTCACGGCGCGCTGCCGTCGTTTCTCGCCGGCGTGATGAAGCCCGATGCGGGCATCTACGCACAGGCCGAGCAGCGCTTTGCCCTCGAGCCGGCCGCCACGGTGTTCATCGACGACCGGCCCGAGAACGTGCGCGCGGCGCGCGGCCGCGGCTGGCAGGCGATCGAGCACACGAGCCACGCCAGCACGGTGAGCGCGCTGCGCGCGCTGGGGGTCGCATGCTGAGCGGGGCTGCGACCGCCATTCACCGGCAGGTCGCGGCCGCGCGCGCCGGAGCCGATCCGCGGGTGATCGCGCGCCTCGCCTGCGGCTGGGCGGTGTTCGGCGAGCGGCAGTTCCTGCGCGGCTATGTGCTATTGCTGCCCGATCCGGTGGTGCCGAGCCTCAATGCGCTCGATACCAGCGCGCGCACGCGCTTTCTGCTCGACCTGGCCCGCCTCGGCGATGCGGTGCTCGCAGCGACCGGCGCGCTGCGCATCAACTACGCCATTCTCGGCAACCTCGAGCCGGCGCTGCACGCACACGTCATCCCCCGTTATGCCGAGGAGCCCGAGGGCTTGCGCACGGCGCACCCCTGGGTCTATGACTGGCAGGCGGGCGCGCCGTTCGATCCGCAGGCCTACGGCGATCTGGCGGCGCGGCTGCGCCGGGAGCTCGAGCGGCCCGAGCGCCCGTGAGGCGCATTACTGCGGCGGCTTGACGATGAGCGCGCGGAACTGACGCAGCTTCGCCTCGATGATGGCCGCATTCTGCGGTCCCATGCGCAGCAGAAGCTTCTGGCCGGCCGGCAACGCCTCGAGCTTGGGGTTCTCGAACTGCCAGAACACCTTCGGGCGCACCAGGGTGACCGGCCCGTTCACCGTCGGCGTGGCGAGCAGACTGTCGATGGCCTGCACCAGGCGGTCGTTGAAGTACTTGCCCGGATAGCCCAGGCTCTCGTAGGCCTGTTGGAACAGCGGGTACAGCCGGAAGTACAGCGTGGCCAGCTTCTGCACGTTCAGATGGCTGACCACGGCGACGAACGGCGCGTAGCGGGCGTAGTTGCGCTGGCTGAGCACCGTGATGCCGCCCTGCCGGTCGACCACCGTCTCGCCCGGGGTCGGCCGGATGGGGCGCAGGTCCGCGGCGATCTTGGCGCGAGGCACATTGTCCACGGTGACCACGACGCGCCGGATGATGTTCTTCGGCACCACGAAGCGCGCCACGGCGGGGTGTCCGATCAGCGCGTTCAACGCCGCGAGCACGGTCGCGTCGCTGCCATTGAGCGGCGGCAGCGGCTTGGCGTTCGGGGCGGCGGCCTGCGCCGGAACGGGATGCTGCACCGCGGGGGCCTGGGGCGTGCTCGGCAGCGGGGTGGGCACGGGAGCCGCCGCCTGCGGGGCGGGCTGGACGATGCCGCTCGAGGGGGCTGGCTGCGGCGCGTGGAACCGGTAATAGACGCCAACGCCGATCAGCGCGGCCGCAACGATTCCGGCGGCCAGCCAGATGACTTTGTTGCGAAAGGACTCTTCCGGGTCAGTCTTGTTCCACATCTGCCGTCACTCCCGAGGACCGCAAATACTGTACTGTACACCCATGACTGTACGACGGGTGTTGAAGATGGGCGAGCCGCTGCTCGAGCAGGTGGCCGCGCCCGTGGAGCGCTTCGATGCCGAGCTGCAAGCGCTGGTGCGCGACATGGATGACACCATGCGCTCCCTGAACGGCGCCGGAATCGCCGCGCCGCAGATCGGCGTCAGCCTGCGGGTGGTGATCTTCGAGGTGGCCGACAACCCGCGCTATCCACACGTCTCCCCCGTGCCCTACACCGTGCTGGTCAACCCGCAGCTGACGCCGCTCGGCAGCGAGCAAGCCGAAGGCTGGGAGGGGTGTCTGTCGGTGCCGGGCCTGCGCGGGCTGGTGCCGCGCTACACGCGCCTGCGCTACCGCGGATCGGGTCTGCACGGGGAGCCGATCGAGCGCACCGTGGAGGGCTTCCATGCGCGGGTCGTGCAGCACGAGGTGGATCATCTCGACGGGATCCTCTACCCGCGGCGTATCCAGGACCTGCGCAACTTCGGCTTCGAGGATGTGCTCGGCGCGCGCATGCGGCCGATGCCGGACTAGTCCGCCGGCGCCGCGCTCAGGCGAGGGTGTGAAACACCCGCTGCACGTCCTCGTCCTGCTCCAGCTTGTCGATGAGCGCGAGCACTTCCTGCGCCTGCTCCTCGGGCAGTTCGGTCGGCGCGGTGCAGATGTATTCGTGCTCGGCCGACAGCGGCGTGACGCCGCGCGCCTCGAGCGCTTCCTGCACCTTGCCGAAGTCCTCGAACGCGCAGCGGATGAGCAGCTGCGGCTCGCCATTCTCCCCGGTGCTCTCCCCCATCTCCTCGAGCCCGTGATCGATCAGATACAGCTCCAGATCGTCCTGGTCGATGCCCGCCGGGGCCAGGCGGAACACGCCCATGTGCTTGAAGAGAAAGCTGACGCTGCCCGAGGTCGCCAGGTTGCCCCCGCCCTTGGTGACGATGTTGCGCACCTGCGCCACGGTCCGCGTGGGATTGTCGGTGGCCGCCTCGATCAGCAGCGCCACGCCGTGCGGGGCGTAGGCCTCGTAGTGCACTTCCTGGTAGTGGGTGGCGTCGCGGCCGGTGGCTCGCTTGATGGCCGCTTCGACCTTGTCCTTGGGCATGTTCACCGCGCGCGCGTTCTGGATCACGCGCCGCAGGGCCGGATTGCTCGCCGGATCGGGTCCGCCGGACTTCACCGCCATGGTGATGTCCTTGGCGATGCGCGCGAACTGCTTGGCCATGCGGTTCCAGCGCGCAAACATAGTGTGCTTGCGGACTTCGAAGATGCGTCCCATGGAAGACTACCGGGCTTGAGCAGTCGGCCGGATCAGGCGAGCTGCGCCTGGAGCATGCGCAGCCTGCGCCGCTGCAGCCGCAGCCGCTGCTCGAGCTCCTTGAAGCGCAGCTGGAAGCTGGCGTGCTCCCAGTGCTCGACCACGGCGCGTTTCTTCTCGGTGAGCCATTGCTCCTTCACCTTGGCCCAGTCGGCGATGGCCGCGAGGAAACTCTCGTATTCGCGCGCGATGTGCAGGTGCAGCTCGCTGATGCGCGAGGGCGGGGCGGTCGGCGCCACCCGGGCGAGAGAGCTCTGCGCCCGCGCGAACTGCATCGCGAGCAGCGCGCGCTGGATCTGAAACACCGGCGTGCGCTTGAGCTTGCGGGTCAGTCCGACGAACTGCAGGCCGGCGATCAGCCACTTGGTCGGATCCCACTGCCACCAGCGCACGCCGTTGCGGTAGTCGTGCGCAAAGATGTGGTGGAAATTGTGGTAGCCCTCGCCGAAGGTGAGCACCGCGAGCACGGGATTGTCTCGGGCGGTGTTCTCCTCGGTGTACGGTCGCGAGCCCCACATGTGCGCAAGAGAGTTGATGAAAAATGTGAAATGGTGGCTCAGCACCAAGCGCAGCACGCCGGCGAGCAGGAACACGCCCCACACATCGCCGAGCAGCCAGCCGGCCGCGAGCGGCAGGCCGATGTTGGTGATGAGCACGAGCGCCACGTAGTGCCGGTGCTGGAAGGCGAGCATGCGGTCACGGCGCAGGTCGGGAATATTGCTGAAGTCCGGCTGACCGCTCGGGTACTCGCGGATCATCCAGCCGATGTGCGAGAACCAGAAGCCGCGACGTGCCGAGTACGGGTCGAGCTCCTCGTCGTCGACGTTCAGGTGGTGGCGGCGATGCCCGCTGCACCACACCCACGCGCTGTTCTGCAGCGCCATGGTGCCGAACAGCAGGTATACCAGACGCACGCTCCAGTGTGCCTCGTAGGTGCGGTGCGCCCAGAGCCGGTGGTAGCCGGCGGTGATCGACAGCTCGTTCGCGGCCAGAAATACCGCAAACACCACCCAGGCGGCGGTGCTGTAGCCGTGCGCGATGCCGTACCAGGGCACGAGCACGATCGCGGCCAGAAAAGTCAATGAAAACAATATGATATTTGTCCAGATCGGCGGCGCCGACGATGCAGTGGACGGCTGGATCGGGGCGGATGAGTTCGACATGGGCACTGCGCGCTCGGGGGCGATGAATAGAGACTCCCATACCATATCACGTTCCGCCGGCAGCGGGCGGTCCCGGCCGGCTAGAACGAGTACACGCCCTGGAGCGCGAACTCGCTCTGCTGGCCGCTGTACTGGGTGAGCGTCCGGCCGGTGCGCGCATCGACATGCGCGTAGTAGAAGGTCGGCCGGTTCGAGGTGTCGTAGCGCCCCTCGATGCGCAGCTCGAAGTCGGAAGTCGGATCGTAGCCGAAGGTCACGGTGCCCTCCTTGAGATTCTGGGCGGTGCCGGAGATGAATCCGTTGCGGTCATCGAGCGATTCCCCGCGCAGCGAGACACGCCACCGGCTGCTCAGTCGGTAGTTGACGTACGCGGCCACGCCGCTCCACTCCCCGCCAGCGGTCACGGCGCTCGCGTCCTGGCGGCCCCAGTCGTAGCTGGCCACGAACTGCAGCGCCGAGGTGGCGTTGTAGGTGGCGACGGTATCGATGAGTGTGCGCCGGGCGAGGTCGATCGGATCATTGCCGATGTAGCTCTGCGCAGTGAGGGAGAAGCTCGAGGTGGGATTCAAGGCGATGCCGAGCTCCACGGTCTTCGACCCGGAGGTGACGTTCGTGTAGTTCCAGCCATTGTTGACGCCCACGATCACGCTGAGCGCGCTGCTGAATGCATAGGTGGCCCGCACGCCGGTGTGCGTCATCGGCTCGGCGTAAAAGAGCAGCGAGCGCGAGAAGTTCGTATCGCCCGTGGGTGCGATGACCTCGGCGCCGGCGAGCGTGGTGAACTTGCCGGCCTGCAGCGTGAGCCCCCCGTCGACGTACTGCAGGTAGCCCTGCAGCACGTCGAAGGCGTTGTTGCTCGAGGCCGAGCCGCTCTCGGCGGCGTTGACGATCTTGGCGTCGCTGCCGGCGATCATGTCCACCACCGCGCCGAAGCCCTGCTGGGGCTGGTAGCCGACCGTCAGCCCGGCCTGATCGAGTTGGAACGCATCGTGCGCCGTGTCGAATTGATGAAAAGTGTTGCCCCCGGAGGAGGTGTAGTACGAGGCGGCGATATAGCCCGATGTCGTGATGCCGGAGCTGGCCAGCAGCCCCTCGAGCGTCTTGACCGGTGAATCGGCGGCGTGCGCGAGTGCGGAGCCGAGGGCGGTGAGCGTCGCGAGGACGGGCAAGGTCGGGACGAGTCTGCGCATGCTGAACCTTTCGTGACCGCTGTCGGGTGTCGGACACGGGGTGCCAAGCACGCGCCGTGCCAGCGCTGGCGCGGCAGGAGTGGCCTGCAAATGAAGCCCTTGCGCCGCCTGGGCACGGGCGGTGCACCGCGCTGGTGCGCGGCGGGGTTCATCGTGGTGCGTTGCCGGGCCGCAGCAGCGCAACGTTATGCGTGCCGCGGTCAGCAGCGGGTGAGGAAATCGGCAGCTCTCAGCGCGGTGGGGTGTGGCCGGCGCTCGCCGCCGGCGCACCGCCCGCCGCCCCAGGCGGGCTCTGCGGCGCCGCAAGGCTCGAGGAGCCGGTATCGGCGCGCAGGGCGGCCTGCGCCTCGCGCCGGGTCATGACGATGATGCTGATGCGGCGGTTGATGGGGTCGTAGGGGTTCGCCTTGTCGAACAACACAGTCGAGGCGAGGCCCACCACCCGGGCGACCTTGCCGCGCGCGAGGCCGCCCTCGACGAGCGCGCGGCGCGCGGCGTTGGCGCGATCGGCCGACAGCTCCCAGTTGGTGTAGCGGGCCTTGCGCGGGTACTGGTGCGCGTCCGTGTGGCCGATGATGGCGATCTGGTTGGGCACGGAGTTCAGATACGGGGCTAGGGTCTTGAGGATGCGCAGCGTGTAGCTGCGCAGCTTCGCGCTGCCCAGATCGAACATCGGGCGGTTCTTCGCGTCGACGATCTGGATGCGCACGCCCCGGGGGGTGATGTCGATGAGCAACTGATTCTTGAACGGCTTGAGCGCCTGGCTCTTGTTGACCGCCCTGCGCAGCTGCACCATCAGCGACTGCAGGCGCTTGTGGTCGGCGCCCTGAACCTGCTTTCTCGCCTGCTCGAGGCTCGTGTGGGGCTGCGGCTCGGCGAAGCTGTTGCTGCCGGGCCCCTTCTCGGGCGCCTCGACGTCGATCACCTGATGTGGGGTCGAGTTCAGCCCGTTCAGACCGCCGCCGAGGTTGATCGGGCTGGTGCTCGCCCCGCCCGGGCCCATCGGACCGGGGGCCGCGTGGGTGCTGTGCCCGGACTGCATGCTCGGGTTCTTGAAGTAGTTGAAGATCGCCGCCCGCTCGGCCTTGTTGACCGCGGTGACGATCCACATGACCAGGAAGAACGCCATCATGGCGGTGACGAAATCGGCGTAGGCGACCTTCCACACCCCGCCGTGATGCTCGGCCGCGCGGCGCTTGTTGCGCTTGATGAAGATGGGCGCCTTGTCGTCTTTGTTGGCGTTGGCGGCCATCAGGCGCTGGCTCTGGCTTTACCCTTCAGCTGGGCCTCGAGGTCGGCGAACGTCGGGCGCACGTCGCTGAAGAGCAGTTTGCGCGAGAACTCGATGGCGACCGCCGGGACGTAGCCGCGCACGCTGGCAACCAGGGCCATCTTGACCAGCTCGAAGGCCTTGGCCTCGTCGTTGGCCGCGTGCGCCATGGCCGCCGCGAGCGGACCGGCGAAGCCATAGGAGATCAAAATGCCGAGGAAGGTGCCGACGAGTGCGGAGGCGACGCGTGCGCCGATGCTCGCGGTGTCGGCGCCCGCGATCGAGGCCATGGTGTTCACGATGCCGAGCACAGCGGCCACGATGCCGAATCCCGGCAGTGAATCGGCCATGCGCTGCACCGCGTGGGAGGGCTCATGGATCTCCTGGTGGAAGGTCTCGAGCTCCTGATCGAGGAGGCTCTCGAACTCGTGCGGGTCGAGATTGCCGCCGACCATCAGGCGCAGACAGTCGGTGATGAACTGGCGCAGATGATGGTCCTGGGCGATGCGCGGGTATTTCTTGAACAACGCGCCGCCGTCCGGGGCATCGATGTCCGACTCGATCGCCATCAGGCCTTCCTTGCGGATCTTCACCAGGATGTCGTAGAGCAACTTCAACAGCGAGACGTAATCGTCGTGCTCGTAGCGCTCCTGGCGGACGAGCGCGACGATGTCCGCGAAGGTGGCCTTGACGATCTTGATCGGGTTGCTGGTGAGGAAGGCGCCGAAGGCGGCTCCGACGATGATGAGGAATTCCGCCGGATGCCACAGCGCGAGGAGCTTCCCGCCCTCGATCATGAAGCCCACAGCCACACAGGCGAGGACGACGACGCTTCCGATGATCTGAATCACGAACTGCGCAAGCCTGTACTAAGGGTGCCGAGCGGGGTCCCTGGCGCCGGTGCGCGCGAGCCGTTCCGCTGTGCAGCGATACTGATGCGAGTATCGGCGGCAGCAGGCCGATCTTGAAGAACCGGGGGCCAGAACTGTGACGCTGAACGTGTAAACTGGCCCCTGCGCCGCCCGAGGCTTGCGGCGAGGAGACCCACGTGCTTGAGCATCTCGACCGGCTGGCGCCGGACCCCATCCTGGGCCTGATGGCCGCCTTCCGCGCCGATTCCGACCCCCGCAAGGTGGATCTGGGCGTCGGCGTCTACCGTGACGAGCGCGGCGAGACACCGGTCATGCAGGCCGTGAGGGATGCCGAGCGGGCCGTGCTCGAGCGCCAGACGACCAAGACGTATGTGGCGCCCGCCGGCAACGCAGGCTTCAACGAAGCGATGCGCCGGCTGGCGCTCGGGGACGGCTCTCCCCTGGCGCGCTCCGAGCGAGTCTGCGCCGTACAGGCGCCCGGGGGCTGCGGTGCACTGCGTCTCGGTGCCGAGCTCATCCGCGTCGCGCGGCCCGAAGCGGTCGTGCACGTCAGCAACCCGACCTGGGCCAATCACGTGCCGCTGCTCTCAGGGTGCGGCCTGAAGCTCGAGCGCTATCCGTATTTCGATGCCGTCTCCGGTGGGGTCGCGTTCGAGGCCATGCTGAGCGCGCTCGAGGCTTTGCCGCCGCGCTCGGTGGTGCTGCTGCACGCCTCCTGCCACAACCCCACCGGCGCGGACCTCGAGGAGGCGCAATGGCGTACGCTCGGGGCAGTGCTTGAGCGTCGTGGATTGCTGCCGTTCATCGACATGGCCTATCAGGGCCTCGGCCGCGGCCTTGCCGAGGACGCTTACGGTCTGCGGCTGCTCGCCGAGCAGCTGCCGGAAGCGCTGATCGCCGTGTCGTGCTCGAAGAACTTCGGGCTATACCGCGAGCGTGTCGGATGTCTCCTGGTCGTCGGGCAGAGCGGCGCGGCGGCCGAGGCCACGCTCTCGCAGCTGGTGCGCATCGCGCGCGGCCTGTACTCGATGCCGCCGGATCACGGCGCGGCCATCGTGGCGGAAATCCTCAGCGAGGAGCCGCTGCGCGCAGCCTGGCAGCGCGAGCTCGCCGCGATGCGCGCGCGGATCGTGCAGCTGCGCACCGCGACAGCCGCGGCGCTTGCGGCGGCCTGTCCGCGCAAGGACTTCAGCCACCTCGTGCGCCAGCGCGGCATGTTCTCCTACCTCGGCCTCGACAAGGACACCGTGCGGCGGCTGCGCGAGGCGCATCACCTCTACATGACCGATGACAGCCGCATCAACATCGCCGGGCTGCGCCCGGAGAACATCCCGTACTTCGCCCAGGCGATCGCCCAGGCGCTCGGTCAGTAGGCCCCCGGAGGTTGCGGGGCGCTCTTGCGCTCGAGTGTCATGAAGGTGAACGCATAGGCGTCGTGTTCGCCGGCTGCGTGGTGATGACATTCGACGTCCGCCCATTGGGTCGGATCGAGAGCGGGGAAGAACGTGTCGCCGGTGATCTCGCCGTGCACCAGCGTCAGGTAGATGCGCAGGGCGAACGGCATCAGCAGCCGGTACACCTCCGCGCCGCCGATGCCGATCAGCTCCGCATCGCCGCGGACACAGCCGAGCGCGTGGCCGAGGGAGTGCACGGCGAGCACCCCTTCGCGCCGCCAATGGTGGTCTCGCGTCAGCACCAGGTTGCGCCGCTCGGGCAGCGGGCGGCCGATCGATTCGTAAGTCTTGCGTCCCATCAGGATCGGCTTGCCGAGCGTGAGGGACTTGAAGCGCCGCAGGTCCTGCGGCAGGCGCCAGGGCAGAGCGTTGTCGCGGCCGATGCAGCCGTTCTCGGCCATCGCCACGATCAGGGAGACTTGCGGTTGCGCCAGGCTCATCGGCACCCCACGCGCATCGGGTCGCGATCCTGCACGCGCGGCCTCAGATTTCCACCACGGTGTTGAGCGAGACGACGCCGCGGGAGGGCATGCGGAAGAACTCCGCGGCCTGGGTGCTGTGCCGCTGCATGCGGGCAAACAGAATGCGCTGCAGCCCGCGCCAGCCGGGCAGATCGCGCGCGCGGACCACGTGCTGGCCGACGAAGAACGAGCTGTCTTCCATGAACACCTTCAGTCCGCGGGCGCGGCAGCCGCGCAGCGCCTCGGCGACGTCGGGCGTCTCCATGAACCCGAAGCGTGCGGTCACCAGATAGACCCCGGGCAGCGTCTGGTCGATCTCCACGCGGTTGGCCGGATCCTGGCGCGGCGTGCGCACGATCTCGAGGTTGAGGATGATGAGCCGCTCGTGCACCACACGGTTGTGCTCGAGATTGCGGATCAGCGCCGAGGGCACCAGATCCGGGGTGCTGGCAAGGAACACCGCCGTCCCCGGCACACGATGCACGCCGGCGAGCAGCTTGGGCAGCTCGCTGAGCGGAATGGCCTGGCGAGCCAGCGCCGCGCGCAGCTCCAGCCGTCCGCTGCGCCAGGTCATGAACACGATGAACAGCATCGCTGCGAGCGTCAAAGGAATCCAGCCGCCGCTCGGCACCTTCGTCATGTTGCCGAGGAAGAAGACGGCATCGACCAGGAACAGCACACCGAACACCAGCCCGACGACCCACTTCGGCCAGTTCCACTGCTGCAGCGCGACGAACGCCCCGAGCACGGTGGTGATCAGCATGGTGCCGACCACTGCCGAGCCGTACGCGGCCGACAGGGCGTTCGAGGATCCAAAGCCCACCACGAACGCCACGACGGCGATGAACACCAGCCAGTTGACCACCGGCACGTAGATCTGACCGAGCTCGGTGGCGGAGGTCTGCAGCACCCGGATGCGCGGCAGCAGGTCGAGCTGCACCGCCTGGCGCGCCATGGAGAACGCTCCGGAGATGACGGCCTGCGAGGCGATGACCGTGGCGGCGGTCGCCAACATGACCATCCACGGCAGCGCTGAGCCCGAGACCATGAAATAAAGCGTGAGCGGGATGAAGTGGCCCTGCTTGAGCTGCAGCGCGCCCTGGCCGAGATAATTGAGCAGCAGCGCGGGCCAGATGAGCGAGAACCAGGCCGCGCGCACCGGCTCTTTGCCGAAATGGCCCATGTCCGCGTAGAGCGCCTCCCCGCCGGTGAGGCACAGGAACACCGCGCCGATCACCGCGAGCGCCACCCCGGGGCGGTGCGCCAGCAGCTCAGCGCCGTAGCCGGGGTTGAGCGCGTACAGCACCACCGGATCGGCGCGGATCGCCTGGATGCCGGTCACCGCCAGTACCAGGAACCACACGATCATGACGGGGCCGAACAGGGCGCCAACCCGGGCGGTTCCGCGGCGCTGGTAGGCGAACAGTCCGGTGATGACCCCCACGGTGAGCGGCACCACCGCGTGCTGCAGATCCGGGCTCAACACCTGCAGTCCCTCCACCGCGCTGAGTACGCTGATGGCCGGGGTGATGAGCGAATCGCAGAAGAAGAATGCCGTGCCGGCGAGCGCCAGCCACACCACCATGCGCGCCCAGAGGCTGCCGGCGACGCTGTTGCGCTGCGCGAGCGCGAACATCGCGAGGATACCGCCTTCGCCCTCGTTGTCGGCGCGCATGATGATGCTGATGTACTTGACGGTGACCGAGATGGTCAGCGCCCAGACGATCAGCGAGAGCGAGCCGAGCACCGCGAGGTGATCGAAGTGGCCGGCTTCGGTGAGAGTCTCCTCGAGCGCATAGAGCGGGCTGGTGCCGATGTCCCCGTAGACGATGCCGGTCGCCCCGATGACCGCCGCCAGGGTCCAGCCGCGCGAGTGCCCGGGGCTCGAGCTCATCGCATCACCGGGCGGAGCGCCGGTGGGATGCGCCGCGCGAGGCCTTCTTCGGCCGCTTGCCCGGGCGCTTGCCCGCCGATGCGCATCGCGGCGGATTCTTCTTCGCCGGCCAGAGCATGGTGCCGCGGCAGTCGGGTTGCCCGCAGCGGCAGGCGTAGATCTCATCGACGTCGGGCGGATCGTCCGCCGAGCGGCCGAGCTGGTAGTCGTAGTTCAGCTCCTCACCCGGCTGGATGGTGCGGATCGCCTCGATGAACACCCGCTTGCCCTCGATCACCGCCTCGCAGTTCGGTCCGCACGAGTGGTTGATGAAGCGTGCGTCGTTGCCGCCCACGCCGGCATCGATCACGGTGCGCGCATCCACGATGAACAGGAAGGTGTGGTTGTCGCGCTCGCCGCGGTCCTCGTAGCGGCGGTCCGCCTCCTGGTGCGTGACCCGCTCGCCGAGGTACTCGATGATGCGCGTGCCCTTGCGGATGCGCCGCAGCGCGAAAGCGCCGCGGCCGTGCACCCGCGAGCGGCGGACCTTGAAGTAGGGCGCGCCGCGCGCGGCGCTCTTGCCGGTCACGGGCGGCCCCCTCAGACGGCCACCGGCGCGGGGATGGCCGGGTGATGCTGGTAGTTCACGAATTCGAAATCCTCGGGGCGGTAGTCGAACAGGCTGTCCGGGCGGCGCCCGATGCGCAGCTGCGGCAGCGGGTACGGTTCGCGCGCGAGCTGCGTTCGCGCCTGCTCGAGGTGATTGCGGTACAGGTGGCAGTCCCCGCCGGTCCAGATGAACTCCCCGGGCTCGAGACCGCACTGCTGGGCGACCATATGGGTGAGCAGCGCGTAGCTGGCGATGTTGAATGGAACGCCGAGAAACACGTCCGCGCTGCGCTGGTAGAGCTGGCAGGAGAGCCTGCCGGCCGCGACATGGAACTGAAAGAGCGCATGGCAGGGCAGCAGGCGCATCCGCGGCAGATCCCCGACGTTCCAGGCGCTCACCACGATGCGCCGCGAATCCGGGTCCCGCCGGATCAGCTCGATCGCCGCGCTGATCTGATCGATGCTCTCACCGTTGGCCGCGGTCCACGCGCGCCACTGTTTGCCGTAGACCGGCCCGAGCTCGCCGTGCTCGTCGGCCCACTCGTCCCAGATGCTCACGCCGTGCTCGTGCAGCCAGCGCACGTTGGTCTCGCCGCGCAGGAACCACAGCAGCTCGCAGATCACCGAGCGCACGTGGATGCGCTTGGTGGTCACCAGCGGAAAGCCCGCGGCCAGATCGAAGCGCAGCTGCTCGCCGAAGCGTGAGAGCGTGCCCGTGCCGGTGCGATCTGCCTTCGGCGTGCCACTCTCGAGGATGCGGCGCATCAGATCGAGATACGGGCGCATCGCGGCTCAATGCGCGGCGGCGGCCGGAAGGTAGTTCCCCGAGGTCTTGCGCGCTTGATAGGCGTAGATGAGCAGTCCGGCGCCAATCACGATCATGGGGAAGGAGAGCACCTGGCCCATCGTGACCCAGCCCCAGGCGAGGTAGCCGAGCTGCGGGTCCGGCAGGCGCACGAACTCCACCAGGAAGCGGAACGTGCCATACAGCAGCAGGAACAGCCCCGAGGCGGCCAGGCGCGGCTTGGGTTTGGCGGTGAACAGCCACATGGTGGTGAACAGCACCACGCCCTCGAAGAACGCCTCGTAGAGCTGCGAGGGCTGGCGCACCACGCCGTGGTACAGAAAGCCCCAGGGCAGCGTCGTCGGCTTGCCCCACAGCTCGCCGTTGATGAAGTTGCCGATACGGCCGAAGAACAGCCCGAGGGCCGGCAGCGGCACGGTGAAGTCGAACACGTCGGCGGCATTGCGCTTGCGGCGCCAGGCGAACAGCGTCATCGCCAGGATGACCCCGAGCAGGCCGCCGTGGAAGGACATGCCCCCGTCCCACACCTCGATCGGGTACCACGGGTTCTGCGGGGTCCAGAACGTCATCCCGTAGAAGAGCACGTAGCCGATGCGCCCGCCGAGGATGACCCCGAGCATGCAGTAGAAAATCAGGTCATCGACGTCCACCGCCTTCCAGGTGGACTCGGGGCGCGAGGCGCGATAGCGGGCCAGGCCCCAGGCGCCGGCGAAGCCGAGCAGGTACATGATGCCGTACCAGTGCACCTTGAGCGGGCCGATACGGAAGGCGATCGGATTGATGTCGGGGTACTTGATCATGGCGGTGCAGTTTAGCCGACCTGGGCGCTGATGCGGCAGAAGAACGCCTTCAGGTAGCGCGTCTCGGGGACGGCGGGGTGAATCGGATGGTCCGGCGACTGCCCGCCGGCCTCGAGGATCTGTACGCCCCGGCCGCTGTGCCGCCCCGCCGCCTGCAGGATCTCGGTGAGCGCTTCGCCCGTGAGGTGATACGAACAGGAGCACGACACCAGCAGCCCCTCCTCGCCGATCAGCGCCATCGCCAGCTGGTTGAGCTTGCGGTAGGCGGCCTGGCCGCGCGGGATGTCCTTCTTGCGCTTGATGAAGGCCGGCGGATCGAGCACGACCACATCGAAGCGCTCGCCGCGCTCGCGCAGCGCGGTGAGCGCCTCGAACGCCTCTGCGCGCAAAGTCTCGAGGGCGAGTCCGTTGGCCGCAGCGTTGCGCTCGGCGTACTGCAGTGCGGACTCGGAGGCATCGACGCACAGTGCGCCAGCGGCCCCGGCGGCAAGCGCCGTGAGGCTCCACGCCCCGACGTAGCCGCACACATCGAGGACGCGCGCCCCGGGGCTCAGGAAGCGCTTGAGCCGCGCGCGGTTGGCGCACTGGTCGTAGAACCAGCCGGTTTTCTGGCCCGCGGCGAGCGGCGCGGTGAAGCCGAGACCGGCCTCCCGCACCGTCACATCGGCGGGGATCTCGCCAAAGGCCGGCTCGGCGATGCGCGGCAGGTCCTCAAGCATGCGCGCGCCAGAGTCGTTCTTCCAGAAGAGCCCCGCCGGGGCGAGCCGCCCGCGCACGGCAGCCTCGATCGTCCCGCGCAGCGCCTCCATCCCGGCGGTGGCGATCTGCCCGACGAGCAGATCCCCGTAGCGGTCGAGCACCAGGCCCGGCAGGCCATCGGACTCGCCGAACGCGAGCCGGTAGTACGGTTCCCGATACAGCCGCTCGCGCAGCCGCAGCGCCCCCTCGAGCCGCTCCTCGATGAGTGCGCGGTCGATGGGCCGGGCGGCGTCGCGGCTGACGATGCGCGCGCAGATGAGCGCGTGCGGGTTTACGTAGGCGTAGCCCAGAAACTGTCCGCGGTGCGACTCGATCCGGGCGGTCTGTCCCGGGGAAAATGCCCGCAGCGGGGTGCTCTCGTCGATCTCGTTGCTGAACACCCAGGGATGCCCGGCGAGGATCCGGCGCTCCTCGCCGCGCTTCAGACGCAGTGCGTGGGCGGCGTGCGTGGGGGTCTCGGCGGCGGGCGGCGGGGCGTTCAAGGGTGCGGTCGGCGGCGATTTGAGGGGGCGGCAGTATACAGGCGCTCGCGCCGCGCCGCGCGCGCTATGCTCGGCACCCCTATCCTCCGCCGGGCGCACCCGCGGGAGTCCCATGGAAAGCCGACATCGCAACGCCGACGGCACGCCGAAATACACCAACCGGCTGATACACGAGACCAGCCCCTACCTGCGCCAGCACGCGCACAATCCGGTCGACTGGTACCCCTGGGGCGATGAGGCGTTCGAATTGGCACGCGAACTCGGCCGTCCGGTGCACCTCAGCATCGGCTACGCCGCCTGTCACTGGTGCCACGTGCTGGCCATGGAGAGTTTCGAGGACGGCGAGACCGCGCAGCTGCTCAACGAGCGGTTCGTCAACATCAAGGTCGATCGCGAGGAGCGGCCCGACATCGACCGCATCTACCAGATCGCCCAACAGATGCTCACCCGCGGGCCGGGCGGCTGGCCGCTCACGATGTTCCTGACCAGCGAGCGCCTGCCGTTCTTCGGCGGCACGTATTTCCCGCCCGAGCCGCGCCATGGGCTGCCGGGCTTTAAGGATCTGCTCGGACGCATCGCGCGCTACTACGCCGAGCACCGTGCGCAGCTCGATGCGCAGGGCGAGGAGCTCGCCGCGGCATTCGCGAGCATCGATCCACCGCCGCCGCAGGCGCAGCTGCGTCTCGATGCCTCGCCCCTCGAGCGCGCCCGCTCGCAGCTCGAGGCGAGCTTCGATGCGCGCCACGGCGGCTTCGGCGGTGCGCCGAAATTCCCGCATCCGGGCTCGATCGAGCGGCTGCTGCGGCACTGGCGCGCGAGCGCACACCGCGAGCCGCCGGACCTCAAGGCGCTCTACATGGCGAGTCTCACGCTCAAGCGCATGGCCGAGGGCGGGATCCACGATGCGCTCGGCGGCGGGTTCTGCCGCTACTCGGTCGATGAGCTGTGGAGGATTCCGCACTTCGAGAAGATGCTCTACGACAACGCCTGGCTGCTGTCGGTGTACGCCGATGCGTACGTGGCGAGCGGCGATGAGCTGTATGCGCGCGTTGCGCGCGACACCGCCGATTGGATGCGGCGCGAGATGCAATCCGAGGAGGGCGGCTTTTACTCCAGTCTCGATGCGGATTCGGCCGGCCACGAGGGCAGCTTCTACGTGTGGGATCGCGATGCGGTGCGCGCCGCGCTCAGCGAGGAGGAGTACGCCGCGTTCGCGCCCTGCTACGGCCTCGATCAGCCCGCGAACTTCGAGGGCCGCTGGCACCTGTACGTCGCGCGCGAGGCGGCCGCCATCGCCAACGAGCTCGATCTGTCCGCCGAGCGTCTGGGGGGGCTGCTCGAGAGCGCCCGCGGGAAGCTGCTGGCGGTACGGGAGCGGCGCGAGCGGCCGATGCGCGACGAGAAGATCCTCACGGGGTGGAACGGACTGGCCATCGCGGGCCTCGCCCGCGCCGCCCGCGCCCTCGAGTGCGCCGGGCTCGAGGAGTCGGCGAGCCGCGCGCTGCAGTTCGCGCGGCGCACGCTCTGGCGAGACGGGCGTCTCGCGGCCACCTGCAGCGAGGGGCGCGCGCGGCTGAACGCCTATCTCGACGACTATGCGTTCCTCGCCGAGGGTGTGCTCGAGCTGCAGCAACTGCGGTTGCGGCCGGCGGAGCTCGCCTTCGCCTGCGAGCTGATGGAGGTCGTGCTGGGTCACTTCGCCGCCCCGGAGGGCGGGTTCTTCTTCACCTCGGACGATCACGAGCCGCTGCTGCACCGGATGAAGACCTTCGCCGACGAGGCGCTGCCGGCCGGCAACGCGGTCGCGGCCCGGGTGCTGGTGCGCCTGGGGTACCTGCTCGGGGAGAGCCGCTATCTGCAGGCGGCCGAAGATATCGTGCGGGCCGGTTGGGCGCCGATTGTGCACCATCCGCAGGCGCATGCGACGCTGTTGAATGCGCTCGAGGAGCTGCTCGATCCGCCCGAGATCGTCATCTTGCGCGGGCAGCCACAGGCCATCGAGTCGTGGCGGCTTGAGCTCGCGCGTCTGTATGCGCCGCGGCGCATGGTGCTCGCCGCGGCGGCCGATGCCGCCGATCTGCCGGCGGCGATTGCCACGAAGCCGCCGCGCGGGGCGGCCTGCGCCTACCTGTGCCGCGGCAGCGTCTGCGGCGAGCCGCTCGATTCCTTCGCGGCGCTCGCCGAAGCGCTGCGCGCGTAGTTCAGGCCAGCAGCTCCACCGCGCCGCCGATCGCCGCGGTGTTGATCGTCAGCGTGCGCTCGGTGGCGAAGCGCACCAGGTAGTGCGGGCCGCCGGCTTTCGGGCCGGTGCCCGAGAGGCCCTGTCCGCCGAAGGGCTGTACGCCGACCACCGCGCCGATCATGTTGCGGTTGACGTACGTGTTGCCCGCGGGCAGCGAGTGAAACACGTGCTCGGCCATGGTCTCGAGCCGGCTGTGCACGCCGAGCGTGAGGCCGAAGCCGGTGGCGCGGACCGCTGCGAGCACCTGCGGCAACTGCTCGGCACGGTAGCGGGCCACGTGCAGAATGGGACCGAACTCCTCGGTCCTCACCTGATCGAGCGCGGCGAGTTCGAACAGCTGCGGCGCGAAGAAATGCCCGCCCGCGGGGCACTGATCGGTCGGGCAGGCGTACAGGAGCTTCGCCTCGCGGCGCATGCGCTCGGCGTGCCGCGTGAGCCGCGCGAGCGCCTGCGCACTGATGAGCGGTCCGACGTCGGTGGCCGGATCGGCGGGGTCCCCGAGCGTGAGGCAGCGCATCGCGCCGATCAGCATCTCGATGACCCGCGCGGAGATCTCCTCCTGCAGATACAGCACGCGCAGCGCCGAGCAGCGCTGGCCGGCGCTGGTGAACGCCGAGGTGACCACATCGTCGACCACCTGCTCGGGCAGCGCCGTGGCATCGACGATCATGGCGTTCACCCCGCCGGTCTCGGCGATGAGCGGCACGATCGGGCCGTCGCGGCCGGCGAGCGTGCGGTTGATGGTCGCCGCCGTGGCGGTCGAGCCGGTGAACGCCACGCCGGCGAGGGCCGGATGGGTGAGTGCGGTGCGGCCGAAGAGCGGTCCGTCGGCCGGGGTCAGCTGCAGCACCTCGCGCGCAACGCCCGCCTCGTGCAGCAGGCTCACCATGGCGTGCGCCACGAGCGGGGTGCTCGGGGCGGGCTTGGCGAGCACTGAGTTGCCGGCCATGAGGGCTGCGGTGATCTGACCGGTGAAGATCGCGAGCGGGAAGTTCCACGGGCTGATGCAGGCGAACACTCCGCGGCCCTGCAGCCACAGTTCGTTGCGCTCGCCCACCGGGCCCGGCAGGGCTTGCGCCGTGCCAAAGAGCCGGCGGCCCTGCTCGGCGTAGTAGCGGCAGAAATCGCTCGCCTCGCGCACCTCGGAGAGGGCATCGGCGAGCGTGCGGCCGGCCTCGCGCACCAGCAGGCCGAGGAACAGCTCGCGGCGCTGCTCGAGCAGCGCCGCGGCGCGCTCCAGGCACTCGGCCCGCTCGGCGGCGGGGCGGCGGTCCCAGGCCGGCTGGGCCTCGGCGGCCGATTGCATCGCGGCGGTGATTTGCGCCTCGCTGGCATCGCGGCTCATGCCGACGATCTGCCCGTCGGCCGGCGAGCGCACCGGCACATCGGGCGGGGCGAGCGTGCCGGCGGCGAGAATCGGCCCGCCGCTGTAACGGCGGCCGCGCGCGGCCTCGAGGCCCGCGCACAGCGCGGCGAGCTCCTGCGGATTGCCGAGATCCGCGCCGTGCGAGTTGGCGCGCGAGCCGTACAGGCGCGGCGGCTCGCGCACGCTCAAGGACCCCTCGGGGCTCTCGGGAAGGATCTGTCCCACGACGTGTTCCACGGGAATGCGTTTGTTGAGGAAGTGATGGACGAAGGACGTGTTGGCGCCGTTTTCGAGCAGCCGGCGCACGAGGTAGGGCAGCAGCTCCTGGTGGGTGCCGACCGGCGCATAGACGCGCACCGGCGGCACATCCGGCCGCTCGGCGCGCACCACGCCGTAGAGCGCCTGGCCCATGCCGTGCAGCCGCTGGTACTCGTAGCGCGCCCCTGTGGGGGCGAGCGCGGCCACCGCGGCCACGGTGAGGGCGTTGTGGGTGGCGAACTGCGGATAGAGGACATCCTGCGCGGCGAACAGCCGTCGCGCGCACACCAGATAGCTGGCATCCGTGACGGCCTTGGCGGTGTAGACCGGGAAACTCGCCAGCCCCCGCTCCTGCGCGCGCTTGATCTCGGCGTCCCAGTAGGCGCCCTTGACGAGCCGCACGCTCATGCGCCGGCCTGCCGCGCGCGCGAGCGCGGCGACCCACTCGATCACGAGCGGGGCGCGGCGCCCGTAGGCCTGCACCGCCAGTCCGAGCCCCTCCCAGGCGAGGGTCTCCGGATCGCGCGCGAGCGCCTCGATGACATCGAGCGACAGGTCGAGCCGGTCGGCCTCCTCGGCGTCGATGGTCAGTCCGATGCCGGCGCGGCAGGCCGCGCGGGCGAGCTCCCGGGCTCGCGGCACCAGCCGCTCGAGCACACGGGGCCGCTGCGTGAGCAGGTAGCGCGGCTCGAGCGCCGAGAGCTTCACCGAGATGCCCGAGCGGGCGTACACGGCGCCGGCCGGCTGCCGGCCGAGCACCTCGATGGCGCTGTGGTAGGCCTGGAAATAGCGCTCGGCGTCCGCCTCGGTGCGCGCGCCCTCGCCGAGCATGTCGAAGGAGCACAGCGCGAGCTCGGGGTGTTTCGTCCCGCGCGCGAGCGCCGCCTCGATCGACTCCCCGACGATGAATGCGTGACCCATCAGCCGCATGGCGCGGCGCATGATCCTGCGGGTCGCCGGCGCGAGCAGATGGCGCCGCGCGGGCGTCTCGGTGAGCAGCACGCGCGCATCGGGCAGCACCCGGCCCGCGTTGCGCAGCAGCGCCAGGCCGAGCCGCACCTTCAGGCTAGCGTCCGCCCCCCCGGTGCGCAGCGCGGCGAGTCGCTCGGCGATCAGACGATCCGCGCTCAGTGCATCGGGCGTGCGCAGCAGCGCCTCGGCGAGGCTCATCAGCGCCTTGCCTTCGGCGCTGTCGAGCGCGAACTGCCCGAGCAGGGATTCGACCAGCGAGCGGGCGCGCGCGTGTGCGCGCGCCGCGC
>JAKAYU010000116.1 GCA_021809525.1 Pseudomonadota bacterium | reverse complement strand
AGACCGAGGCCTCTTGCGGCAGATAGCCCAGGCCGAGCTGCGCGCGCCGGTGCATCGGCAGGCGCGTGATGTCCCGCTCGCCGAGCTGGATACGTCCCGCATCGCAGCGGATCAGACCGACCATCATGTAGAAGGCAGTGGTCTTGCCGGCGCCGTTGGGGCCGAGCAGTCCTACCACCTCACCGCTGCCGACCTCGAGGCTCAGTCCGCGTACGACCTTGCGGGACCGGTAGCTCTTCTGCAGGCCCGTGGCTTGCAACGACATCAGGGCGACCGTCCGGGCGGCTGCGGCGCGGCGGCACCCGCAGCAGGTCTCTTGGCGGGCTGGCCGCGCGCCTTGCGCGGCGCGATCGTGATGTGGACCCGCTCGCCCGAACCGCTCGAGGTCGCCTCGATGCGGTCTTTCAGGATGTTGTAGCTCACCAGCGGGCCGCTGATCTGATTGTGTCCGTCGCTGAGCCAGGCGTTTGTGCGCAGTTGTACCGTGCTCGTGGCGATGTCGTAGAGGATCTCGTCGGCGTGGCCCTCGGCAGTTCTCCCGGGCGCCATGCCCACCTGGGTGAACTCGGCGGGATTGCCGGTGACGGTGACGCGGGTGATGCGGCTGCCGGATACATCGACCACTGCCCGGTCAGAGGTCAGGCTACCATGCGGCGGCGCGTGCACCCGCACGTTGCCCTCGAGGGTCCACTTGCCGCTCGGTCGGCCGAGGCCGCTCGCACGGGCCCGGTCGGCCAGCACGGTGATCTTGCCCTGGGAGATGGTGATGTGCGTGAACGAGCCGCTGTGGGTCTTGTAATCGACTTCCGAGGACGCCGCGTCGAAGGTGTAGGTTCCCTGCGTGCTGATGGCGGTCTTTGCAGGTGCGGTGACCTTGGCCCGCGGGGGCGCTTTCGCGCCGGCCGCGCCCGGTGCCGTGGGGGCTTGCGCGCCGTGCACGACGCCTGCGCCGACGAGCGCGGCGAGGGCCAGCAGCAACCTAATGCGAAAGCGTGACGATGGCATGGACCTTGGATTCTAAATGCAGCCGATGGGCCTTCAAGTTCACCACGAGCCCGGTCGCGTCGAGTGTCTGCCCCGCCCAGCGCACGGTCACAGGGTCGCGGGTACTCACCCGGTCACTGTGACTGTCGAAGGTGAGCGTATCGGTCTGGATCTGGATCGGCGCCTGGGACCCCAGCAGCGTTGCGTTGACGTGCACGTGGCCGGAGAGCTGCACCTCGTGTGTGCCGTGCACGATGGCGCCCTGCTCGGCGGTCGCCGACCAGCGCTCGCCGCTCGGATCCTGGAACGTGAGCGCCACTTGGGAGAGCTGCACACGATCCTCGCGGGGCAGCTGGCGGATCGAGGCAGCGTCCACGGTATAGAGCGGCAGCCCATTCGCGCCGGTCTCGATCAGCTGCGCATCGCGCGCCGAATAGCCGTCGCTCGTGTCCGCGCGCTGCACGGTCGCGGCCTGCGGGGCGCGATTCTGCCGGGCGAGCAGCAGCGTGCCGATGAGCACCGCAGCCACGGTCAGGAGGACGAAAATACGGTACATCACGCCGTTTCAGCTCCGCGCCGCGCGGCGAGCAGCTGATCGCACACCTCGCGCACCGCGCCGAGGCCGCCGGGCTGGGTGGTGATGCGGTGCGCCGCCTGCCGCGCCTGCTCGTGCGCATCGGCGACCGCGAAGGCAAGTCCCGCGAGGCGCATCAGCGGGATGTCGGGTGTATCGTCGCCGACGCACGCGCACTCGGCGGGTGTGACGCGCAGCCGTGAACACAGCCGCCGCAGGGCGGCCGCTTTGTCGGTGACGCCCTGCATCACATGCCGTATCCCGAGTTCGCGGCAACGCGCGCGCGTCATGACCGAGCGCCGCCCGGAAATCACCGCGACGGTGACGCCGGCGGCGGCCAGCTGCTTCAGGCCCGCTCCGTCGCGCACATGGAAAACCTTCAATGCCTCGCCGCGCGCACCGTAGTACAGCCGGCCGTCGGTCAGGACGCCGTCGACGTCGAGCACCAGCACGCGGATGCGTGCGGCACTGGTGCTCATGGGGCGAAAGCCGCGCCGCTCATACCACTCCCGCGCGGAACAGATCGTGCACGTTCAGCGCGCCGATCAAACGGCCCTCGGCGTCCGCGACCGGCAGCGCCGTGATGCGGTGCACTTCCATTTGATGCACGGCCTCGGCGGCCAGTTCCCGCGGACCGATGCTCTTGCACGGTGAGGTCATCACCTCGTGCATCGTCGCGCGGTGGATGTCGATCTGCCGATCGAGCGCCCGGCGCAGATCCCCATCGGTGAACACGCCGCAGATCCGACCCTCGGCGTCGGTGATCACCGTCATGCCGAGCCCCTTGCGGGACATCTCGAGCAGCCCTTCGGCGAGCGGCGCCTCGGGGCGCACCTGCGGCAGCGCCGCGCCGGTGCGCATCAGCTGCTCGACGCGCAGCAGCAGCTGCCGCCCGAGCGTCCCGCCGGGGTGCGAGCGGGCGAAATCCTGCTTGGTGAAGCCGCGCGCTTCCAGCACCGCCACGGCCAGCGCATCGCCCATCGCCAGCGCCGCGGTCGTGCTCGCGGTGGGCGCGAGATTGAGCGGGCAGGCCTCCTCCGGCACGCTCACGTCGAGGAGCACCGTGGCCGCCCGGCCGAGCGTCGAGTCGCGTTTACCCACCATGGCGATGAGCGGCACGCCCAGCCGCGCCAGATGGGGCAGCAGCAGCAGCACCTCAGCGGTCTCCCCCGAGTTCGACAGCGCGAGCAACAGGTCGGTGCGCGTGATCATGCCGAGGTCGCCGTGGCTGGCCTCCGCCGGATGCAGGAAGAACGCCGGGCTCCCGGTGCTGGCGAAGGTCGCGGCGACCTTGCGCGCCACGTGGCCGGATTTGCCGATGCCCGTGACCACGATCCGCCCCTGGCAGGCGAGGCACAGCCGGCAGGCCGCCGCGAAATGCCCGTCGAGTCGCTCGAGCAGCGCCTGCACGGCCTGCGCCTCGATCGCGAGCGCCCGGCGCGCGGCTGAAAGCAGCCCGTGGTCGGCGGCATCGGTAGGGGCGGCGGCGGACTTCATTGGCCGGATTGTAGCAATTCCACATATCCGCTCCGGCCCCTTCGGCGCGCCCGTTCCGCCGGGGGTTTGAGCAGCGCGCGGACGCCCCGTCGATTAATATGCCGCCATGAACCCAGAGGAAGTCGCGCGGCTGATCCGCGCCGGCCTGCCCGGAGCCGATGTCCGGGTGCAATCGGAAGATCAGACGCATTTTGCCGCTCGTATCGTCGCCGAGCAGTTCACCGGTCTGCGCAGCCTCGCGCGGCACCAACTGATCTATCGCACGCTCGGGGAGCGGATGGGGCGCGAGATCCACGCGCTGTCCATCGAGGCGCTGACGCCGGCCGAGGCTGGAGCCTGAGGTGGACAAGCTGCAGATCCAGGGCGGCGTGCCGCTCGAGGGGGAGGTGCGCATCTCCGGGGCCAAGAACGCGACGCTGCCCATTCTGGCCGGGGCGCTGCTCGCCGACGGCCCGGTGGTGGTCGGCAACGTTCCGCATCTGAAGGACGTCACCACGACGGTGGAGCTGCTCGGCGGCATGGGCGCGACGGTCACGATCGACGAGCGCATGCGCATCGAGGTCGATCCCACCACGGTGCGCGACTATTCCGCGCCGTACGAGCTGGTCAAGACCATGCGCGCCTCCATCCTGGTGCTCGGCCCGCTCGTGGCCCGCTACGGGCGCGCCGATGTGTCCCTGCCCGGGGGCTGCGCCATCGGCGCCCGCCCGGTCAACATCCACGTGGCCGGCCTGCAAGCGCTCGGCGCCGACATCACCATCGACGGCGGCTACATTCGCGCGCGGGCTGATCGGCTGCGCGGCACGCGCCTGGTGCTCGACACCGTCACGGTGACCGGCACGGAGAACCTGATGATGGCCGCGGTGCTCGCCGAGGGCGAGACCGTCATCGAGAATGCCGCGCGCGAGCCGGAGGTCGTCGATCTGGCGAACTTCCTCACCAGCATGGGCGCGAAGATCCGGGGCGCCGGCACCGACAAGATCGTCGTCGAGGGGGTCGAGCGGCTGAGCGGCACGAGTTACGAAGTGCTGCCCGATCGCATCGAGAGCGGCACGTACCTAGTGGCCGGCGCCATCACCGGCGGGCATGTGCGCATCAAGAACACCCGTCCGGATCACCTCGACGCCGTGCTGGTGAAGCTGCAGGAGGCCGGCGCCAAGGTCGGTGTCGGGGAGAACTGGGTCGAGGTCGACATGCGCGGCCGGCGGCCGCGCGCCGTGGACGTGCGCACCGCTCCGTACCCGGCGTTCCCCACCGACATGCAGGCGCAGTTCGCCGCGCTCAACACGGTGGCCGACGGCGTCGGCACGATCATCGAGACGATCTTCGAGAACCGCTTCATGCACATGCTGGAGATGCGCCGGCTGGGTGCGGAGATCCGCCTCGAGGGCAACACCGCGATCATCCACGGCGTGGGGCATCTGAAGGCCGCTCCGGTCATGGCGACGGACCTGCGTGCCTCGGCGAGCCTGGTGCTCGCCGGCCTGGTCGCCGAGGGCCGCACGGAAGTCGAGCGCATCTATCACATCGATCGGGGTTACGAGGCAATCGAAGAGAAGCTGTCGCAGCTCGGCGCGCAGATCAAGCGGGTTCCGAACTGACGCTGCGGCGCTGCGGCGCCCGGAGAAAGGGCAAACAGCGGGAGGGGGGGCTATGCGGATAGGCATGATTGGGCTCGGGCGCATGGGCGCCTACATGGTGCGCCGGCTGATCGAGGACGGCCATGAGTGCGTCGCCTACGACAAGTCCGCGCAGGCGGTGCAGGCCGCCGCGGCAGTGGGCGCGATCGGCGTGAGCTCCCCGGCGGATCTGCTCGCGCGGCTCACGGCCCCGCGGGCGGTGTGGATCATGGTGCCTGCGCAGGCCGTGGATGCGGTGATCGGGCAGCTGCGGCCGCTGCTCGAGCCCGGCGACATGCTGGTCGACGGCGGCAACTCGCATTACTCCGACGACATCCGCCGAGCCGACGAGCTGCGCGAGGCGGGTATCCACTACCTGGATGTGGGAACCAGCGGCGGTGTGCTCGGGCTCGAGCAGGGTTACTGCCTCATGGTCGGCGGCGACAGGGAGACCTTCGAGACGCTCGAGCCGATCTTCGCCACGCTTTCGCCCGGCGGCAGAATCCCCGTGGCCGCCGGCCGCAGGCGCACCGCAGCGGATACCGCGCCGATGGGCTACATGCACTGCGGTCCGAGCGGCGCCGGCCATTTCGTCAAGATGGTGCACAACGGCATCGAGTACGGCGTCATGGCCGCCTATGCCGAGGGCCTGAGCGTGCTGCAGAGCGCCGACGTCGGGTTGCGCGAGCGCGAGGCGGCGGACGCGCAAGCCGCTCCGCTCGAGCATCCGCGCCTGTTTCAGTACCAGTTCGATATCGCGGCCATCACCGAGGTGTGGCGCCACGGCAGCATCATCTCATCGCGGCTGCTGGATCTGACCGCCCGCGCCCTCGCCGCCGATCCGGCGCTTGCGAGCTTCGGCGGCCGGATGGCCGACTCCGGCGAGGGGCGCTGGACGGTGCAGGCCGCGATCGAAATGGGTGTGCCGGCGCACGTACTGAGCGCCGCGCTCTATGCCCGCTTCGCCTCCCGTGGCAAGGGCGAGTTCGCCGACAAGGTGCTCTCGGCCATGCGTCTGGGGTTCGGCGGGCACGGCGAGCGCAAGGGCTGAGCGCCCGGCGGCGCGCCGGTCGATGGCGCGGGCCGGCTCGGTGCGCATCCGCTCAGCGCGCCGCCGCGGGGGCGGTGAGGTTGCCGATCATGGGCAGCACGCCCCGGCCGCCGAGCACCTCGGGCAGCTGCCCGTTCCACTTCGCGATCGCCTGCTGCTGAATGAGCTCGGGCGTGAGAGTCGCCTGCAGGAGCTTCTGCGCCTGGGCCTGTGCGCTCGCCTCGACCACCTTCTGCTGCGCGAGCACCTTGGCCTTCTCCAGCTCGTAGCGAGCCTGCAACGCGCGCTGCTGCGCCACCTGCTTCTCCTCGATGGCCGCGGCGAACTGGCGGCTGAAGTGAAAGTCGGTGATGTTCACCGCATCGACCACTACACGAAACGGCACGAGCGCCGAGCGGATCTGGCTTTCGATCTGGTTGCGCACCTGGTCGCGCTCGACGATCAGGTCCTCCGCGTTGTAGTGCGCGGTGACCGCCTTGACGGCATTGCTGATGGCCGGGCGGATGACCTTGTTCATCAACTGCGGCTCGGTGCCGATGTGCTCGTAGACCCATTCGGCATCGGCCGGCAGGATGTTCCAGTTGGTGGCCACGGTGGTCGAGACGTCCTGCAGGTCGCGGCTCGCGGCCGTCTCGGTCGACTGGGAGTTCTGCACCTGCACGTTCATGCGGGCCACCGCTTGCACGAATGGCACCTTCAGGTGCAGGCCCGGGTCGAGCACGCCGGGCTGCACGGCCCCGAAGGTCATCAACACCCCGCGCTCCCCGGGGCCGATCTGCACGAACGCCCCGCCGGCGACGACCAGCGCCAAGATGATCAGCACGCCGAGGGTGATCAGCCGCGAGTTCGACAGCGGCAGGTCGGGTCTGCGCGCGTTCACAGGCTCACCCGGGGCCTCATTGCAGAACCGCAAGGATTTGCTCGCGCCGCTCCCACAGCGCGCGGATGTTGCCCGTCTCGAGCAGCCGCGGCAGCTGCGCCGCCGCCGCCGCGCCGTCCGCGAGCGCCACGACCGCATCGCGCAGGCCGACCACGGCCAGCACGAGCTCGCTGTCGGCGGCGAGCAGCTGCTCGAGCGTGGTGCGCTCGTTGCGATGCCGCTGATGGATGCGGTCCATCTCCGGCACTGCGGCGTTGCGGATGGTGGTCTCCAGCGCTTCGATCTGCTGCGCGCAACGTTGCAGGGTCTGGGCCGCGCTGACGGCGGCGGCGTCCGGGAAGGGGCGCTCGCGCGTCGGTGGCGGTAGATGTTCGCGGCGGAACGCCGCTTCGAGCTGGCCGGCGTGCGCGCGGGACTCTCCGAGCAGCTCGCTCACCTTGGCGCGGATCAACAGATCGTCGGCGCGCAGCTGATTCTCGCGCCGGTAGAAGTTGTAGCCCCAGCCGTAGAACAGGTTCGAGAGGACCTGCTTGACGGGGCCGGCCGAATCGATGGGGTTGGCGGTGGTTTTCAGTTCCATGCGGGGCTCTCCGCAGGTGCCGGGCGGCGCGCGCGAGGCGCGCCGCCCGGCATCCGGCTCATCAGTTTCCGCTCTTGCCGCCCGAGCCGGCCGGCTGCAGCGCGCTGCCGACGGGGAAGGTGCCCATCGTGGTCCCACCGATGAAGAACGGCTGGCCGACGGCGGCATTCGGCGCCGAGACCAAGCCCTTCTCGGCCATCTTGAGCGCGACGTAGTAGCGCACCGCGTCCATCTCCGAGAGGCCGAAGGCGCGCAGCGAGATCAGCTCGCGCATGCGCTCGTCCTTGGGCAGGATCAGCACCTTGGCGTCATTCAGCGTCACGCCGTAGACCCCGAGGAAGCTCGCCAGGTGCTCCTTGACGAGCTCGACGATCTCGTGGATGTGCTCGTTGACCTTCTCCATCGGCGTTACCTGCACGACCTGATTGATCGCCTGCTCAACCACCGGCCCGGCGTAGCTCGCCACCTCGTCGGTGCCGATGAAGTGCTTGGCGAAGGGCATGTGGGTGATCAGCTTCAGCGCATCCTCCTTGGTGTCGACGTGCACGTAGTACTCGACCTGGTACTGCATCTCGGCCATCTCGGCCGAGGTGGCGACCCCCGCGCTGCGCACCAGGAGCTTGGCACGGTTGACGTACAGCACCTCGTACTGCCAGGGCGACTGGCCGCCGAAGAACCCCGTCACGAAGCTGCCGAGCAGCGGCTTGTCGGGCGTCTGGATGGGGTACTGGCCGGTGTCGTATACGCCGAGCACCGCGCCGCGCGACTTCAGCACCGCGAAATGATTGGCCTCGACGGTGAGCAGACTTCCGGAAACGAGGTTCTGATCCGGGTAGTGGAAGGCCAGCACGTTCGGCCCCATCACGTCCGTGCCGTCGTTATTCAGCGTCGAGACAACCTGTCGGGTCAATGCCATTGTCCGTCTCCTGTGTCACGGGCGGGGCGGGGCGCCGAAGTTACCGTGCGCATCTGCCCGCGCCCAGTGCGGTGTTGAATGTTCTTCGTTCCGTGCGTCCGATCGGCGGCTCGGCCGGTCAATGGCGCCGAGGCCATTGTAATCCATCCGCCGGTCGGCCGCGCCGGCTGAGGCGCGCGGCTCCGGGGGGGCGAGTCTGCGCACATTGCCTGTCACCCGGGCGCGCGCGCCGGGTCCTGCGCGGCGTGGATGGGATCTGCCAGGACTGCGATGTCGCGCGGCCCGAGGCCGCCCGCGAGGCCGGCGGGCCCTCGAGGGCTGCGCGCGACGATGTGCAGATTTCTCCCGCTTGACGGCACTCCGGCAGGCGGCGCCGCTGCGCAACGTCCGGGGCGTAACGGGACGCGTCGCCGGCCGATTCGAAACTTTGCGGCGCTCCCACGGGTCTTAGTCCTGCGACGGGGTGCGCGGGCGGCCGAGGTTCGCGGCACTCACCCGGCTGCGCGGGCGCCGCCGCCCTGCGCCAATCCGGCGCGTTGCGTCGGCCGCGGCCGTGGTGACGGGGCGCTCGTGTGTTCAGGCTCGCCGTTGCAGGGCCGGTGCCCGCCGCTCGGCGCCGTGCCCGGGGAAGATTTTCTGCCGCGGGCGGCCCACGATGGCGGATCGCCTGGCCGGCACGCACCTGCGCGCAGCGGTGCCGTCGAGGGGGTATCATGCCATTTTACTCCACGGCGCATTCCGGCAGCCCGCGCGCCCGCTCGGCGCGCTAGGCCGCACGGCCGCGCGCGGCCGCGCCGCGCCAGGTGTTCGCTCGTAAAGAACCGACGCAGATGAGGGCAAAAGCATGAAGTTAGGATCGATGATGCGCTGGGCGTTGTGCGCGGCCGTGCTGACCGCAGGGCCCGCGCTCGCCAACGGTGCGAGCGCGGTGACCCGGGCTACCCTCGGCAATGGCCTCAGGGTGGTGATCGTGCGCGATGCGCTCGCGCCGGTGGTCTCGGTGCAGACCAACTACCTGGTGGGCTCGGACGAGGCTCCGAAGGGCTTCCCCGGCATGGCGCATGCGACCGAGCACATGATGTTCCGCGGCAGCCCGGGCCTCACCGCCAATCAGCTGGCCGCCGTGACGGCCAACATGGGCGGGGCGTTCGATGCCGAAACGGCCAACAGCGTGACGAAGTACTTCTTCGTCGTGCCGGCGCAGGACCTCGGCGTGGCACTGCACATTGCCTCGATCCGCATGCGCGCGGTCGACATGGCGCCGAAGCAGTGGGCGCTCGAGCGCGGCGCCATCGAGCAGGAGGTCGCGCGCGACCTCTCGAGCCCGAGCTTCAAGTTCTACACGCAGCTGGTGGCGCACCTGTTCGCCGGCACGCCCTACGCGCACACCCCGCTCGGCACCCGGTCCTCGTTCAACGCGACCACGGCCGCGATGCTCAAGCGCTTCCACGACACATGGTACGCGCCCAACAACGCCATCCTGGTCATCGCCGGTGACGTCGATCCTGCGGCGACGCTGGCAGAAGTGAAGCGGCTGTTCGGCGCCATCCCGCGCCGGGTGTTGCCGCCGCGCCCCGTGTATCACTTCCGTCCGGTGAGCGCCGAGACGCTGCGTCTGCCCACCGACAGCCCGTACGGCTCGGTCTACATCGTCTACCGCATGCCCGGCACGCGCAGCCCCGAGTACGCCACCGCGCTCGTGCTCGCCGACGCGCTCGCCTCCAAGCGGGCGCAGCTGTTCGGCATGGGGATGGACGGCACCGCGCTCTACGGGACGTTCTTCGCCCAGCAGCTGCCCCGGGCCGGTCTCGGCGCGGCGGTCGGCATCTTCCCGCGCGGCGGTGCGCCCGGCCCGATGATCAAGCGCATGCGCTCGATTCTCGCCGCGGCGGCGCGGCACGGTGTGGACCCGGCGTTGGTCGAGGCGGCCAAGCGCAAGGCCATTGCCGGATTGGAATTCGCGAAGAATTCCGTCAATGGTCTGGCGAGCGCGTGGTCGGAGGCCCTCACGGTCGACGGGCTGTCCTCGCCGGAGGCGATGAAGGCGGCGATCGCGGCGGTCACGCCTGAGGAGGTCGACGCGCTGGCGCGCCGGGTATTCAACCCCGCCCACGCCTTCACCGCGATTCTGACGCCGCAGAGTTCGGGCAAGCCGGTGACCAGCAAGGGATTTGGAGGACCGGAGAGCTTCGCCGCCAATCCCACCAAGCCGGTGAAGCTGCCTCCGTGGGCCGCTCGGGCGTTCGCCCGTCTGCCCGAGCCGCGCTCGCAGCTGCATCCGGTGAGCTACACGCTGCCGAATGGCCTGAGACTGGTGGTGCAGCCGGAGTCCGTCAGTGACACCGTGCAGGTGGTGGGTCTGGTGCGGACCAACTCCGACCTCGAGTCCCCGCACGGGCAGAAGGGCGTGAGCGACGTG
>JAKAYU010000005.1 GCA_021809525.1 Pseudomonadota bacterium | reverse complement strand
AAGCGGAACTCGATGTTCCTCTGCAGCTGCGGCTGCGTCGGCAGCTGGCGCATCTGGTACACGGCGGCGTAACGGGGCGTCGCCAGATCGAAGTAGCCGGCGTTGACCAGCACCTTCAGGTGCAGATCAAGGGTCATCGTGGTGGCCAGATCTGCCAGCACGTTCGGTGCGACCGGCGCGGGAGAGCCCGATCCCGGCGGGGTGTGCTGCCATTTCCAGTCGTTGCCCACGGTTCCGGAGAGAAACACATGGTGGTGTCCGGTGCCGAAGTGCAGCGTGTCGCGCAGCCACGTGTTCGCGGCCCACACGTACACCGAGCCGATGCCGCAGATCAGCGGATCGTACTCGGCATACTGGGCGAGCGTATCGAGTGCGGGACCCGAGGAGCGCATCCAGCCGTCCTGTGGTCTTGCCCTCGGCCGACAGCAGCTGCTGCTCGAACTCGGGACCCGTGACGCGCAGAACCGCCTTCAGCAGGTAGTGCGCGGGCAGTCCCGTGTACCCGGCCATCTGCGCGGCGATCGCCTTCTCCTGCGCGCGGCCGCGCCGCGGTTGAGCGCACTCAGATACGGTCCCATCGCCGAGGACTGCACCTCATCGAGGAACGGATGCAACCGCGCGGGCGGCTGACTGAGGCGCTCGGGGTACCAGGCGAGCGCAGCAAAGGTGGGCAACGCGAGCGCGTAGGGCAGGTTGACGCCCGGATTGAGGTTGGTCTGATCGATGCTCATGTCGAAGTTCAGGATGGTGGACAGCAGCACTACTGCGTTCAGATCGACGTTGCCATCGTCTTCGAGGGTGCCTGCGACCACCGCCGAGCGCGTGGTGCCATCACTCTCCCCGATCAGGTATGTGGGGCAGTTCCACCGGTCGTACTGGGACAGAAAACGGGTGATGAACTGCGCGAATGCCTGTCCGTCGGGGTCGATCCCGTAGAACATCTTCGCCGTGCCCACGCCGCCGTCCACCTTGCCGATGATGCGGCTGAAGCCCGTGCCCAGGGCATCGACGAACACCAGATCGCTCACATCGAGCAGTCTGTACCGATTCTCGACCAGCCGGTACGGCGCGGGCGGCGTGTGCGTGTGGCTCTGCGTCATCACGCGCACCGGGCCAAACGCTCCAATCTGCAGCGGCGCAGAGCTGCCCCCGGGTCCCCCGTCGTAGAGAAAGGCGATCGGGCGCTGAGCCAGACGGGCACCGGTCTTGAAATAGGCGACGTAGAACATCTCGCCGGTCGGCTTGTCGGCCTTGTCACACAGGATCAGGTTTCCGGCCTTGGCCGTGTAGTGAATGACGTGGCCGCCGACCGTAACGCTGCCGTGCGTCGTCACCGTGTGCAGCGTCGTCCAGAATTGAGCGGGGCTGGAGGCGCAGCCGGTTTCGTATGGGCCAGCGCAGCTGCCGGAAAGGATCCGGCGAGCCCAGCGGACAGCAGAAGCGCCCGATAGACGAGCGTGGCTGTTCTCTTCGGCGTCTGAAGTGGATGAGGCTCGGGCGGTGCGGCGGCGCGCCGCAGGCATTCCGAGTTGCATGGCCGCTATCGTAGCAACGCGCGCCGAGCAGCGTGATCCGCGCCTCGCGGCAGCCTCTCCGCGGGCCCCAGGGGACGGCGGCGATCGGCTTACCGCGCGAGCACACTCGCGTGCAGATCGTAGCTGTCAGCGCTTGTGATCTGCACGTCTGCCCACTCTCCCGGCATAAGTCCGTTGGCATCCGCAATGCGCACGACACCGTCGATTTCCGGCGCTTCCGCCTCGCTGCGCGCGATGGCGCCGTCCTCACCCACCGCATCGACCAGTACGCGCAGACGCTGTCCCACGCGCCGCTGCAGCCGTTCGGCACTGATCTCGGCCGCACACTCCATGAAGCGGGCGTAGCGCTCCTCCTGGACCTCGGCCGCAACCGGTGGCCCGAGGGCATTTGCGGCGGCGCCCTCGACGGGAGAGTATTTGAAGCACCCCACGCGGTCGAGTTCAGCAGCGCGCAGCCACTGCAGCAGCTCCTCGAACTGCGCATCCGTCTCGCCGGGAAAGCCCACGATGAAGGTGCTGCGCAGCGTCAGGTCGGGGCATTGCCGCCGCCACTGCCGAATGCGCTCGAGCACGTCTTGCGCGTGCGCCGGACGGCGCATGCGCTTCAGAACTGCAGGGCTGCCGTGTTGGAAGGGGATGTCCAGATAGGGCAGCACCCGGCGCTCGGCCATCAGCGCGATGACCTCATCGACGTGCGGATAGGGATACACGTAATGCAGCCGCACCCAGGCGCCGAGCGTGCCGAGGGCGCGCGCCAGATCGATGAACCGCGACTGGTACTGGAGCCCGCGCCACTCGGCCCCGCGGTAGCGGATATCCGCCCCGTATGCGCTGGTGTCCTGGGAGATCACCAGCAGTTCCTTCACGCCCGCGCCCACGAGACGGTCGGCTTCCGCGAGCACCTCGTCGATGCGCCGGCTGGCGAGCCGGCCGCGCAGCGCCGGGATGATGCAGAAGGTGCAGGAGTTGTTGCAGCCCTCGGAGATCTTCAGATACGCGTAATGCCGCGGCGTCAGGCGGATACCCTGCGGCGGCACAAGGTCGAGGAACGGATCGTGCTCGGGCGGCAGGTGCTCATGAATGGCCGCGAGCACCCCGGCGTAATCCTGCGGCCCGGTCACCTTGAGCACGTGCGGGTGACGCTCCAGGATGCGCTCGGGCCGCGCCCCCAGGCAGCCCGTCACGATCACCCGCCCGTTGTGCTCGAGCGCCTCGCCGATCGCCGCGAGCGACTCATCGATTGCCGCGTCGATGAAACCGCAGGTATTGACCACCACCAGCTCGGCCCGCTCGTAGCTGGGGCTGATCTGGTAGCCCTCGGCGCGCAGGGACGTCAGGATGCGTTCGGAGTCGACCAGCGCCTTCGGGCAGCCGAGGCTGACGAAGCCGATCTTGGGGCTGCCTCGGCGCGTAGCGGCGCGCCGGCGATTTGGGGAATTCATCGTGGGATCTGTGTGGCTCGGCGGGGCAGACAGGCTCTGCCGCGGCGCGCGCAGCCTACTCGCGCCGCCCGATGGGCGCAACCGCCGCGGGCTACCGGCCGTAAAGGACCGTGATCTCTGCCTCGGCAATCGCCTCGGCGCGCACGGCTGCGGCGACGGCGCCGGGCGGAGCATCGGCGGCGACAGCCACCTTCGGTACGCCGAGAGCATACAGGAAGATGTGGTAGTGATGCGCCCGCCCGGGCGGCGGACAGGGACCGCCGTAGCCGAACGATCCATAATCGTTGCGTGTTTGAACGGCGCCCGCAGGCAGCGCGCCTCCGCGCGGATCACCGGCCCCGGCGGGCAGCCCGCTGATGTCGGCGGGGATGTCGATCACCAGCCAATGCCACCAGCCGCCCCATGCATCCGAGTCGTAGATCAACAGCGCGAAGCTGCGCGTTGCGGAAGGCGCATTGCGCCAGGTCAGGGCCGGAGAGCGGTTCTGGCCCCTGCAGCCGTTGCGGTCGTACACGAGCGCGAGCGGAACACGGCCCCCGGGGGTGAGCTGCGGGCTGCTCAGCGTGAAGCGCGCACCGGGGGCTGGCGCGCCCGCGTTGCGTCCGCTGGCCGGGACGGCCATCGACAGCAGCACAGTGAGCAGGGCCATCGATGGGCCGGGTTCGCGCTTCAAGCGTCGAGGCATCAGTGTCTCCGGGGACCGCCTGCGGGGGTTGCCCGCAACAGTGTGCAGCCACGCGGGCCATCCGGCAAACTAGACCGTCATGAGCACTGCCAAGACTGCCCTCGTCACCGGCTCCACCAACGGCTTGGGGCGCGCCGTCGCACGAGCGCTCGCCCGGCAGGGCTACCGGGTCTGGCTGCACGGCCGCAATGCCGAGCGGGGCGAGGCGCTGGCGCGGCAGATCGCCGCCGAGGGCGGCGAGGCGCGCTTCGTGCAAGCCGATTTCGCCTCGCTCGAGCAGGTGCGCGCGCTCGCCGCGGCCGCACTGCGCGCTCTGCCTCGGCTCGAGCTGCTGATCAACAATGCCGGCATCGGACCCACGACGCCGCAGGTGTCCGGCCGGGAAGTGAGCCCAGACGGCTACGAACTGCGCTTCGCGGTGAATTACCTCTCCGGCTACCTGCTGACGCGGCTGCTGCTGCCGCTGCTCGAGCGTAGCGCACCGACGCGCATCGTCAACGTATCCTCCGGCGCGCAATACCCGCTCGATTTCGACAACCTGATGCTCGAGCGCGCCTACAGCGGTATGCGCGCTTACGCGCAGAGCAAGCTGGCGCAGATTCTCTTCACCTTCGATCTGGCGCAGCAGCTGCGCAACCGCGGGGTGACGGTCACATGTCTGCATCCTGCCACCTACATGGATACCTCGATGGTCCGTGCCATGGGTGTCGCGCCGGTGAGTACCGTGGCGGACGGCGCGGCGGCCGTCGTGCGGCTCGCCTGCGCGCCGGAGCTCGCCGGCACGAGCGGCGAGTACTTCAACGGCCGCGATAGGGCGCACGCGCATGCGCAGGCCTACGAGGAGGCCGCCCGTCGCCGGCTCGCCGAAGTGAGTGCCCGCTTGACCTTCCCGGCAGGCGGCGCGGCATCCTGAGCCGATGCGCTTCGATCAGGCGTACTACCAGCGCTTCTACTTCGATCCGCGCACCGCGGTGACTTCGCGCGCCGAGATGCGGGCGCGCGCCCGGCTCATCGGCGCTTTCACGGCGCACATCGGCCTGCCGGTGCGCCGCATTCTGGATGCCGGCTGCGGCACCGGTCTGCTGCGCGCGCCGCTGCGCCGGGCGTTGCCGAAAGCCGCGTACGTGGGGCTCGAAATGAGCGAATACCTCTGCCGCCGTTACGGCTGGCAGAGCGGCCGCCTGCAGGACTATCGGCCGGAAACGCCCTTCGACCTGGTGATCTGTTATGACGTGCTGCAGTATCTGCAGGCGCGCGAGGCGGCGAGCGCGCTCGCCAATTTCGCCCGCCTATGCCGCGGCGTGTTGTATTTCAGCGCGCTGACCCGCCGCGACTGGCAGATCAACTGCGACCGCAGCCGGACGGACTCCGAGGTGCATCTGCGCACCGGGGAGTGGTACCGCACCCGCCTGCGCCGCCATTTTCGCGAGGTGGGCGCAGGATTCTGGCTGCGTCGCGGCGCTCCGCTGACCGTCTGGGAACTGGAATGCAGCGGCTGAACCACAGGGGGTGCCGGATGCAGGAGCCTCGAACAGAACGGCTCATCGCGGAGTTTGTCGGCGCGGTGGCCTGCGCGCGCGAGACGGGCGCATCGCCTGGAGTGACGCTGCGCGGCGCCTCGGCCGGGGAGCCGCCCGAGGGCCTCATTGTCAGCTTCGTCGCAGCCGACGGCGCGCAGCTGCCCACCACGCTCGAGGGCGCGCGCGTGGTGGCGGTCGATGCGAGCGGCTATCGGATCGAGAGCCCGCCGCAGCACTGGCTGCTCCGCGCGCGCACCGTGTTCGTGCATCGGGATGTACGCGCCGCGTTCTTTCGGGCTATCCCGCCGCGGCCGGCGCCGCCCGGCAAGCGGTTGTTCTGGCGAGCCGTGCTGCGCCTTGCGCGCAGCCGTGCCGGCCTGCGGCTGCTCGGCGCCCTGCGCGGGCGCTGAGCGAGCCCGCTCAGCCGGTTTCGGGCACTTCCTGCGTCACGGCCGCGGCGCTGCGTGCGGTGAGCAGTGCCCGATAGACGTTCAACTGGCGCTGGAAGATCTTCTGCCACGTGTACTGCTGCAGGACGCGGGCGCGCGCATTGCGCCCCAGGGCATCGAGATCGCATTCGTAAAGCGCCGCGATCGCCTCGGCGAGGCTACCGGCATCGCCCGGCTCGCTGAGCAGCCCGCAGCGCTCATCGAGCAGTTCGGGCACCGCGCCAGCGCGCGCCGCGACGACGGGGCGGCCGCAGGCCATGGCTTCCAGGATCACCAGGCCGAACGTCTCGCGGGTGCCGGCATGCACCAGCGCGTCCGCGGAGGCCAGCCACTGGGCCAGCTCCACGCTGTCGCGCCGGTACGGCAGCAGCGTGACGTTCGGCGAGAGTCGCCCGGCGCGGCCGCCGCCGATCATCAACAGATGATACGGGCGGCCCAGATGCGCAAACGCGCGCAGCAGCACGGGCACGTTCTTCTCGCCGGTGAAGCGGCCCGCATACACCAGCACGCGCGCTGCCGGCTCCAGCCCCAACCGCTCGCGCAGCCATGCTCCCCGCTGCCTGGGGTGAAACACCGTCTCGTCGACGCCGAGCGGCTGGTGGACCGTGTGGCCGATGCCGAGTCCATCGAGGAAGGCAACCATCAGCCGGCTCGGAGCAAACACCACATCGAACCGCTCGTACAGCCAACGCAGATAATTGCCGGCCAGACGCTCGGTTACCCGCCCGCCGCAGCGGCGCGCAACGATGTGCGGCAGGTTCGAATGAAAGAACGCGGCGCACGGAATGCCGCGCCGGTGGGCGAGCCGCCAGGCGGCCCAGGCCGGATGAAAGGCGTCACCGGCCTCGATGAGGTCGGGCTCGAGCGCAGCGAGCAGCCGCGTCCAGCGCCGCGGATTGAGCGGGAGGCGGTAATTGAACGACCCCGGCACGGGCACGCCGGCGAGCGTGGACACCCCGCCGGGCTCCAGGCGCTCTGTGCGCCCCGGCACGAGCAGCGTGTGTTGCCATCCGGCTTGGGAGCGGAGCCAGGCGTGCTTGGCGGTCAGGTAACGCCGCACTCCGCCGCTCGTCGGCGAGTAGAACAGCGTGGTGTCGACGAGGCGGCGCGGGTTCATGGGTCGCTCCAGATCCTCGGGGCCCGTTTCCCCCCGGGGGGATTGCACGCCCCCCGCCGCGCAGTGTCAAGGCGGCCCTTGCAGCAGTTGCCGCGCCACCTAGGCAGCCGACTGAGCTTGCCGCCCCTTGCCGCTGCGCAGCGCCACGCACGCGCCGATCAGCTCTTGCGCGCCGCTGAAGCGCTCTTCGCGCTGCTTGGCGAGCAGCCGCGCGAGCAGCGGCGTGTAGCCGCTCAGCGACGGCGGCAGGCGCGGCGGGGTCGCGTTGACGTGCTGCTGCAGCACTTCCATGGCGCTGTTGCCCGTGAACGGTTTGCGCCCGGTCAGCATCTCGTGAAAGATCACCCCGAGGCTGTACAGATCCGAGCGCGGATCGAGCTTCTCGCCGAGCGCCTGCTCCGGACTCATGTAGTACGGCGAGCCGCGCAGCACTCCCGTGTAGGTGCTGTGGTGACTCACATCCAACAGCCGGGCGAGCCCGAAGTCGATCAACACGACGTTGTCGTTCTCGCGCAGCATGACGTTCGGCGGCTTCAGGTCCCGATGCAGCAGTCCCGCCCGGTGCACCACGCCGAGCGCCGCGGCGATGCGCTCGAGGAAGCGCAGCGCCTCTGATTCGGTGACGCCGACCTGCATGCGCGCCTTCAGATCTCCGCGCGGGAAGTACTCCATCGCCAGATATTCGTAGCCGTCCTCGATGCCGTGATCGAAGATGCGCACCACGGCCGGATCGTGCACCGCGAGGATGGCCTGATACTCGCGCTCCAGCGCCTGTTTGGTACGGTCCTCGCAGGGGATCTTGCTCACCTTCAGCGCCACGTCCGTGCCGCGCGCGCGGCTCTCGGCCAGATACACCACGGCCTTCTCCGATTCGCTCAGCTTGCGGGTGATCTCATAACCGGTGATGGCCGGGTGGCCCGCGGCGGGCGGGGCCGGCCGAGGCGGCCGGGCGCGTTTCGCCGGCTGGGGCTCCTCTGCCGCCTGCGGGGCCGAGCCTTCGACCGAGCGCAGGGCCTGGTCGAGCGAGGTCTTGAGCCGGGCAGGCGTCACCAGCCGCTTGGGAAGGTAGTCGCTCGCACCGGCACGGATCGCGCTCACCGCCGTGAGTTCGTTTCCTCCTTCGGCGAGCACGAGCAGCACCGGCGCGGCGTCGCTCGCCCGCAGGATCTGCACCTGCTTGATGCCAGGAGGCTCTTGCTCCTCCTCGCCGCTGCTGCCGAAGTCTGCCGTCAGCACGAGCGCCTCGCAGGCGCGCCCGGTCGACAGAGCGCCGAGCCCGTCGTCCGCGCCGGGCTCGAGCGTGCCGATCGTGGCCTGGGGATAGAGGATTCCGAGGTGCAGCCGTAGCCACTCGCGATATTTCGCATCGCGATCGACGATCAATATGCGTATCGCTGCGGAATTCATGCGCCGGTCTGGAACCATGGACCAGCCTGGGCGGTTTGTCGCGGGCGGTGGAATGATTTTGTGAAACCCGTCATTCGCAGGCCGGCGTTATGTGATGCGCCGGAGCGGCCGGACGCCCGCTCAGCGCGGCAGCAGGAATTTCCGGCCCTGGTACGAGAGGACCACCCCGTCGGGGCGGATCCTGACCACGGTGACCCCGTCCGGGAGCGTGTCTCCCTGGCGCAGCTTGTGCATATTGATCATGACGAAGCGCTTGCGGGGGTTGCGGTCATACACGTGCAGGTCCATATGCAGCGTCGGCAGCGGGCTGCCGGGCGCAGCGGCAATCTCGGCATAGAGCGGCAGCCCGCCGGCCGATTGCGCTGCGTTTCCCCCGTGGCCGGGGGGGGGCGGTAGCGCCGGCTCAAAATCGGCGGGATTGGCGCCTGCGGAACTCTGGGGGCTGCCCGCCTGGGCGCCGGAGACTGGCGCCACAGAGGGCTCACCGGCGCCCGTCGCGGGTGATGCAGCCATCGGGGCCGGGATGGGCGCTGTGGCGGGGGCCGCAGCGCCAAGCGCAGTGATCATCGGAGCGGCGCGGGGGGTGGCCGGGGCAGGTGGGCCGCCGGCGGGCGCGCTGCGCGGCGGTGCCGCAGATTTCGCATTGGCGGGGCCGTGCGCGGCGGCTCGAGGCCGCGCGCCGCTCGGGCGCAGGAGCATCCAGGACACCGCGGCGACATTGATCAGCAGCAGGGTGCCGATGACGATGGCCCACACCGGCAGGGCTCGGCGCGGCGGGGCCACCTTGACTTCGAACAACGCCGGTCCGGCCTGGCGCTGGCGGGCATTCTCCGACTTCTTCAACGCATCGAGGATGAATGACATATCAGTGCCCGTCGGGTTGCGCATCGAGCAGCGGCGTGCGCGGCTCTGCCAGCGCGCCCGAGACCGCCACCTGGGTCTCGACGCCGGCGATGCCGTCGACCGCCAGTCCGTGCTTGCGCTGGAAGCGGCGCACCAGCCGGACCATTCTGGCATCGTACACGTTGTCGGCCGGACTGCTCGAGTGCACGCCCTCCAGGCGCTCGAGGCTCGTGCGCAGCCAGCGCACCGTTGCGCCGCTCATGCCGGCCGACAGCGTGCGCAGCCGCCCGTCCACCGGATGCCACAGCAGCACGTATTGACCCAGCCAGTCGCGCGACAGGGCTGCAAGCGTGACGCGGCAGGGCGTCGGACCAAGATCGAGCGTCGCGTGGGCGTGACCCAGATGCCGCAGGACCACGTGATACGTGTGACCGGCCGCATCGCTCAGCAGCAGGATGGCCGGCCGATTGTAGAGGCGCAGCTCCCCTAGCGACCCCTGATTCTGCAGGCAGTACAAGCCATGCCGGGCGGCGCGCCGGCAGGGGTGGGCGGTGCTCTGCGGCGCAGCGAGGCCCCACAGCGTGAACAGCTTTGCATAGGCCGCCGCGGCGGTGGTCTGCCCGGCGTACCGCGCGAGCAGGCCGGCGAGCCGCATCGGGGCGGCCGCGGCCGCCCCAGGTGGCGGCGCTGTGTGCGCCGGCGCGGCGCGCGCAGCGTGCGCCAAGGGCCGCGGATCGGCGTGTGCCGGCACACTCACCGGCACCTGCAGAGCCGGCCCAAACCGCCACAGCGCGAGGCTGGCGGCCGCCACAAACAGCGCCGCGGCGGCGCCCGACCAGGCGATCCAGCGCCGCCTGGCCTGCCGCCCGAAGACCTCGCTGCCCGCCTGGCGCACCAGGGCGGTGGTGATGCGGTGCCGGTCGAGCGAGTAGCCGCCGAGCAGCGCCCGGTCGCACAGGATGTTGATCACGCGCGGCACGCCGCCGGAGAGCCCAAAGATCTTCTGCAGGGCGCGGCGGCTGAAGATCTCGCTGGTCGCTCCGGCCACGCGCAGGCGGTGGCGCACGTACGCGGCCGTCTCGGGCGCAGACAGCGGATCGAGGTGATAGCGGCCGGTGATGCGCTGGGCGAGCTGGCGCAGCTCGCTGCGATCGAGCAGTTCGCGCAGCTCCGGCTGGCCGATCAGTATGATCTGCAGGAGTTTCTGCGTGTTGGTTTCGAGGTTGGTGAGAAGCCGCACCTGCTCGAGCACCTCGGGGGCGAGATTCTGCGCCTCATCGACCACCAGCACCACGCGCTTGCCCGCCGCGTGCGCGTGCAGCAGGTAATCGTTGAGAATATCGACGAGGTCCTTGAGGCTGCCGGCGGCGGCGTCGGGCACGCCGATGCCGAGCTCCTCGCACAGGGTGAGCAGGAACTCCGGCGCCGTCATGCGCGGGTTGAGGATCAGTGCGATCTCGGTGTTCTCCGGGGCCTGCGCCAGCAGCGAGCGCACGATGGTGGTCTTGCCCGTGCCGACCTCGCCGGTGAGCTGAATGAACCCGCCGGCTTCCTTGATGCCGTACAGCAGGTGCGCCATCGCCTCGGCGTGCCGCTCGCTCAGGAAGAGGTAGCGCGGATCCGGGGTGATCGAGAAGGGCTTCTCGTTGAGACCGAAGAACGACAGGTACATCGGTGAGTGACTATTCCAGCATGTTCCCGCGCCGCAGCGCACGGCTGCCGAAGCGCTCGCGGACCTGATCGAGGGCCGCATCGAGCCGCACGCCGCTGCCGCCCGCGGCACACTCGAACAGCCCGATCTGCGCCGCCGGCGCAAGCTCGCTGAGCACCACCCCCAGCAGGCGCAGTTTCGCACCGCGGTGCTCGGTGAGCCAGCGGCGCAGCAGCTCCCGGGCCACCTCGCGGATCGCCCGCCCGTCCCGGGTCGACGGGGCAATCGAGCGCTGCCGCGTGAACGTGGCGAAATCGTGGCAGCGGATCTTTACCCCGACGCGCCCGGCCATCAATCCCTTGCGGCGCAGCCGTTCGCACGCCTTGTCCGCCAGGCGACACAAGTGCGCGTCGAGCTCGCGAGGGTTGCCGATGTCCTGCGCGAAGGTGTCCTCGGCGCTGAGGGACTTGTCCTGCACCTCCGTCAGCACGGGCCGCTCGTCGATGCCTGCGGCGCGCTCCCGCATCCGAGGGGTATCGCGTCCGAACAGCGGCCAGAGGAGCGCATCGGGCGCAGTGCGCAGGTCCCCCAGCGTGCGCAGACCCGCCGCCTCGACTTTCTCGCCGAGCTTGCGGCCAAGGCCCGGCAGCCGGCGGACGGACAGCGGATCGAGCACGGCGCGGATGCGATCCGGGGGGACGACCGTCAGCCCGTCGGGCTTGTCCAGATCGGAGGCAATCTTGGCGATAAGCTTGTTGTTCGCCACGCCGACGGATGCGGTGAGCCCCGTACGCGAGCGGATCTCATCCTTGATCCGCCGGGCAATGGCGGGCGGCTCGCCGAGCAGCTGGATGCTGCCGGTGACGTCGAGGAAGGCCTCGTCGAGCGACAGACCCTGCACCAGCGGGGTGATCTCGCGGAACACCGCGAACACCTGACCGGAAACCTCCCGGTAGCGCGCCATGCGGGGTGGCACGCAGATCGCCTGCGCACACAGCCTGAGCGCGGTGCTCATGGGCATGGCCGAGCGCACGCCGAACTTGCGCACCTCGTAGCTGGCCGCCGCCACCACCCCGCGGGCGCCGGCGTGTCCCACCACCACGGGCTTGCCGGCGAGCTCCGGCCGGTCGTGCTGCTCGACCGAGGCGAAGAACGCGTCCATGTCGACATGCAGGATGGCGCGGATCATGGCGGGGTGCGCCGGCCGGCGGCGCTCAGAGCATCAGGAAACTGTAGGTGATGGTGGCGAGCATGATGGTGCCGCCGATGAGCATATACGCGCCCGCGAGCGCGGTCATCTTGCCGAGCGTGCGCCCGCGGCTCTGCGCGTAGACGCGCCGCATCGACAGATAGAAATACACCGGCAGGTAGATCCACAGGATGGCTGCCGCAACGCCGCGCACCGCGCCGGAGCTGCTGATCATCTGGATCAGCGTATCGATTCCGAGCAGTACGAACAGACACGAGTGGTTGTGCAGGAAGAACAGCAGATGCTCGACGTAATAACGGCGCGGCTTGCGGTACAGCGGCACCATCGCCGCGGCCAGCAGCGGCAGCAGCAGAAACATTGCGCGCTCGAAATTGCGCTGCAGGGCGCTCTCGAAACGCTCGGCTCCGCCGCTCGCCATGGTGGCGAAGCAGCCGTGCTCGAGTCGTCGGCCGAACCACGCGGAAACCTGGGCGCCGGCCGCTCGCGCCTGCTGGCATATGCGCTGCTGCGCGAGCGTGGTCTGTACTGCGGCCTGAGGTGCGGTGGGGACGGCCGCGCCGGCCGCCCCCAATGTCATGCTGAAGCCCTTCGCGTTGTCCACCACATGGACGCGGGGCGCCGGAGCCAGGGAGGCCGCGAGCTCTGCGAGGATGAAGAACAGCAGGCTGACCACGAGGTACAGCCGCACCGGCGGCAGGTAGCGCGCGCGCCGTCCCGCGAGGAACTCGGTCGTCAGGAACCCCGGCCGGAACAGCAGCGCCCGCAGCGTGATCCACAGCCGCGAGTCGGCATGGGTCAGATCCTCGGTTGCTTCCTGAACGAAATGCCGCAGGGAGTGGACCGAGTGCTCGTGATGGCGCTGGCCGCACTCACTGCAGTACGGGCCGGTGAGCGCCGTCCCGCAGTTGGTGCAATGGTGGATCGCCGGCGGCGGCGCCGGAACCGCCGTGGTGTCTGCGCTCGCGTTCAAGCCAGCGCGGTCGATGCGCCCGCCTGCTCCAGATCCGGCTGCGCCTGCGTGCCGAGCTCGTGCGGCGCAAAGTCATCGACGTGCACGAGGTTCATCACCTTGCGGTCGAACGCGCGCAGCGCATCGGCCTCCTCGGCGGTGATGATCGCGGCCGAGAGCGCCTGCTCGATCTGTCCGGGCAGATCGAGCGCGTTGATCCGGCCGGTCTTGACGCCCTCGACGCGGATGCGTTTCTCCACCGGCTCCATCTGCACGGCGAGCTCGAGCGCCTCCTCAAGCAGGCCGAGCGGATTGCCCGGCTCGACCGTGGTGTAGATGTACTCGCCGATCCGCCGGCGCGTGTCCGAGGGCTGCGTCAGCAGTCCGGCGACCTGCCGGCCCAGCCGGTCGGACGGGGCCGAGTAGTGCCGGCCGCGCGGGAAGACGATGGCGCGCATCAGGCCGGCGAGCAGACGGTTCGGGAAGTTGCGCAGGAAGCCGTGCAGCTGCTCCTGGGCGTGATAGAGCAGATCGCGGCATGCCCACTCGACGATCGGCAGATCCTCCGCCGGGCGGCCCTGGTTCTCGTGATGCTTCAGCACCATCGAGGCGAGGTACATCGCCGAGAGCACATCGCCGAGCCGCGCCGAGAGATTTTCCTTCTTCTTCAGGTAGCCGCCGAGCGTCAGCATCGCCACATCGACCGTGAAGGCGAACGAGGCGCTGAAGCGCACGATGTGTTGATAGTAGCGGGCGGTCGGACCGTTCACCGGGGAGCGCGTGAAGCGCGCATGCGTCAGCGCCATGATGAGCGATCGCACGGCGTTCGAGACGGTGAAGCCGATGTGACCGAACAGCGCGCGGTCGAATTCGTCGACGCCGCGCGCGTGGTCGGGATTGCGCGCCGCATTCATCTCGCGCAGCACGAACGGATGGCAGCGCACCGCGCCCTGGCCGAAGATGATCAGATTGCGGGTGAGCAGATTGGCGCCTTCCACGGTGATCGTGACCGGTACGGCCTGGTAGCTGCGCGCCAGGTAATTCTTCGGGCCGAGGCAGATCCCTTTGCCGCCGTGCACGTCCATGGCATCGTTGGCGACCTGACGGCCCATCTCGGTGACGTGATACTTGAGCATCGCCGAGGGCACGGAGGGCTTCTCGCCTCCGTCGATCGCGCCGGCGGTGACTGAGCGGGCGGCGTCCATGATGTAGGTGAGCCCGGCCATCCGGGCAAGCACCGCCTCGACGCCCTCGAAGCGGCCGACCGGCATGTTGAACTGCCGGCGGATGCGCGCGTACGCGCCGCTCGCCCACACGCCCGCCTTCGCCCCGCCCGTGGCGTTCGACGGCAGGGAGATGCAGCGGCCCACGGACAGCTGCTCGACGAGCATGCGCCAGCCGGCGCCGGCCATCTTGGGCCCGCCGATGATGAAATCGAGCGGCACGAACACGTCACGGCCCTGGACGGGGCCGTTCTGGAAGGGAATGTTGACGGGAAAATGCCGCCGGCCGACGGTGATGCCGGGCGTCTCGCGCGGAATCAGCGCGCAGGTGATGCCGATGTCTGCGGGGCCGCCGAGCAGCCCGTCTGGATCGAACAGCCGGAACGCCAGTCCGATGACGGTCGCGATGGGCGCGAGGGTGATGTAGCGCTTGGAGAAATTCAGCCGCATGCCGAGCACTTCCCGTCCCTGCCACGGGCCGCGACAGACCACCCCCGTGTCGGGGATCGAGGCCGCGTCCGATCCGGCGCGCGGTCCGGTGAGCGCGAAGCAGGGCACTTCCTCCCCGCGTGCCAGGCGCGGCAGATAGTGGTCCTTCTGCTCCTCGGTGCCGTAGTGGTTGAGCAGTTCGGCGGGCCCGAGCGAATTCGGCACGGCGATGGTGGAGGAGGCCGTCGCGCTGCGGCTGGCGATCTTGGTGAGCACGCAGGAGTGCGCATAGGCGGAGAATTCCAGGCCGCCGTAGCGCTTGGGAATGATCATCGCGAAAAAGCCGCGCGACTTGATGAACTCCCAGACGTGTGGCGGCAGATCGCCCCGCTCGTGCGTGATGTTCCAGTCATCGAGCATCCGGCAGAGCTCCTCGCACGGCCCGTCGAGGAACGCCTGCTCCTCGGCGGTGAGCTGCGGTGGCCGCGCGCTGAGGAGCTTCGTCCACTTCGGTGCGCCGGTGAACAGCTCTCCGTCCCACCACACGGTGCCGGCCTCGAGCGCCTCGCGCTCGGTCTGCGACATCGACGGCAGCAGCCGCCGGTAGGCCTTCATGAACGGGCGGGTGATCAGCGCCTTGCGCAGCGGACGGACGTTGAGCAGCCACAGCGCCGCGAGCGACAGCCAGAGAAAGCCCTTCCAGGTGGCCCACGCGGCGCTGCTTGCGCCGAAGTAGCTGTAGGCCGCGAGCAGCACGGTGAACGTCGCGGTGAACGCCAGCAGCGAGAGCCGGCGGTAGGCGAGGTACAGCACCGCGGCGATGAGGATCAGGGTGATGACGCCGCCGGCCTGGGTCACGGCATAGCCGATGGCCGCGGCGGCGATTAACGCAAGGAGTGCACCCAGCATGGAAGCTCCTTCGTGCCGAGATGTCTGGAGTGGAAACGGCGCCGTCGCACTATAGCGGGTTTCCCGCCGGTTGGGGCGGGCCCGACCGCAGTGTCGGGCCCGCGCCTGTGCCGCGCGCGCGGCGCGAACGCTGGCGGATCGATCAGCCGAGCAGCGATTTCACGCCGTCGCGTTCCTCGCGCAGCTCCGCGAGCGTGGCGTCCATGCGCTTGCGGCTGGCGGCGTCGATGCTCAGGCCCTGAACGATCTGATATTCGCCGTTGCGGGTGGTCACGGGATAGGAGTAGATGACGCCTTCCGGGATCCCATAACTGCCGTCGGACGGCACCGCCATGCTGACCCAGTCGCCTTCGTGCGTGCCGTGCACCCAGGTGTGAATGTGATCGATTGCGGCCGAGGCGGCCGAGGCGGCCGAGGAGGCGCCGCGCGCCTTGATGATGGCCGCGCCGCGCTGCTGGACGAGCGGAATGAACGTCTGCTCGACCCAGGCGGCGTCCACCAGCGAGGGGGCGGGCTTGCCGCCGACCAGAGCGTGGGTGATGTCCGGGTACTGCGTCGAGGAATGATTGCCCCAAACGGTCATGCGGCGGATCTCGCGCACATGGGCGCCCGTCTTCTCCGCGAGCTGCGAGAGCGCGCGATTGTGATCGAGGCGGGTCATGGCGGTAAAATTGCGCGGATTGAGATCCTTGGCGTTGGCTCGCGCGATCAGCGCGTTGGTGTTCGCCGGGTTGCCCACCACCAGCACTTTGACGCTGCGGTCGGCAAACTCGTTGAGCACTTTGCCCTGCGCGGAGAAGATCTGCGCGTTCGCGAGCAGCAGATCCTTGCGCTCCATGCCTGGGCCGCGTGGCCGCGCGCCGACCAGCAGCGCCACGTGGCAGTCGCGGAACGCCACCTTGGCCTCATCGGTCGCGACGATCCGGTTCACGCCGGGGAAGGCGCAGTCGGCGAGCTCCATCATCACGCCGTTCAGCGCCTGCAGCGCCGGGGTGACCTCCAGCAGATGCAGATTGACCGGCTGGTCCGGACCGAGCAGCGCTCCGGAGGCGACACGGAAGGCGAGGGCATAGCCGATCTGGCCGGCGGCGCCGGTGATCGCGACATTCATTGCGGGTTTCATGGTGCGTGTGTTCCGTACGGGAAAGCTTGCAATTCTAGCGCTGATAGACGTGGTTTATCATCCCGATCCGAACAACCGATTGGCTCCGAACCGATGCGCGGTGCTACAACAGCCACACCTGCCGCTCGGCGCGGCGCGCTCAAGCGTCATACTATTCGGCCGGGGCCCGGCCTGCCGGACCGCAGGCGCAAATGAGCCATCACAGAGGAGGATGCCATGTTCGAGACACGCAACGATCTTTCCGCCGACACCCGCAGCCAGGTCATCCGCCTGCTCAATGCGCGGCTTGCCGACGCCATCGATCTGGGCATGCAGACCAAGCATGCGCACTGGAACGTCAAGGGGCCGCACTTCATCGCGCTGCACGAGCTGTTCGACAAGATCGCCGAGCAGATCGAGGAGCAGGTCGATACCCTCGCCGAGCGGATCACTGCGCTCGGCGGCACCGCGGGCGGCACAGTGGCGGCCGTGGCGCGGGCCACCAGCCTCAAGGCCTATCCGGAGGAGCTCGTGGAGGGTCTGGCGCACGTCGAGGCGCTGGCCACGGCGCTCGCGGACTTTGGGCGCAAGGCCCGCGCCGGCATCGAGGAGGCGACTCGTCTCGGGGATGCGGACACCGCGGACCTGTTCACCGAGGTGTCACGCGAGATCGACAAGCAGCTGTGGTTCCTGGAGGCGCACCTGCACGCCAAGCGCTGAGCGCGCCCGCGACAACGCGCTAGGCAGGGCGGCCGGCCGCCCCCGTCTGGCGCAGCAGATGCCCGAATGGGGCGCCGGAGCTGCCCTGGCGCTGCAGAAGCCTCAGCAACTCCTCCGCGGCGCACGGCTCGCCGAACAGCCGTCCCTGGACCTGATCGCAGCCGTTGTCGCGCAGGAACTGCAGCTGGCTCGGCGACTCGACGCCCTCGGCGACCACCACCATGCCGAGACTGCGACCCATCTCGATGATGGTGCGAACCAGCGTGGCGTTGCCTGTGTTGTGTTCGACGTCGCGCACGAACGACTGGTCGATCTTGAGCGTGCCGATGGGGAACTGCTGCAGCGCCGAGAGCGAGGAGTAGCCCGTACCGAAGTCGTCGATCGACAGGTGCAGCCCCATCGCGTACAGCTCCTCGAGCAGGCGCAGCGTGTTCTTGGTGTCGGCCATGAGCGTCGTCTCGGTGATCTCGAGCTCGAGCGCCGTGGGCGAGACGCCGTGGCGGCGGAACACCGAACGACAGCGCAGGATGAAGCTCGCCTGGCGCAGCTGGCGCAAGGACAGATTGAGCGAGATGCGCCCCGGCTCGAGCCCTGCGCTCTTCAGCTGGCGGTAGTCCATGCACACCCGGTTCAACACCCACTCGCCGATGTCGAGGATGAGGTTGGTCTCCTCGGCGAGCGGGATGAAGCGCGATGGCGGGATATCGCCGTGGCCCGGCAGGCGCCAGCGCAGCAGGGCCTCCGCGCCCACCACGCGGCCGCTGCCGAGCTCGATCTTCGGCTGATAGCGGATCACCAGCTCGTCGCGCTCGAGTGCGCGGCGCAGCTTGCTCTTCAAGATCAGCCGTTCGACCGCGGCGGCGTTCATCTCCGGGGCGTAGAACGTGAAGGTGTTGCCGCCGTTCTGTTTGGCGTGATACATGGCCGCGTCGGCATTACGGATCAGGTCGATCACGTTCTCCGCGTCGCGCGGACAGAAAGCGATGCCGATGCTCGCGGTGAGAAACACCTCCTGCTGGTTGAGCTGGAAGGCGCGCGCCACTTCGTTCAGCACGGCGCGCGCCAGCTGCCCGATGGGCACGCGGTTGTCCGTCTCGGCCGGCAGCCCGTGCACGCACAGCGCGAACTCATCGCCGGCCAGCCGCCCGAGGAACGCCGTCTGCGGCACGGCGCGGATCAGCCGTTCGGCGAGTACTTCGAGCACGCGGTCGCCGGTGTCATGGCCGAACGTGTCGTTGACTTCCTTGAACCGGTCCATGTCGAGGTACAGCAGCGCCACCGCGCGACCGCTGCGCAGTCCGCGCGCGAGCGTCTGCTGCAGCAGATGCTGGAACTGCATGCGGTTGGCGACTTTGGTGAGCGTGTCGTAGCGGGCGAGATAGCGGATGCGCCGCTCGGCACGCTTGCGGTCGGTGACGTTGCGGGCGACGAAGATGTTGCCCTGGAACTGCGGATCGTCGGTCTCGATGCGCGAGCCGGCGAGCGACACCGGGATGGTCTGTCCATCCCGGGTGCGCACCACGGTCTCGCGCGTGTCCTGCGCGGCCTGCAGCAGGTCGAAATCCGCGCGCACGCTCTCATCGAGGAGCGAGACGATGCTGCGCCCCAGCAGCTCCTCCTCGGCGAAGCCGAGCATCTTGCAGGCCGCCGCGTTGGCGGTTTTCACCACCCCGTCCGGCGAGGTGAGAAACACCGCGTCGGCCATGCTGTCGAGGATGCTGCGCAGATAGTCCTTATTAATGGTCGACTGGCGCAGCCGCGAGCGCATCCGCTCCATGGCGCGCTCGAGCTCCGCGAGCAGCTCGTGGCCGCCCGTCTCGACGGGCCGCGCATAATCGCCCTGCCCGATGCGCTGCGCGGTGCGGGTGAGCGCCTCGCTCGCCAAGTGCATCGCCCGCACGCTGCGCCGGGTTCGCGCCGCAACGAGAGCACTGCCGGCGATGGCAACCACACCGGCCGCGGCCACCGCCACGGCGCCCGGCCAGCGGCCCCAGAGCGCGACCGCGCCCGTCGCTACGGCGACGAGCAACGTCATGCCGAACGCCCAGAGCGTCGAACCGAAGTGTTTCAAAGCGCGGCTCACGGAAAACGACTCGCTTGGCAAAGGTCTAGGGACGAGCACCCGCCGCGCACATGTTCGCCGGGCAGCTGCTGCGGCGCTCTGATCGCGCGGGTGGACATCTCGGATCGACGCGCTCGCGGACCAACGGTGCGTGCCCCGCGCGGGCTGGGGTCAGCGGAACCAGGCGGCTCGAGCCGCTCTCCATGCCCAGGCGGCCAGGCATAGGTGGTCATGACCGCAGAATAGAGGTCGCTCGGGCGGGCGTCAACGCTCGTGGTGGCCTGTGCGGCCGGGCCGGCGGGCAGGGCGTGGCGGCTAGCTGCGCGCGTTCGACCAGACGCGCTTGAGGTAGCTCACCATAAGATCGCGCATGGTGGACATCGGGTCCGCGGTGGCCGCAAAGATCGGCGGGCGCCGCCTGAGCAGCCGCCAGTTCTCGCTGCGCAGGACCCGGCGCAGGAACCCGAGATTGCGCTCGATGGACTCCATGTAGGGGTTGCGCCCGCCGTAGAGCACCTCGAGATAGTGGTAAGCACCACCGAAGTCCCCGTCGAGGCGCTTGGTGCGCACCTCCTCGATGAACTGGGGGGTCTGGCGCAGCAGGTCCAGGCCGGAGGCGTAGCGGATCTCCGTCTTGCCGTTCGCGGCGGTCGGCAGCGCAACCCCGCCGAGGACGAACTCGACGTACAGGCGGTCGCGGCATTTCTCGAGGTAGCAGCGGTCGGCCATCTGCGCAACCATGTCCGCGGTGCCGAGCAGGTGACCGACGATCACGTCGCGCGGCTCGCTCAGGCGGGCTTCGATCTGCGCCGGCGAGAACTCGTAGCCGGTAAAATGGATGACCTCGCGGGCCACCGGCACCCAGCTGGCCAGTCCGATCTGCGGCAGGTACTCCTCAAGGAAGCGCGCGCCGCGCGAGACGTGTATCCGGGTGAATTCGGCGCCGTTGCGCGAGTCGTGCTCCTCGGTGCGTCGCAGGTAGCCGACGTCGTGGAACAGGCCCGTGATCAGCCCTGCGACCGCCCGCTCGCCGCCGAGGCGCGCCGCCGGGGCCGCCTGGCGCTCGTAGCCGACCAGCAGCCGCGCCAGGGCGAGAGTGATGTCCAGCGTGTGCTGGCGGTCGTGATAGACGGTATCGACGCCGTGAAATCCCGGCACCTCCCCCGCGAACAGCCGCTCGAAGTGCTCGAATGCGCGCCGCAGCGGCTCCAGAGAGGTGCTTGGCCAGGTGGGCGCGAACAGCGCCTCGACGGCCGCGAGCACGGCGCTCGGTGAGCTGACCTGTACGGTGTCGGTGACGTCGAAATCGCTGCGCCGGACGCTGGTCATTCTGTTGCCGGGAGGACCGGCGCGCAGGGCCGCCGGCATGCGTGATATTCGAGGCACTCTGGGCCAAAGCCCTCCCGGATACCGAGAGCCAATGCTCAGAATCATCCGATCTGCCCGCAGCGCCGCGATCCCGGTCACGTTACCGGTTCGGGCGAGGCGATGCCGTGCTGCCTCAGCAGCGCCTGCACCTGCGGGGGGCGTCCGCGGAAGGCGATGAACGCCTCCAGCGCATCGCGGCTGCCGCCCTGCGAGAGAATCTCATCGAGGTAGCGCTGGGCCGTGGCGCGGTCGAACGCGCCGTGCTCCTCGAACGCGGCGAACGCATCCGCCGCCAGCACCTCCGCCCACTTGTAGCTGTAGTAGCCGGCCGCGTAGCCCCCGGCGAAGATGTGCCCGAAACTCATCGGGAAGCGGTTCCACTCGGGCGTCGGAACGACCGATACATCCCGGCGCACCTCGCGCAGCAGCTCGAGCACCCGTGCGCCGCGCGCCGGGTCGTATTCGGCGTGCAGGCGGAAATCGAACAGCGCGAACTCGAGCTGGCGGACCATCTGCAGCCCGGCGTGGAAGCTGCGCGTCGCGCGCAGCCGCTCCTGCAGGTCGTGCGGCAGGGGCGCGCCGCTCTGGTAATGCCCCGAGATCCGCCCGAGCACCTGCGGATGCCACGCGTAGTTTTCCATGAACTGGCTCGGCAGCTCCACGGCGTCCCAGGCGACTCCGTTGATGCCGGCGAGGCTCGGGAAGTCCACGCGCGTCAGCAGGTGATGCAGGCCGTGCCCGAACTCGTGAAACAGCGTCAATACGTCGTCGTGCGTCAGCAGCGCCGGATGCTCCTGCCCCGGCGGCAGGACGTTCAGCACCAGGTGGGCCACCGGCAGCGCATCGCCGCTCGCAAGATGCTTGCGCCCGACACACTCGTCCATCCACGCGCCGCTGCGCTTGTGCGGCCGCGCGTACGGGTCCAGATAGAAGCTGCCGATGAGCCGCGCGTCGCTCTTGATCTCGAAATAGCGCACATCGGGATGCCACACGGGAGCGCCGGAGCGCTCGCGGATCTGCACGCCGAAGAGCCGCTCGGCGACTTCAAACAGCCCCTCGAGCACCCGCGGCAGCGGGAAGTACGGCCGCAGCTCCTCCTGCGAGACGGCGTAGAGCTGCTTCTGCAGCCGCTCGGCGTAAAATGCGACGTCCCAGGCATCCAGCCGGCGCCCCGCGAATGTCTCCAGCTCGGCGAACTCGCGCTCGGCCGTCGGGCGGCTCGCGCGCGTGAGCTCCCCGAGGAAGCTCAGCACCTCAGCGCGGCTGCGCGCCATGCGCTTGGCGAGGGCGTAGTCGGCGAAATTCTCGAAGCCGAGGATGCGCGCCGCTTCGTGCCGCTTGGCGAGGATCTGCCCGATGACGGGCGCATTGTCCCAGCGGCCGGCGAGCGGGCCCCGGTCGGAGGCGCGCGTGGACCACGCGGTATAGAACGTCCGGCGCAGCTCGGGCGACTCTGCATCGGTCACCACCGCGACGTAGGTCGGCTGATCGAGCGTCAGCAGCCAGCCCTCCATACCCTTCTCGTGCGCTCGGCGGCGGGCCTGATCGACGAGCACCTCGTTGAGACCGCGCAGCTGCGCCGGATCGGCGAGGTGGTGGCTCCAGGCGTTGGTCGCATCGAGCACGTTCTCCTCGAACTTCGCCTGCACTTGGGTGAGCTCGAGCATCACCCTCTTGAACTCATCCTTGGCCGCCTGCGGCAGTCCGACGCCCGCGAGGGTGAAGTCCTTGAGCGTCTGCTCGATGAGGCGGCGGCGGACCGGACCGAGCGAGCCGCCTTCGTGCGCTTCGATGCTCCGGTAGGCGCGGTACAACGGCTCGTTCTGCGCCAGATCGGTCTGGTAGGCCGACAGCAGCGGCAGGCAGGCGTTGTAGCTGGCGCGCAGCGCCTCGGAGTTCACTACGGCGTTGAGGTGACTCACCGGCGACCACGCGCGCGCCACGCGGTGATGCAGCTCCTCGAGCGGCTCGACGACCGTAGCAAAGGACGGCGGCTCGCGTGCCGCAATCGCTTCGATCTCGGCTCGGGCCGCGGTGAGCAGCGCATTGATACCGGGCTCGACGTCGGCGGCGGTGATGCGCGAGAAGGGCGGCAGCGGTTCTCGGCTGAGCAGTGGATTGTCCATGGGGGCATTCTGCCCGAGCGGCGCGGCAGCGCAACTGCCGGCGCCGGCTCACGCCGCTCAGCGCATCGTGACCAACTCCTCGGCGCTGGTCGGGTGGATGGCTACGGTGTCGTCGAAGTCCTTCTTGGTCGCGCCCATGCGCACCGCGACCGCAAAGCCCTGCAGCATCTCGTCGGCGCCCGGGCCGATGACGTGCACGCCGACAACCCGCTGCTCGGGCCCGACGGTCACGAGCTTCATGTCGCAGCGCGGCTTGCGCTCGGTGAGCGCGTGGTACATCGGCACGAAGCTCGATCTGAACACCGTGACGTTGTGATCGCCGTAGTTCTCGCGCGCCGCCTGCTCGGTGAGCCCCACAGTGCCGATCGGCGGATGGCCGAAGACCACCGTCGGGATGTTGTGATAATCGAGGTGCCGGTCCGCCTGGCCGCCGAACAGGCGGTCGCTCAGGCGGCGGCCGGCGGCGATCGCCACCGGAGTCAGCTGCGCCCGGCCAGTGACATCACCGATGGCGTAGATGCCCCCGGCGCTGGTGAGCTGGTACTTGTCGGTGTGAATGAACCCCTCCGCGTCGCAGCCGACACCCGCGTGCGCGAGGTTCAGCCCGGCGGTCGCGCTCGCGCGCCCGACGGCCCACAGCACGCACTCGAAGGGACCGAGCCTGCGGCCGTCGCGCGCCACGACCGTCAGGTTGCCCGGCCCGCCCTCGAGCGAGGCGGGCACGGCCTGAGTGTGGATCGCGACCCCCTCGTCGGCGAGGATCTTCAGCATCGACTCCCCGAGCATGGCGTCGAACTGCTTCAGCGCCGAGGCGGTGCGCAGCACGAGCGCGGTGCTCGAGCCGAGCGATGCGAAGATGCCGGCGAGCTCCACGGCGATATAGCCGCTGCCGATCACGGCGACCCGCTGCGGGCGCGCGGTGAGCTCGAAGAATCCGTCCGACGTGATGCCGTGCTCGGCCCCCGTGATGGGCGGCACGACGGGGCGCCCGCCGGTGGCGATGATGATGTGCGGGGCGGTGAAGCGGGCCGAACCGACCGCCACGCTCGCGCGATCCGCGAATGCGGCCCGGCCCCGCACGAGCGTGACGCCGCGCTTGGCCAGATTGCTCGCGTAGATGCCGTTGAGGCGCTCGACGTAGGCGTCGCGCCGCCTCTTCAGCTGCTGCCAGTCGTGTCCCTCGGCGCTCAGCGCGAAGCCGTAGCCGGCCGCATCGCGCATCCCCTCGGCCAGATCGGCCGCATACCACATGACCTTCTTCGGCACGCAGCCGACGTTCACGCACGTCCCGCCCAGGCGGTGTGATTCGATCAACACGACTTTCGCGCCGTATTCGGCGGCGCGCTGCGCGGCGGCAAGACCGCCGCTGCCGCCGCCGATGACAATGAGGTCGAAGCTGCTCAAGAGCGGCCTGTCAGGTCCGGCGCGCCGCGCTACTTGGCGGCGCGGGTCCGGGTGGATTTCTTCGCGGCGCGCTTGGCCGGCGCGCGCGCGCGGCTCTTTGCCGCGGGGGCCGCCGCCGCCACGGAAGCTTTGGCGCGGGCGCGCTTGGCCGGGGGTTTACGGGCCGGGGGCTGCGCCTCAGCCGTGGCCGGGGCGGCAGCCTGGGGGTGCGGCGCGCCGCCGCGGCGCTTGCCCGCGCCCCGCCCGAAGCGGCCGCGGCCGCGCGCGGGGGCCTGCGCCAGCATTGTGCGGCACTCTTCCAGCGTGAGCGACTTCGGATCGCGCTCCTTGGGAATCTTGGCGTTCTTGGTGCCGTCGGTAACGTAGGGTCCGTAGCGCCCGTTGAGCACCTGGATATTGTCGACCCCGAAATCGTTGATGATGCGGTTGGCGTCCGCCTCCTTCTTCAGGCGGATCACCTCGAGCGCGCGCTCCAGGGTCACGGTGTACGGATCGTCTTCCTTCAGCGAAACGTATTTGCTGCCGTACTTCACGTACGGGCCGAAGCGGCCGATGTTCGCGACCACCGTCTCCCCGTCCGCCGTCTCCCCGAGGGTGCGCGGCAGCCTGAACAGCTCCATCGCTTCGGCGAGGGTAATGGAGTCCATTTTCTGCCCCGGGCGCAGACCCGCGAACCGCGGTTTTTCGGCATCGTCCTTGGTGCCGATCTGCACGAACGGCCCGAAGCGCCCCATGCGCACGCTGATCGGCTTGCCGCTCCCCGGATCGGTGCCGAGCTCGCGCGCCTGCGCGACCTGCTCGCGCGTCACGTTCTTCTCGGTCTGCTCGACCTGGCGGATGAACGGCTTCCAGAACTTCTCGAGCGGTGCGGTCCAGACTTCCTCTCCGCGCGAGACCGCATCGAGCTCGTCTTCCATGGCCGCGGTGAAGCCGTATTCCACGTAACGGTGGAAATGGTCGGTCAGGAAGCGGTTGACGATCTTGCCGATGTCGGTGGGGATGAAGCGTCGGTTGTCCATCTCCACGTACTCGCGGTCCTGCAGCGTCGAGATGATGGTCGCGTAGGTCGAGGGACGGCCGATGCCGTGTTCCTCGAGCGCCTTGACCAGCGAGGCCTCGCTGTAGCGCGGCGGCGGCTCGGTGAAGTGCTGCTGGGCGGTGAGCGCGAGCAGATCCACCCGATCGCCCTCGTGCAGCGGCGGCAGAGCGTGGTCCTCCTCGTCGGCCTTGGTGTCGTCGGTGCCTTCCTGGTAGACGGAAATGTAGCCCGGCTTGACCAGCGTCGAGCCGGTCGCGCGCATCACGTGGCGCTCAGGGCCGTCCGGGCCGGCAAGCATGTCGGCCGCCACGGTGTCGAACACCGCCACGGCCATCTGCGAGGCGACCGCGCGCTTCCAGATAAGCGCGTACAGCCGGTACAGATCGTTGTCGATCCTGCCCTCGACATCCGCCGGCGTCACGGCCGCCGAGGTCGGCCGGATGGCCTCGTGCGCTTCCTGCGCGTTCTTCGACTTGGTCTTGAAGATGCGCGGCTCCTCGGCGACCTCGTCCTGGCCGTACAGGCGCGCGGCGACCGCGCGGATCTCCTGCACGGCCTCCTGCGCGAGGGAGACCGAGTCGGTACGCATGTAGGTGATCAGACCGATGTTGCCGTCGCCGAGATCGACTCCTTCGTACAGCTGCTGCGCCAGGCGCATGGTGCGCCGGGCGTTGAATCCCAGCTTGCGCGCCGCCTCCTGTTGCAGCGTCGAGGTGGTGAACGGGGGGGCCGGGCTGCGCCGCCGCTGCTTGCGCTCGACCGCGAGCACGCGCAGCGCGCCGGGGGTCTGGAAGCGCCCGGCGCCCGGCTGCGCGCCGCTTGCCCGCTGCAGGGTGCGCTCGACCTCGCGCGCGGCCGCTTCGTCGGTGAAGGAGAACTGCTCGACCTTGCGGCCGCGGTACTCGATGAGCTTCAGCGGAAAGGGCGCGCGGGCGGCGCCCGCCGCACTCGCACCCTCCCCGTCGAGCGTCCAGTACTCTTGCGCGACGAACGCCTCGATCTCCGCCTCGCGCTCGCAGATCATGCGCAGCGCCGGGCTCTGCACCCGGCCCGCCGAGAGGCCGCGGCGGACCTTCTTCCACAGCAGCGGCGAGAGATTGAAGCCGACCAGGTAATCGAGCGCGCGGCGCGCCTGCTGCGCATTGACCAGATCGAGCGAGAGCTCCCGCGGCCGCTCCACCGCCTCGCGGATCGCGTTGCGCGTGATTTCATAGAACACGATGCGGTGCACGGTCTTGCCGTCGAGCTCTCCGCGCGCGCTCAGGATCTCCTTCAGGTGCCAGGCGATCGCCTCGCCCTCGCGGTCCGGGTCGGTCGCCAGGTACAGCGCCTTCGATTTCTTCAGGCCCCGGGCGATGCTCTCGATGTGCCGCTCGTTCTTCTCCAGCACCTGATAGCGCATGGCGTAGCCATGCTCGGGGTCGACCGCGCCTTCCTTGGGGACCAGGTCGCGCACGTGCCCGTAGGAGGCGAGCACCTCGAAATCCTTGCCCAGGTACTTCTTGATGGTCTTCGCTTTGGCCGGGGACTCGACGACAACCAGATTTTCTGCCATGTCTTTCTGCGTCCGATCAGTGCCGCACGACCCTGCCTTCGCTCGCCATCAGCGCCTCGAAGCGCGCCAGCGCGGCGTCCTCGGCGGGCTGCACGGACAGGGCCAGCAGCACCACCCATTTGAGCTGATCCAGCGTCGGCTCGGCGACATCGAGCGCCAGGGTGCGCTCGATGACCAGCTCGCGCTGCTCGGGCGTGAGCACCCCGTCACGGTCGAGCCGGGTGAGAAAGCCTCGGCACTCGTCCGACAGCCGCCACAACTCCCCGTCGGCGAACACCCGCACGGCCCTGGGACCGGCGGCCGGTTCGCCCGCCGCGGCGCTCTGTGAGCCCGCCGCCAGCACCGACAGCCACTCCATCGCTTCGACCACCTCCCCGACGGTGAAGCCCTTGCGGGCGAGCGCGGAGAAGATCTGCCGGCGGGCCGGCACCTCTGCCGGGTCCGCCATCATGTAGTGGTCGTAAACGTAGATCAGAACGTCGAGGACGCAGCCGGTTGTCATTGAATCAAGCTGTCAGTGCGAATCGATTGGGCCAAAGCGGCCGCCGGAGTAGGGGCGAGGCGTCTCCGCTGCGCCGCAGCGGGCACGATCGGGGCGAGGGATCCGCCCGACCGGCCTGCGTGGGCCGCGGGAGCGCCGGGAGTCACGGGCTCAAAACCGAGCGCATCTAACAGCATTTCATATTCCTTGTCCAATCCAAGCGCCGGCGGATTTTGCATAAGTATCTGATTTTACGATTTAAAACGCATCTCCATGCGCCCCCGTGAGGACTCGGGCACCCCTGAGGGCCCGCTGCACCCGGGGTGGCGCCCTCCCCCAGGGCCGCTCGTCGATGGCTCGCGGTATGCCCCCTGCTGGGATTTGCTAGTGTGCCGGCGCATGAAGTACCGGCACACCCATCACGCAGGCAACTTTGCCGACGTTCACAAGCACGTGACGCTCCTGGTCCTGCTGAGGGCGCTGCGGCGCAAGGACAAGGGCTTTCTGTACCTCGAGACCCACGCTGGCCGCGGCCGGTACGATCTGGCCGGTTCGGCGGGCGAAGCCGCTGCCGGCATCGCACGCCTGCAGGGCGCGCCGTGCGCCGCGCCCGAGCTGCGCCATTACCTCGAGCGCGTGGTCGAGTCGCGCCGGGCGGGCGGCTCGGACCGCCAGTACCCCGGATCCCCGTGGCTCGCGGCGAGCGAGTTGCGCGTGCAGGACCGGGCCGTGTTCGTGGAAGCCCAGCCCGAAGAGGCGCGCGCGCTCAGGCGCACGCTGCACAGCGTCGGCCCTGCCGCCATCCGCATCGAGACGGGCGACGGCTTTGAGCGGCTGCGGTCCGCGCTGCCACCGCCTGAGCGGCGGGCGCTGACGCTGATCGATCCGCCCTACGAGGATACCCGGGGGGACTTCGAGCGGGTCAGGGCGGGGCTCATCGAGTCGCTGCGGCGCTTTCCGACGGGGATTGTGGCGATCTGGTATCCGGTGAAGGACGCGCGTGATACCGAGCGGTGGCTCGCCGCCCTGGCGCGCGGGATCGAGCGCCCCGCGCTCGTGTCCGAGTTGCGGCTGTTTCCCTGCGACTCGCGCGTCGCGCTCAACGGCTCGGGCATGTTGATCGCGAACCCGCCGTACCAACTCGACGCGGCGATGCCGGGCTGGCTCGGGGAGCTGTGCCAGCGTCTCGGCGCGCCGGCGGACGGCGGCATCGTGGTGCGGGCGCTCTCCCCGCCGCGCCCGGGGTGACAGGGCCAGCGCGCAGGGGCACAATCGATTCATGGAAGGGAGAGTGGATCAGTATGCGGTGGTGGGACACCCGGTCGCCCACAGCCTCTCGCCTTTCATTCATTCGCTGTTTGCGCGCCAGACCGGACAGGCGGTGAGCTACCGGCTGATGGACACCCCGCCGGAGCAGTTCATCGAGCGCGTGAGCGAGTTCTTCGCCACGGGCGGGCGGGGTGTGAACATCACGCTGCCGCACAAGACCCGCGCCATGACGCTCGCGAACGAGCTCACCGAGCGGGCCCGGCTCGCCGGCGCGGTCAACACGCTGGCAGCGCGCCGCGACGGCACGCTGCTCGGTGACAACACCGACGGGGCCGGCCTGGTGCAGGATCTGACGGTCAACCTCGGCATACGCATGCGGGAGCGCAGCATCCTGCTCATCGGAGCCGGCGGCGCTGCGCGTGGCGTGATCGCGCCGCTCATCGCGCTCGCGCCGCGGCGCATCGTGATCACCAACCGCACCGCCGAGCGGGCCGTGGCGCTGGCCGCGGTGTTCGCGGGCCTCGGCGCGGTCGAGGGCTGCGGTTTCGCCGAGCTGGCCGGGCAGGCCTTCGACGTCATCATCAACGCAACCTCCGCCAGTCTCACCGGGGAGCTGCCGGCGGTGCCGGCGACGGCATTTGCAGCCGGCACGTTCTGTTACGACATGGCTTATGGCCGGGGCGATACGGCCTTCGTGCGCTGGGCGCGCGAGCTGGGCTGCCGCCGGGCAGTGCCCGGCTGGGGGATGCTGGTCGAGCAGGCGGCCGAGTCCTTCCGGCTCTGGCGCGGCGTGCGGCCGCTCACCGCGCCGGTGCTCGCGGCGCTCTCCGGGCGCAATGCCGAACTCAGCGCCGGCGGCGCCGATTAGGGGTTGTGGACGACGTCTCCGTCGTTGATGACGTTCGAGGCGGCCACCACCAGCGCGAACGACACGTCACGGTAGGTCTTGAAGACCAGCAGCGTGCCGGCGCGATAGTTGGGCAGCTTCACGCGCGGGGAGAACGTGCGCCCCATCGAGCCGAGGGAGTGCAAGAGCCACGCGAACGTCCCATGGGTATCGTGCACCACCGAGCCGTGGTGATCGACGGCGAGCACGTCCCCGGGAGCAAGCCCGGCGCGGCTGCCGCGGTTGATGACCACGATGTCGTACTGGCCGGCGAGGTCCGCCCCGCCGCCCGTGCCGCCGACCACCCAGATGATCCTGCCGCGAACCGGGCGCGAGGGGGCGCGCGGCTCGACCGTGAGCGGCGCGCGTGTGTCAGCGGCGATCAGGCGGTCGCCGCGGAACGTTTCGCGCGCCGAGTGAGTCAGCACCGCCGTGGCCGGATGGCCGTCGGCGGTGATCACCGCCGTGGCGGTGTAGGTGCCGAGGTAGCCGAACACGTGCCCGAAGCCGAAGTCGCCCGGTTCGCGCAGCTTGCGCCCGACGTGGATCACGCTGTAGCGGCTGTGCGGGTGGGGGCCTAGGCTGCTCACGTAGGCGATCGAGCCGGTCCCGGCGATCTGGTGCTGGTTGCGGAAGGCGATCACGTGCGGGGCGCGGCGGATTTGCCCGGCGGTGAGCACCACAGGCCGGGCCAGGAACGCGGCGATCGCCGAGTACGGGATGGTGGGGATGGCCGCCGTGATCGGCTTGCTGCGCAGATGCGGCTCTAGCCGGATAGTCGGCTCCCCGCCCGCCTGCGCGCGCAGGGGGCTGGCGCGCACGATGCGGATCGAGGGCTTGCCGTTGCGGCCGTAGGCGAGCGCCAGCACGTCGCCCGGGTAGATCAGGTGGGGATTGTGGATCTGGGGGTTGAGGTACCAGACCTCGGGCCAGTCCCACGGATCGCGCAGGAACTTCGAGGCGATGCCCCAGAGCGTATCGCCCCGCTTGACCGTATAGGTCATGGGAGCGCTGCGGCGGATGATCGGCGTGGCCTGCTGCGTCGCGGCCGCTGGCGGCGGCGCTGCCGTGGCAGCGGCCGGCGGAGGGCTCGGCGGTGGCGGCATAGCCAACGTCTGCCGGCTTGCCCCATGGGTGGCCGCGCAGGCCGCCAGGAGGGCCGGTATCCCGCCCGCCAGCAGAAGGCGGGCACAGCGAATCTGTTTCGACGCCATGGCCGCGTATAATTGCATGACGGCTCCCCGTGTACGGCGATTTAATGTCAAGCTGTGCATCCGGTCACGGTCGCGTCGCGGCCGGCAGCCCGGCCGGGCGGTCCGGAACCACGCCCCCTATTGCAACTCCAAGCATTCATGGCGCTCAGAACCATACTTGAGTTTCCCGACCCGCGGCTGCGCACGCGGGCGCAGCCCGTCACCCGGTTCGATACCCGCCTGCACCGGCTGGTCGACGACATGCTCGAAACCATGTACGCGGCGCCCGGCATCGGCCTCGCGGCCACGCAGGTCGACGCGCACCTGCGCCTCATTGTCATCGATGTCTCGGAGACGCACAACGAGCCGCTGGTGCTGATCAACCCCGAAATCATCGAGCGCGAGGGGGAGGCGAGCACCGAGGAGGGCTGTCTGTCGGTGCCCGGGGTGTTCGACGCCGTCAAGCGCGCTGCGCGCATCCGGGTGCGCGCGCAGGACCGCAACGGGCACCTCTTCGAGCGCGACTGTGCCGAGCTGCTCGCCGTGTGCGTGCAGCACGAGATGGATCACCTCGAGGGCAAGCTGTTCGTGGACTATCTTTCCAGCCTCAAGCGCGATCGCATCCGCAAGAAGCTGGAGAAGGAGCGCAAGGTCCGGGCCCAGCAGCGCGGCGCTGCGGTGCCTGCGCCATTGTGACTGGCCGACCCGGTGTCCGAGCCGAATGCATTGCGCGTGGCGTTCGCGGGGACGCCGCAATTTGCCGTGCCGGTGCTGCAGGCGCTGCAGCATTCCCGTCATCGGCTCGTCGGAGTCCTCACCCAGCCTGACCGGCCCAGGGGGCGCGGGCGGCAGCTGAGCGCCTCCCCGGTGAAGCTCGCGGCCGAGGCATACGTTCCGGTCCGCCAGCCGGCGGCTCTGAAGACCCCGGCCGACTGGGCGGCGCTGCTCGAGTGGCGGCCCGAGGTGCTCGTGGTGGTCGCCTACGGGCTGATCCTGCCGCAGGCAGTGCTCGATCTGCCGCCGCTCGGCTGCCTGAATGTTCACGCCTCGCTGCTGCCCCGCTGGCGTGGGGCGGCGCCGATCGAGCGCGCACTGCTGGCCGGAGATGCCGAAACGGGACTCACGGTGATGCGCATGGAGGCCGGTCTCGACACCGGTCCGATCCTGCTGCAGCGGCGCGTTCCTATCGAGCCGTCCGATACCGGCGGAAGCCTGCATGACCGCCTCGCCGAGCTGTCCGGACCGCTGCTGCTTGAAGCCCTGGAGGGCCTCGCGCGCGGCACGCTGAGCGCCACGCCGCAGCCCGCCGAAGGCGTCACCTACGCCCGTAAGCTAGAGAAACGCGAGGCGCAGATCGACTGGCGGCGCCCGGCGGTCGAGATCGAGCGCCAGATCCGGGCGCTGCGCCCGCGCGTCACGGCCGAGACGGTGTGGATCGATCCGGCCAGCGGCGCCGAGGAGCGCCTGCTGGTGCATGCGGCCCGCCTCGCGCCCGAGGCTGACGGGAGCGGCGCGCTGCCGGGCACCCTTCTGCAGGCCGACGGCAATCATCGCGACGGGTATCTGCGCGTGCAATGCGGCGTCGGGAGCCTCGACCTGCTCACGCTGCAGCGGCCGGGGGGCGCGCCGCAGTGCGCCGGAGTGTTCGCCAGCGGTCACAGCCGCCTGCAGCCGCCCATGCGGCTCGGTCGGTCGCGTTGAATCGTCCTGAAAACCCGGCGGCCGCCACGCTGGCGGATGCCGCGCGCGCGGTGGCGGCGGTGCTGACCGGCCAGTCGGCCGACACGGCCCTCGCGGCGTTCGAGGCGAGTGCGCGCCGTGCCGCGGTGCGCGCCATCGCCCTGGGCACGATGCGCTGGTATCTGCGTCTGCAGCCGGCCGTCGACGGCCTGCTCGCGCGGCCGCACGCGCTCGGCCGCGATGTGCACGCTCTGCTCGTCACGGCGGCACACCAGATCGAATACTCCCGCAACGCGCCCCAGCAGACCGTCCACGCGGCGGTCGACGCGGCGCGGATCTTGCGTCACGCGCACGCCAGCGGCCTGGTGAACGCCGTTCTGCGCAAGCTGGTCGCGCAGCGCGAAGCACTCTTCGCGCGCGTGGACGAGGATCCGGCGCGCCGCAGCGCGCACCCGAGATGGCTGGTCGCGCTCCTGCAGGCGGCCTGGCCGCAGCAGTCCGAAGCGATCCTCGCGGCGAACAATGCGCATCCGCCCCTGACGCTGCGGCTCAATCCGCAGCTGCGCCCGGCACAGCAGTACCTGCAGGACCTGGCGTGCGCAGGGCTCTCAGGCCGGCCTCTCGATGGCATCGCTGGTGCGGCCGGTCCGACCGCCATCTCGGTCGAGCCGCCGGTGCCCGTCACGGCGCTGCCCGGATTTTCCGAGGGGTGGGTGTCGGTGCAGGACGCGGCGGGACAGCTGGCCGCGCCGCTGCTCGATGCGTTGCCCGGCATGCGGGTGCTCGACGCCTGTGCCGCGCCGGGCAGCAAGACGGCGCACATTCTGGAGCGGAACGGTGCGCTCGAGCTGTGGGCCCTCGACATCGACCCGGCCCGCCTCGAGCGGGTGGCCGAGACACTCTCGCGGCTCAAGTTGAGTGCGCATCTGGTCGCCGCCGACGTCCGCCGCCCGGCGAGCTTCTGGGACGGCCGGCCCTTCGAGCGCATCCTGGTCGACGCCCCCTGCTCGGGCACCGGCGTGATCCGTCGCCACCCGGATATCAAGCTGCTGCGCCGCGCCGAGGATATTGCACAGCTTGTGGCCACGCAGCTCGAGATCCTTGGCGCGGCCTTCCGGCTGCTCGCTCCCGGGGGGCGGCTGCTGTACTCGACCTGCTCGGTGCTGCCAGCGGAAAACGAGGGGGTCGTGGCGCGGTTGCTCGCCGGGGAACCGCAGGCGCGGCCCGTCGCGCTGCCGGCGGCGCAATTGCCCGCCGGCGCGGTGCTCTGCCCCTACGGCGCGCAATTGCTGGCTGGGGGTGCGGCGGACACGGACGGCTTCTATTATGCTTGTATCGAAAAGACAACGCCGGCATCCTGATATCGTTCTGGCCAAGGGGGATTTACGCGTTCGGTCGTTGCATTGATGCCACGAGCGGGTTCGCGACGGGCGCGGGGGAGGGCGTCGGCGCACGCGCGTGTGCCTCACTCGCTGGGGATCGCTCTGGCCTTGCTAGTGCTTGCAGTGGCACGCACCGTGGCAGGCGCGAGCGCGCTCGACGGCACGCTGGCGGTGCGCTCGGCGTACGTCAATTTCGACCACGGCGTGATCGAACTGAACGCGCAGGTGACCTATCCGCTCAACCCGACGATTCTCAAGGCGCTGCAGAACGGGGTGACGCTGAGCTTCGATGTGGAAACCCGGATCGAGCAGGTGCGCCGGTTCTGGTTCAATGCCACGGTCATCGATCTGACCTTGCACCGCGAGCTCGCCTACCATGTGGTCACGCGCCGCTACGTGGTGCGGGACGTGCAAAGCGGTGCGGAGCGCAGCTTCGATACCGTCAAGAAGGCGCTCGATTACCTGGAGCGCGTGCGCGACTGGCCCATTCTGGTCGAGTCGCAATTGCACAGCGGTCGCTACATCATCAGCGTCCGCGCCGGCGTGCGTCGAGGCAAGCTGCCTGCATCGCTGCGGGCGCTCCTGTTCTGGACGGATGACTGGCAGCGCGAGAGCGCGTGGTACTCATGGTCGCTGCCGGTGTGAGCGGACCGCCGCGCCGCGGCCGGGCGCGCGCGATCGCCGCGATCGCGCTGTGGAGCCTCATCGGGCTCGCGGCGCTGCTGCTGCTGGCCAAGAGCGCGCAGAACTCCTCGGAGTTCGGCCGGCTGCAGCCCTGGATCGTGCTGCTCAACGTCATCGGCGTATTCGTGCTGATCGTGCTGCTCGCGCGCCGGTTGTGGCAGCTGGTGCGCGACTTCCGCAATCACGTGCCGGGCTCGCGCCTGACCGCGCGCACGGTCATGATCTTCGGCGCGCTGGTGATCGCGCCGCTGCTGATCGTCTATTTTTCCTCCCTGGAGTTCATCGATCGGGGCATCGACAGCTGGTTCCGCGTCGAGGTGCGCGAGGGCCTGAAGGACGCGCTGGTGCTGTCGCGCTCGGCCCTCGATCTGCGCGTGCAGGCCGAGTCGCACCGCACGGCCGTGCTGGCGCGCTCGCTGTTCGGGCACTCGGCGCTGCGGATCCAGGGGCAGCTCGATCAGGCGCGCCGCGCCGACTCCGCTCGGGAGATCGTGCTCTACGGCGCCAACGAGCGTGTGCTCGCCGCTAGCCTCGAGGATCCGCTCTCGGACGTGCCGCTCGCGCCGCCAGCCGACCTGGTGCGCACCGTGAGCGAGCGGCGGACCTACGTAAGCCTCGAGCCGCAGGCGAACGGCCGGTTCGTCATCCGCATCGGCGTGCCGCTCGCGCAATCCGCGGGCGCATCGGGCCGGCGCTACCTCATGGCGGTGTATCCGGTGCCCGCGCAGCTCTCGGCGCTTTCGGACGCCGTGCAGCGCTCTTATTCGCGCTATGGCAACCTCACGGCGCTGCGCGAGCCGCTGAAGTACAGCTTCCGCCTGACGCTCACCCTGGTGCTTCTGCTGGCGATGCTCGCGGCGATTCACGGGGCGATCCTCTCGGCCGAACGGCTGGCGCGCCCGGTGCAGGACCTGATCGCCGGCACGCGTGCGGTGGGCAAGGGCGACTTCGCGACCCGCATCACGCTGCCCTCGCGCGACGAGATGGGCTATCTGGTGCACTCGTTCAACGACATGACCAAGCGGCTGCGGCGTGCGCACGATGAGGCGACCCGCAGCCAGCAGGCCGTCGAGCGCGAGCGCGAGCGGCTCGCGATCATCCTGGCGCGCCTGTCCACCGGCGTGCTCGCGGTCGATCGCAACCTGGTGGTGCGCATGGCGAACCGGGCGGCCGGCGGGATTCTCGGCACCGATCTGTCGGCCGGGACCGGGCGGGCGCTGCCGGACCTGGCGGCCGGCAACGAGCGGCTCGGCCAGTTCGTGGCGGCGCTGGCGGTGCGCTTCGCGCGCGGTCGCGAGGAGTGGCGCGAGCAGATCGACCTCGGCAAGCCGGGGCGGATGGTGACGCTGATGTGCGCCTGCACGCCCCTGCCCGGGGAAAGCGGCGATATGGGCTACGTCATCGTCTTCGACGACATCACTGCGCTGCTCGAGGCACAGCGCGATGCCGCCTGGGGCGAGGTGGCGCGGCGCTTGGCGCACGAGATCAAGAATCCTCTAACGCCGATTCAGCTGTCGGCCGAGCGGGTGCGGCGGCGGCTGCTGCCGATTCTCGCGCCGTCGGAGGGGGAGTTCCTGGAGCGCTCCACGCACACCATCGTGCAGCAGGTCGAGAGCATGCAGCAGATGGTCAATGCCTTCAGCGAGTACGCGCGCGCCCCGGAGATGCACGTCAGCCGCTTCAGCCTCAATCAGCTGGTCACCGAGGTGGCCGATCTGTACCGCTCGCAGGATCCGCGTGCGACCATCACGCTCGATCTGGATGCGCGCCTGAGCGCCATCGAGGCCGACCGCGGGCGGGTGCGTCAGATCCTGAACAACCTCTTGACCAACGCGCTCGAGGCGCTCGAGGGGCATCCCGAGCCGCGGCTCGAGATCAGCACGCGGCTCGAGGGCGGTGCGACCGCCTTCGCGCTGGTGAGCGTGTGTGACAATGGACCGGGCTTTCAGGCGGACCTGCTCGGGCGGATCTTCGATCCGTACGTCACCAGCAAGCCCAAGGGCACGGGGCTGGGGCTCGCGATCGTCAAGAAGATCGTCGAGGAACATGGGGGCCGGATCGACGCCGACAACCGACCGGAGGGAGGGGCCCGGATCCGGGTCGCTCTGCCGGTGGCGTTCGGCAAGCGGTCCGAGGTACAAGAAAAACGGCAGTCGTTGCGGAGCGAGCAAGCATGAGTGCGGCACACATCCTGGTGGTCGATGACGAGGCGGATATTCGCGGCCTGCTGAAGGAGATTCTCTCCGAGGAAGGCTACGTGGTCGAAATCGCCGCGAACGCGGCGCAGGCGCGCGCCGCGCGCGCCCGGCAGACGCCCGATCTGGTGCTGCTCGATATCTGGATGCCCGATGTGGACGGCATCACGCTGCTGCGCGAATGGTCGACTTCCGCCTCCGACGGCTGTCCGGTCGTGATGATGTCCGGGCACGGCACTGTGGAGACCGCAGTGGAGGCCACGCGGCTCGGCGCGTTTGATTTCGTGGAGAAGCCGCTGTCGCTCGCGAAGCTGCTGCGCACCGTGGAGCGGGCGCTCGACGCCGGCCGGCGCAGGCGCCAGGCCGGCAAGCTGTTCGTGCCTGCGCTGATGATGCCGGCCGGCAAGAGCAAGCTCATGCAGCAACTGCGCGCCGAGCTGCAGCAGATCGCCACCCACACCTCTGCGGTGATGCTGATCGGCGAGCCGGGCTCGGGACGGGAGGTGTTCGCCCGCTATCTGCACGGGCGCGGCCCGCGCGCCGGTGCGCCGTTCGTGACGCTGGTGGCGAGCAGCCTGCGCGATGCGGACGCCGAGAGCCGCCTGTTCGGCTCGGTCGACAACGGCACGCGCCGGCCGGGTCTGCTCGAGCAGGCCGCCGACGGCACGCTGTTCATCCAGGAGCTCGAGGATCTGCCGCCGGGGGCGCAGCGGCTGCTGGTCGGGGCGATCGAGTCTGGGCGCTTCACGCCGCTCGGCGGCGGCGAACCGATCGAGCTGCGCGCGCGGCTGGTCTCATCGGCGCAGCCGGGGGTCGAGAACCGCGCCGGCTCGGCCCTGCGCCGCGACCTGCTCGGTGATCTGAACACGCTGATCGTGCGTGTGCCGCCGCTGCGCGACTACGCGGAGGACGTGCCCGAGCTGCTGCGCCATCACGTCGACCGTCTGGTCGACTCCGAGGGGCTGCCGCTGCGCCACTTCAGCGTCGCCGCGCAGAACCGGCTGCGCAACTACCCCTGGCCGGGCAACGTGCGCGAGCTGAAGAATCTCGTGCACCGCCTGCTGCTGCAGGGCGGCGGCGAGGAGATCGGTCTGGAGGAAGTCGAGCGTGAGCTTGCCGTGCAGGCACCGGCCGGCGAGCCGCTGGTCAAGCAGGATCTGCTGGCGCTGCCGCTGCGCGAGGCGCGCGAGCAGTTCGAGCGCGCCTACCTGCAGCAACAGCTGCTGCTGTGCAACGGCAAGGTGGGGCAGCTCGCCAAGCGCGTCGGCATGGAGCGCACCCACCTGTATCGCAAACTGCGCTCGCTGGGGTTGGATTTCCGCTCGATCGCGGAGGATTGAGTCGCGCGGCTCAGTGAGTGGCCCCCGGTATGAGCACCCCGGGGTAGCCGATGCGTTTCAGCACGGCGCGGAAGCGATTGAGCTCCGACTGCTCGATGATCGGGCCGATGCGCACCCGGTACAGCGTGGCGCTGCCGTCGTGCATGGGATTGATGTGCGCCAGGATGCCGAGGCTGTCGAGATAGTTGACGATCCGCTGCGCCTGCGCTTCGTCGCGGTAGGCGCCGACCTGCAGGACATAGCCGGCGAACTCGGTGCGGCCGTTGGGGCCGACGGCGGTCGCCCCGGGGGCAGTCGGCGGCGGCACGATCACTTTGAGGTTCGGCAGCATCTGGTAGAAATCGTACTGAGGCTGCGCCGGTGCAGCCTTGGCATGCGCCGCCGTAGGCGTGTCCGTTTGAGCGAGCACGGGTTTGCGGCTGTTGCTGCGGGGCTGCGCCGCTCGAGTGTTTGTGGCTGGGGCGGCCGGGGGCGCGGCAGTCTGTGCGGCGGAGCCGCCCGCCGCGCAGGCGCTCGCCGAACCGCGCATATGGTGCATCACCAGTGCCGTGCCGAGTCCGGCGAGCAGCGCGCCCGCCAGTGCGCCCAGCAGGAACTCCTTCAGCCCGCCGGGCGAACTGGGGCGGCGTCCGGCACCCTTGTAGTCACGGGTGAGCTGGGACATCGCTTCACATGCTCTCGGGCGCGCTCACGCCGAGCAGACCGAGGCCGTTGCGCAGCACCTGCTGCACGCCGATCACGAGCGCCAGGCGCGCATTGCGTATCTTGGAGTCCTCGACCAGGAACTGCTCGGCGTTGTAATACGTGTGCAGCGCATTGGCGAGCTCACGCAGGTAATGCACCAGCGTGTGCGGCGCGCGATTCACGGCCGCCTGCTCGAGCGCCTCGGCGTAGCGTGTCACGCAGGCGAGCGCCGCCTGCTCGTGAGCGCTGGTGAGCAGCGCAGTGTGTGCCAGGCCTTCCGCCCGGTCGAACTGCAGCCCGCGGGCCGCCATCTGCTTCAGGACGCTGGCGACGCGTGCGTGAGCGTATTGGATGTAGTAGACGGGGTTCTCGTTGGTGCGTGACTTGGCCAGCTCCAGGTCGAAATCGAGCGGCTGATCGTGGCTGCGCATCAGGTAGAACAGGCGGCAGGCGTCGTTGCCGACTTCCTCGCGCAGCTGGCGCAGCGTCACGAACTGCGCCTCACGCTTGCCCATGGGGACCTTTTGACCGCCGCGGAACAGGCTGACGAACTGGATGAGATTGACTTCCAGGCTCTCGCCCGGCTCGCCCATGGCGGTGAGTCCGGCGCGCACGCGCGCTACGTAGCCGTGGTGGTCGGCGCCCAGCACGTCGATCAGGCGCTCAAAGCCGCGCTCGCGCTTCTGCAGGTGATAGGCGATGTCGGAGGCGAAATACGTCTTCTGACCGTTCTCGCGCACCACCACCCGGTCCTTCTCATCGCCGAATAACGTGGCACGGAACCAAGTCGCGCGCTGCTGCTGATACAGTCGGCCGTCACGCTCCAGGCGTGCGAGCGCCCGGTCGATCGCGCCGCTCCGCTCAAGTTCCCGTTCCGAGTACCAGCGATCGAAACGCACACCGAACTGCTCGAGGTCCTCGCGGATGTCCGCCAGCATCTGCGCGAGCGACTGCTCGAGCACTCGGGCGAACGCCTCGGCGCCGATCAGCTCCCGGGCGCGCGCAATCAGCGCATCGATGTACACCTCCTTGTCGCCCGCGGGCGCATCGGGAGGCAGTCCGGCGAGCACGCTCGCCGCTGCGCGCCGCAGACCGTCGCCCTCGCTGGCGTGCAGCCGCGCGGCGATCGACCGCACGTAATCGCCGCGATACCCGTTCTCGGGAAACGGCAGCGTCTCTCCGCACGCCTCCAGGTAGCGCATCCAGGCGCTGACCGCCAGGATGTCGACCTGGCGGCCGGCGTCATTGATGTAGTACTCGCGCGCCACGGTGAAGCCGGCAGCCACCAGGATGTTGGCGAGCGTCGCACCGTATGCCGCCTGGCGTCCGTGGCCGACGTGCAGAGGCCCCGTGGGGTTGGCCGAGACGAACTCCAGGAGCACGCGCTCGCCGTGGCCGAGCGTGCTGTGTCCGTAGCGCTCGGCCCGCTCGTGGATCGCCGCCAGCTCCTCGCCGTAGGCCGCCGGGGACAGGAAGAAATTGATGAATCCGGCGCCAGCGATCTCGCTGCGCAGCACCAGAGGACTCGGCGGCAGGGCTGCGAGGATGCGCTGGGCGAGCTCGCGCGGATTGCTGCGCGCCGCCTTGGCCAGGCGCAGCGCGATGTTGGAGGAAAAGTCCCCGTGACGCGCATCGCGCGCGCGTTCGACCGTCACGGCTGCCGCCGCGGCGGGCTCGCCGAGCGCGCCGCCGAGGGCGGCTAGTGCGCCGGCGAGGAGTTGCTCGAGTTGCTGCTTCAAGGAAATCGGGTCCGGACCAGAGGAAACAGAGAATTCTACCCGATTAAAACAGCTCCATCGGATCGACATCGAGTGCCCAGCGCACGGAGCGCGCGCCCGGCAGGCCGTTGAGCTGCGGCAGCCACGCCTCCAGGAACCGATGCAGTCCGCCGCGCTCGGGGCTCTCGATCAGCAGCTGCGCGTGGTAGCGGCCGGCGCGCTTGGCCATCGCGGCGGGCACCGGGCCGAGCAGGCGCACGCCGCGTGTCCCCTGCGCGAGCGCCCGCGCCTCGGTCAGGAACTGCAGCGCGGCCTCCGCGGTGCGCGCCGAATCGCGCACGGCGGCGAGGCGGCTGAAGGGCGGCCAGCCGGCCTGCCGCCGTTCCGCGAGCGCGGTGCGCGCGAAGCCTTCGTAGCCTTCGCTCAGCAGACCGGTGAGCAAGGGATGGTCCGGGAATTCGGTCTGGATCAGCACCTCGCCGGGCCGCGTGCCGCGCCCGGCGCGGCCGGCGACCTGCACGATGGTCTGCGCCAGGCGTTCCGCGGCGCGGAAGTCCGTGCTGAACAGCCCCTGATCGGCGTTCAGCACCACCACCAGCGTCACGTTCGGAAAGTCGTGTCCCTTGGTCACCATCTGCGTGCCGACCAGGATGCGGCCCTCGCCCGAGGCGATGCGCTGCACCGCCGCCTCGAGATCCCCGCGCCGCCGGACCACGTCCCGGTCGAGCCGCACGCACGGCACCCCCGGGAACAGCTGGCCGAGCGTCTCCTCCAGGCGCTCGGTGCCCTGGCCCACCGGCTTGACTGCGAAGCCGCACTGCGGGCAACGCTCAGGCAGGGGCGCCTGCGCGCCGCAGTGATGGCAACGCAGGGCGCGCGCGCCGAGATGCACGGTCAGGCGCGCATCACAGTCCCGGCAGGGCGCGACCCAGCCGCACGCGGTGCACGCCAGAGTCGGCGCATAACCGCGCCGATTGAGAAACACCAATGTCTGGCCGCCGGCGCCGAGGTGGCGCTCGATGGCCTGCACCGCGGGCGTGGCGAGTCCACCGGTGTGGGCATGGGCGCGCAGGTCGATCAGCGCCAGCCGGGGAGGGGCGGCCTGTACCGCGCGCCGGGTGAGCGTCAGAGGCGTGTAGCGGCCCGCTGCGACGTTGTGCAGCGTCTCGATGGCGGGAGTGGCCGAGCCGAGCACGACCGGGACCTGCGCGCCGCGGGCGCGCATCACCGCCAGGTCGCGCGCCGAGTAGCGGAAGCCGCCGTCCTGCTGCTTATACGAGGCGTCGTGCTCTTCATCGACCATGATGACACCGAGATTCGCTACTGGCGCAAACACCGCCGAGCGCGTGCCGAGCACGATGCGCGCCCCGCCGGCGTACGCTTCGCGCCACGCGAGCAGCCGTTCCTGGTCGGTCAGTCCGGAGTGCAGCACCGCCATGGGCACCGCGAAGCGTTCGCGGAAGCGTCCCACGAGCTGTGGGGTCAGACCGATTTCCGGCACCAGCACGAGCGCGCGGCGGCCCTGCGCGAGCGCCTGTTCGGTCACACGCAGGTAGACCTCCGTCTTGCCGCTGCCGGTGACCCCCTGCAGTACAAATGCCCCGAACCGTCCGAGCGAAGCCTGGATGCGCTCGGCGGCCACTTGTTGCTCCTCATTGAGCGGCGGTGCGCTGCGGGGCGAGGGCGGCGGATCGGCAGGGGGCGGGGCCGCGCAGGGCGCGAGCGCCGATTCGAGCCAGCCACGCTCGCCGAGCGGGCGCACCGCGGCGCGCCAGGATGCTCCGAACTGCGCACGCAGCTCGTGCGAGGCTCGTGCGCCGGCCAGCAGCGCCGCGAGCAGTTCCCGCTGACGCGGCGCGCGCCGCGGCTCGCCCTGCGCACAGGCGGCACGGCCGGCAGGCGTGAGCCACCAGCGCTCCTCCTGCGCAGCGAGGCTCGCACCCAGGCGCAGGGCCTTCGGCAGCGCCGCCGCAATCACCTCGCCGATCGGATGGTGGTAGTAGCCGGCTGCCCACTGCAGCAGCTCGAGAAGCCCCGCGTCGAACACCGGCCGCTCGTCCAGCGTCTCGAGGACGGTCTTGAGCTTCTCCTCGGGGAGGTCCGAGGCCGCAGCGCGGGTCATGACCACCCCGATCATGCGCCGGCGCCCGAAGGGCACGCGCACGCGCATGCCGGGCTCGATGCGCTCGGCGGTGGCGCGGTAATCGAACAGCTGGCGCAGCGGTGTCGGGAGCGCTACGCGCAGGACGGGGGCGGGAGACATGCCAAGTTCTTGAAAAGTCTGCGGTACGATCCGCCCGTTGCCCTCGCCGTCTCCGTCGCCGTCAACCGACAGGGTGGGGTCGCGTTATACGGGCTATGCCAGAGTCTGCTACGCTCGCCTCGCCTTATAGCATGCCGGCTGCCCGACGCGGCGACGTGGATCGTCCAGATTCGAATGCCCAGATTGCTCAGCGCGCGCTCGGCCAGTTCCTGGCGAGCGTAGAATTGAAGGCATTCCGCATCGCGCAGGCCGCCCTGCGGCACGAGGACGACGCCCTGGATGCCGTCCAGGACGCGATGCTGCAGCTCGCGCGCGCCTACGCAGACCGTCCCGCCGAGGAGTGGAAGCCTCTCTTCTACCGGATTCTGGAGAACCGCATCCGCGACCTGCAGCGGCGGCGCAGTGTGCGCGAGCGGGTCATGGCGTGGCTGCCCTTCACCGCCGAGGCCGACGAGGCGAGCGATCCGCTGGCGACCGCGGTCAGCCCGGAGCTGCCGTTGCCTCGGCGCATCGAGATCGACGAGACCCTCTCGGCGGTGCAGCGTGCGCTCGGCGGACTGCCACGCCGCCAGCAGCAGGTGTTTCTGCTGCGCACCCTCGAAGGGCTGGATGTCGCCCAGACCGCGCGTGCGATGGGCTGCTCCCAAGGGAGCGTGAAGACCCACTATTTCCGTGCGTTGCGGGCGCTGCGGGCGCAACTGGGTGATCTGAAATGAGCGCATCCGACGATGTGAGGACATTCGAGCGACAACTGCGTGAGCTGCTGGCGCGCGATGCGGACGCGGTGAGCGGCCATGTGCGTTCACGGCTGACTCAGGCGCGTCATGCGGCGCTGGCTCGGGCGGATCTCGGTCGTGGCGCGTGGCGCCAGAGCCTGCGCAGACGGCGGATCTGGCTGCCTGCGGCGGGCGTGCTTGCGGCGGCGGCGGCGTGGGTGATGATCGGGATGCCCCACCGCAGTGCACCCCCGCAGTTCGCGGCGGGCGGCGCGGCGGTGACGGCCGAGGATTTGACGCTGTTGACCGATCGCGATGGGCTGGCGCTGGTGGAAGGCGGCGGCGGGCAGTTCTACGAGTGGGCGGCCGCACAGGCGCGCAGCACGCGCGCCTCGGGGACAGCCGATGACGAGCCGGACAAGAATGGCGGCTGAACGATGGTCGGCAGCAGCGGCGGCGATGCTTCTCAGCGCGGCGCTCGCGCCCGGCGCGCGCGCCGCCGCGCCGTCGCCGCGCCGCAACCACCAACAAGTGCGGCTGCAGCTGTTGGAGTTCCTGGGCGAGAGCGATCCGGCCGGCCATGGCGGGCGCTCCGAGGGGAGCAAGTGGATGGTCTACCTGTCACAACTGAACTTGGGCAACGCCAAGCCCGTGGCGCCAGCGCCGGCGAAGGCCCAGACGAGCGTCGCGCGTCCGCCGGCGAAGCATAAGGCACCCGGCTGATGTCCCGGAACTGGCGCATCGTTGTGTTGGCAGTGCTGTTGGCGCTTGCGCCCGCGTGGGCCGGGGCGCAACAGGCCGCGGCCGGCGCCTCCGCAGTGCCCTGGTCGGCGCTGTCCTCCGCGCAGCAGCGGCTGCTCGGCCAACTGCGCGCACGGTGGGCGCAGTTGCCGCCGGCCCGGCAGCGCGCGCTCGCGCGCGGCAGCCGGATCTGGCTGCGCATGAGCCCGGCCGAGCGGCGCAAGGCGCAGCAGCGTTTTCACCAATGGCGCCGCATGTCGC
>JAKAYU010000115.1 GCA_021809525.1 Pseudomonadota bacterium | reverse complement strand
ACGTTACCGGTCGTGATCACCGCAAAGCCCGGCAGGTATCCGTCGAGATCCAACGCGAGGTGCAGCTTGAGCGCCCCCTGGGTGGTGCGGAGCCTCGCCCAGTCATACAGCGAAAAGCACCGATCGCTCACCGGGGAGTCCAGGCTCCCCAGCGTGTTCTTGAAGTGCAACGTCTTGATATTCCCGCCCGCGGGCTGCGCCAATTGCCCCTGACAGCGCGCATAGAGCAGGTGAAAGGGGACAGTTCCGTGTGGGGATGTGCGCCAAGAGCCTCCGCCGTGCGCGGGCCTCTGGCTGAGGCGCGATCGAGACAGCGATGCACGCTCGCAAGGGAAACCGTTGCGCCGCGTCGCGCAAAAGCGCGACAAGTCACTCGATCGCATCGAGATCTTCCCGCAACCGCGCGATCTTCAGCTGGATCCCGGCGCACCGGTGCGCCGAGCGCATCCACGACCTCAAGCAGCTCAAGAGCGTGCTTGCCGGGCAGTTCGGCGGCAAGCCGGCCTGAGCAGGCCGGCTTGCCATGCCCGCTCAGTAGCCCGCGGCCAGTCCCGAGGGCCGACGCCGGTCATTGGCGCCCTCCAGCATGTGCGTGCGCGGATTGACCACAATGGCCTCATCCGCGCCCCAGGACTTGATGATCTTGAAGCGGTAGCCCATCGCACGCAGCCGCCGCTGCACACTCGGGCTCATCAATCCGGGCTCGGCAAACACCACATCCGGATACCACTGCTGATGCACCCGCGGCGCATCCACCGCCTGCTGCACGTTCATGCCGAAATCCACCACATTGAGGAAGCTCTCGAGCGTGGTCGAGATGATCGTAGAGCCCCCAGGGCTGCCGGTCACCATGAACAGCCGCTTGCCCCGCAGCACGATGGTCGGGGCCATCGAGCTCAGCGGCCGCTTGCCCGGCTCGATCTCGTTCGCCTTGCCCTGCACCAGGCCGAAGGAGTTCGGCACCCCGGGCTTGGAGGTGAAGTCGTCCATCTCGTTGTTGAGGAAAAAACCGGTGTTCCCGGCGATCTGCCCGAGTCCAAACAGATAATTGATCGTGTAGGTCACACCCACCGCGTTGCCGTGGCGATCAACGATCGAGTAATGCGTCGTGTCGGTGCCCTCGTACGGACCCAGGCTGCCCTTGATCTTGACCGAAGGCGTCGCCGCATCCGGGCGAATGCTCGCGCGCAGCTTCGCCGCGTGCCCCGCCGAGAGCAGCCGGGCGATGGGGTTGTGCACGAAGGCCGGATCGCCAAGGTACGTGTTGCGGTCGGCAAACGCCCGCCGCTCGGCCTCGACCAGATAGTGAATGCTGTTCACCGAACCGTAACCCCACTTGGAGAACGGATACGGCTTGATGATCTGCAGAATCTCGCAGATCGTCACCCCGCCTGAGCTCGGCGGAGGATCGGACATGATGGTGTAGCCGTGATAGCGGCACTCCACCGGCTTCGCCCACTGCACCGTGTAGTGCGCGAAGTCCTTCATCGACAGGATCCCGTGGTGCGCGCGGCTCGCCGCCACGATCGCCCGGGCAATCGAGCCGCGGTAAAACGCGCCGCTGCCCTCGCGGGAAATCAGCTCCAGCGTGCGCGCCAGCTGCGGCTGGCGCAGCCTCTGGCCCGCCACATACGGCTTGCCATGATCGAGGAAGATCGCCGCGACATTCGGGTGCTGCGCGAAATCCTTCACGCGCGTATCGAGAATGTCCACGTCCCCCTGCTGCAGCACATAGCCATCGCGCGCCAGACGGATCGCCGGCGCCATCACCTGCTGGCGCGTCATGGTGCCGTACTTGCGCAGCGCCGTGTCGAGCCCAAGCACCGTCCCCGGCACCCCCACCGCCAGATACGTCTGCGTGCTCAGCCCCGCCACCACCTGCCCCTTGGCGTTCTGGTACAGCCTCGCAGTCGCCTTCAGCGGCGCCTCCTCGCGAAAGTCCAGAAACACCGTGCGGCCGTTGGCCAGGTGGATCATCATGAACCCACCGCCGCCGATGTTGCCGCAGCACGGATGCACGACCGCAAGCGCATAACCGACCGCCACGGCCGCATCAATCGCGTTGCCCCCCTCCTGCAGAATCTTCAGCCCAACCTCCGTGGCCAGGTGCTGCGCCGTCACCACCATCGCGTGCCGCGCGAGCACCGGCTGATCGTGCGCCAGCGCCGCAATCGTGGTCGGCGGCGCACTCGAGTCCAGCGCCTGACTCGCAATCACCGATTTGGCGACCGCCCCGGACGCGTGCGCCGCCGGCAGCATCGCGAGCATCGCCGCCACTGTCGAGGCCAAATGTACCTTTCGCATCGCTATCCCCTTCACTGCTGCTACTGGCTTGCGCTTGACTGGGCGCGCGGACACCCCTACCACCGATACGCCACGGTGCCGTAGTAGTACGCACCGCTCAGCCCGAACGGCGAGGAGCCCGGATAGCGCAGTATGCCATCGAGATTGTTCAGGCTGTCGTTCTGCTGCGGATAAGTATTGCCCACGTCGTTGCCGCCGACCGTCAGCGCCCAGCGGTGCAGATCGTAGGACAGGCTCGCATCGAGGATGAAGCGCGACCCGAAGGTCTGGTTGTACTTCGCGGCCGTGCTGCTGAGGATGGTCCACGAGCCGTAACGCGTCAACTGCCCATGCACCACCCAGTGACCGACATACCAGTTGGCGAGGATAAATGTCTTGGTCAGCGGCGTTGAAACCGTGAGGAAGCCTCGTTCCTCCGGGTCGACGATTGGCAGCACCAGGCCGTTCAGTCCGTCCTGCGGCGGATTCGGTGCCACGCTGATCAACTGGGTCTTGTTGTAATTCATCCCGACGCTCAGCGCGAGCTGAGAGTGCGGCAACTCAGTCGTGTACCGCCCCACCAGATCGGCGCCGCGGGTACGGCTATCGACACCATTGTAGAAAAAGGCACCGCCGTCGACGTATGGAATGCCGACCGACGTCAGGTAATTTCCGACCGCCGCTCCGGTAAGGTTGCCACTGAGGACGATACGGTTCGTGATCGTGATCTGATACGCATCCAGCGTGGCATACAAGCCGTCGTGCGGGGTGAATACGAGCCCGAGCGAGTAGCTATGCGACTTCTCCGCGCGCAGCGGCTGCGCCCCGAGGGCGATCGCCGCGGGATTGTTCACCGGAAACTGCCGGATGGAGTACGGAACATTGTTGATGAAAATGAGTGACGTGCTCGAGTAGTACTCCTGCTGCAGCGAGGGCGCCAGGAACCCGGAGGTCGCCGTACCACGCAGCGCGATCGCGTGATTGAATGCGTAGCGACCCGACAAGTCAAAGGAAGTCGAGCCGCCGAAGTCGCTGTACTGCTCGCGTCGCACGGCGAATTCGCTCGAGAGCTTCTTGGTCCAATTGGCCTCGAGGTCGAGGTAGATCGCCCGGCTATTGCGCGAGTGCGTGCCTGCATCGGCCGGAGTATAGCCCGGGAACACCTGCGCGCCGGCACCGGCGTAAGAATCCGGCGCACCGGCGTCCACCGTGAACGAGTCGTAGCCGTAGTTCAGACCCCACGCGACCAGCAGGCCATTCTTCATCCAACTTGGGTCGTAGACTCGCTTGAAGTCTGCATTCACCATGCTCTGGCGGATCTTGGTCTGCCCGATGTAGAAATTCGTCGGAGATGCGCTGCCGAGAGAGTAGTTGAAGGTATCGGCGGTGTTGAGCTTCCAGGCGTTGCCTCCGGTATCGGCACTGATGTCGTAGTTCCATCCGAACAGCTTGCCGCGCACGCCGAGCACTTCCTGATCGTCGAAGAGATTGCTGTCTTCGTACGGCAGATAGCCGCGCGGATAAACGGATACCGCCGCGGGGTTGCTCGTCTTGTACTGCGAGAGAGAACGGAAGAAGCCACTCGACCAGACATCGCGGTGATTGATCACCGTGAACCCGTAAAGATGCGCTTCGCGGGAGAAATCATACTGCATGTTGATCGCGCCCTGCAGGCTGTGGACCTCCGGCAGGCCGTAATGCATCGTGACCATTCCGTAAGACGGATCGGCCGGGAAGCGCCTATCGGGGCCAGCGCGATTGGTCGACCCCTGCCGCGTGCCGTCAAACGTGACGCGTACCCAGCCGCGCTTACCCAGCGCCAAGCCGGTATCGGCACCGCCGGAGACGGTGCGGCCATCGCCCTCGAGGTACTGGCCGACCGTAACGTCGGCGTTGCCGCCGTTGGGACCCTTCTTCAGAATGATGTTGATGACGCCGGCGATGGCGCCTGAACCGTACTGCGCCGCAGCTCCGTCGCGCAGCACCTCGATGTGATCGATCGCATCGATGGGAATGGCACTCAAGTCCACCGGCGAGGAGCCGCGTCCGACCGTCCCGTCGACATTGGTGATCGAGGTGGTGTGGACGCGCTTGCCGTCGATGAGAACCAGTGTTTCGTTTGGCGAAAGACCGCGCAACTGGGCCGGCTCCGATGCATCCGTGGCATCGGTGATCGAGGACTGCGGGAAGTTGAACGAGGGCAGCAGCACGCTCAGGGCGGAGGCCAGATTCGAGGTACCCGTGGCGGCCAGGGTGGCCGGGGTAATCACGTCGATCGGGGACATCGAGGTCGCTTCGGTCATGCCGACCGAACGGGTCCCAGTCACGATCACGGTGTGCAGCGGTGAATTCTGTCCCGCAACGGCGAGCATTGGCGCGCTGGCAGGCGGGGTCGGGTCGGCGGGCGCATCGGCCGCCGGGTCGCTCGGCGGATCGTTGCGCGAGCCGCCGCCGACGAACGCCGCGAACATTTGCGGCGGGTCGCTCTGCGGTGTCGAGGTCGCTGCCGCCGGTGCACCCGGAGGCCGGATCTCGATCACGTTGGTGTTCAGCCGCCGGTACGTCAGGTGCGTGCCGTCGAGCATCCGATGCAGCGCATCGTCGATGGTGACCTTGCCGCGCACCGCCGGCGCCTCGCGGCCCTCGGCGAATTTCGAGAAGAAGATGATTTGGATGCCGCTCTGGCGCGCCAACTCCTGCAGCGCCGCGGCAAGCGGCTGGCTGCTGATGGCGAGCCGGAAGGTACGGGCCGAAGCGGCGCTGGCGAGCGGCGCTGTGCCGATCAGGCACAGCAGCACCGCGAGCGCGGAAAGTGGCAAGCCTCGACGATGCATAGAACCTCCCCGGTGACGATTGGCGGCATTTGATGCTCGTTTCATTATGTAGAGCGCTTCTGGCCGCGGTTGGCCCCCTCCCCTCGGGAATAAATAGCCGCCGGCGGAGACTTCAGCCGCGAGGCGAATTCACCTGCGGGTGAGCGCTGCTCACGTGACGGGGCTGTGCCCGTCGCAGCGTCACGACGCTCGTACCGTCAGAGCTGCGACGAATGCGCACGCCCGGCACGTCGGAGAGAAATTCGAGGAGCGATCCGGGGTCATCGAGCTGGATCACGCCGGTTACCTCGCGGGCGCGCAGCCGCGCACTGTCGATCACGATGTGCTGGCCGCCGTCGCGGTCGAGTTCATCGACCACTTCGCCGAGCGGACGGTGCTCGAACACGAGCTGCCGGCGCGTCCAGGCGGTCGTCGCCGCCAGGTCATTCACCGGCCGCGGCGCACTCATGCCGTGCGGCGTGATGAACACCTGCTGCGCCACGCCGAGGATCAGCGCGCCCGCCGGCGCCGGGAAGCGCTCGAGCTGCGGCCGTGGCTGCGGCATGCCGCCCATCGGGGGCGCGATGGGGGCCGCCGGCACCGGCAGGTGAGCCTGCTGGTCGCTCATGACCGCCACCCGACCCTGCAGCACCGTGACCGCCGCATAGTGCGGGCGCAGATCGACGTTGAACTCGGTGCCAATGGCGCGGATCACGCCACCGTCGGCATGCACATCGAAGGGGCGCGCCGGATCGTGACTGACCTGGAAGAGAGCCTCGCCGCGCAGCAGATGCAGCACGCGGCGATGCCTGCGCAGATCCACCTCGACGGCCGATGCGCAATTGAGCGTCACCCGCGAACCGTCGGCCAGCAGGATGGACCGTTGCTCGCCCGCACCCGTTCGGTAGATCTGCGCCCCGCCCGAGCGCCACAGCCATGCACCGAGTGCGGCGGCCACCACCGCAGCGGCGGCGACCGCCGCCCACCGCGCTCGGGTGCGCCGCGGCGCCCCGACCGCCCGGGTGCCGCCGATCTGCACCGGCGGCGCAACCGCCTGCGCCAGGGGCGCCGGCCGGCTCGAGGCCCGGGCCGCTTCGATGAGCGCCTCGACGGAGGTGTCCGGCCAGCGGATCTTACCCGTGCGCAGCGTGCCCACCAGCCGCTCGACCTCCAGGTACGCCTCGATCCGCTCCGGGGAGCGCGCCACCCAGGCGAGGAACTCGCGCCGCTCCGCGGCCGTCGCGCCTTCCCCGTGCAGCAGCACCCACCAGTGCGCTGCCTCCTCGCTCCACCGCCGGCTGTTGTCCGTTGAGCGCATCTGTTCACTCATCGAGTACGGCGCGCAGCTGCTCGTAGCCGCGCGCCAAGTAGCGCCGCACTTGGCGCAGCGTCAGGTCCAGTTCCTGCGCGATCTGCTTGTACGAATGTTCATCGCGCAGGCGCAGCAGCACCACCGCGCGCATCATCGGAGACATCCGCGCCAGCTGCTGGTTCAGCCGCTGCTCGGACAGCTTCGCATCGACGGTGAGCTCGGGGAGGCACTCATCGACGACGGCATCGCCCTCCTCGGTGCCGAGCGTCTCCGTCGGCGGGTATTCGCGCCGCCACTCGGCCACCACGTGGCCGGCGACGCGCATCAAGTAGGCCTGGGGATTGCGCACCTGCAGCAGGTCCGGGGCGCGCAGCAGCCGCAGGTAGATCTCCTGGGCGAGATCCTCCACCTCGACCGACGAGCGGACACGGCGCCCCAGAAACTGCAGAAGACTGCGATTCCAGCGCTGCCGCCATCCGACCAGTACGGTCGCGTTCGTCATGTTCGCTCACACCCTCCGCGCAATCTAAGGGCCTCCAGGATCAATAGAGCACTGAGGACGGCGCATGGCCCCCGCCCAGCGTAAAAAAATAGGCTTCTTCACCCATTTCCGGGGAATGCGGCGCGGATCTTGAGGAAGAAGTACTCCTCATCGCGCAACGCATAGGCCATCCGCTTGATGCCCTTGATCTGGTGGTTGACGCCTTCGAGCACGCTGGTGTGCAGAGAAGAGCGGCAAGGCGCCGGTAATTCAGGCAGGTAGGCGCGTCATTTCCGTGCAAACGCCTCCTTCGGCTCGTTCGCCGCCCCATCGCACCTGCGGATCGGCGGCGGCAGCTCCCCCGAACGGCCCCTGAGGGCCTCATCGAAGTTCTCCCCGGCTTGTCTCACTCCGGTAAAGAACCGCACGCTCTTCCCGCCGGCCCCGAAGGCGAGTATCGAGGAGCTGAACACCCCCGTACGGCGCTCCTTGACATCATCGCCCAGGGCCGCCGCGCGCTGGCCGCGCGTGAGATTGAGGATCTTCACCGTCGTGTCGTCGTTGTGCGCGAGCGCATCCTGGGCAGCCGAGCGGATCTGCTCCTCGTGTACTGCGACGTACTGCTCGGCCCCGCTCTCGACCAACTCCCATTGGGTCGCCGCCGGCAGCGGCACCCCCATCCCGCACTGCAGCCGCCTTGAGGCGTCGTGGGGGCTCTCGCCCCGCGCGCTCGCGCGCCTTGGTGAGCGCAGCGCGACCGTCCCGCCCCCGCCGACTGCGCGCGAACGCCGGATTATCGTACGCTATAACCGCGCGCCTGCAGGCAGGCACTCAGCGCACGACGGTAATCCATGGCCTTGTGGTCGAGCGCCCGCTGCTGTTGGCGCGCCGCTTCGCTCATGGCCTGATTGTTCGCCTGGGCATTAGCCGCATCGCCGGCGCTGCCGATCATCGCCCCCGTAAGGGCACCGAATACCGCGCCTGATCCCCGATCCCACGGATTGGAGATCGCCGCGCCGATGACCGCTCCGGCGATCGCACCGATCGCCGTATCCGTTCCCGGCGGCGGACCCTGCACGACCACCCGGTCGTACACCGGTACGCCCGGGGCGCTCGGATCGAATCCCGTCTGATGCACCGCCCATACACTGCACTCGTAGCGGTCGCGACTTTGCTGCTCGGCCGACTGATTGTGCATGGGATACGCATACACCGTCGTGTTCGGCGGCGGCACGTTATAGGCGACGGTCTGCTCGGGCTGCATCGTCGCGCACGCGCCGAGCGCCAGCAGCGCCGCGCCGGCCACCGCCAGACGCACTGCACGCCGGACAGTCCCCGATGAGGAAATTCGCATGGTCATAGCTCTCATGGCCAAAGCCGCCCGAGGGGCCGCAACGCGCCCGCACCTGACGATGGACGCGGCGCGGGATCGCGAAGTTCCACCTCGCAGATGGAGTCTTGGCGAGCAATTCTCAAGATAGCACAAGGGCCTCGCTCAGCGGACGAGTCGCGCCACCCGGCGCAGATCCTCGGCGGTATTGACGTCCGGCCCCGGCCGCTCGAGCGCATCGGCCACCTGAATGACGAGCCCATGCTCGATCGCGCGCAGCTGCTCGAGCTTCTCGCTCGCCTCGAGCGGCGAGCCCGGCAGGTCCGCGAGCGTGCGCAGCGCCGCCACCCGGTAGGCGTACAGGCCCACGTGGCGCCGTGCGCCGTGGAAGCGGGACTGACTCGAGAGCCCCGCCGGCGCCCCGTCGCGGCTCCAGGGGATCGGCGCGCGCGAGAAATAGAGCGCACGACCGCGGGAGTCGGTCACGACCTTCACGACGTTAGGATCGAGAAACTCCTCGAGCGAGTCGATGGGCGTGGCCAACGTGGCGATCGCCGCCTGCGGCGAGCCTGCGAGCACGGCTGCGACCTGCGCGATGACGGCCGGCGGGATCAGCGGCTCATCGCCCTGCACATTCACGACGATGTCCTCGTCCGCCCAACCCTCGAGCGCGGCCAGCTCGGCGATGCGGTCGGTGCCGGATGCGTGCGCGGGCGAAGTCAGGCGTGCAACGGCCCCGAAGGCGCGCGCGGCGGCCGCAATCGATTCGTCATCGGTCGCGATCAGCACCTCGCGCGCCCCGGCCGCGCAGGCCTTCTCGTGGACCCACTGCAGCATCGGCTTGCCGTTGAGGTCAGCGAGCGCCTTGCCGGGCAGCCGGCTCGAGCCCGCCCGGGCGGGAATGGCGATGCGGAACACGGCCTCCCCGGCCTCAGCGCTCGAGCAACGGATCGTCGGCGCCGAGCTGGCGGGCCTCCTCCTCGAGCATCACCGGCACACCGTCGCGGATCGGGTAGGCAAGCCGGTCGAGCCGGCACACCAGCACCGCCGCCTCGCGCCGGTAGACGAGCGTGCCCTTGCAGATCGGGCAGGCGAGGATTTCGAGCAGGCGGGCGTCCACGAACTAACCTCCAGGGGGCCTTGCAAATGATTCGACCGTGCGCCGCAGCAGTTCGGTGAGCCGGGCGGCATCGGCGTCGCTGAAGGCCGCCTCGACCGGCACGAACCACAGCCGCGGGTCGGCCGGATGGCCCCATTTTACGGCATCCTTTTCGGTCATGAGTACCGGCAGATCATCCCCGAAGGCCAAATCCGGCCCCCTCAGGGGGTAGTGATCGGGAAACGGATGCTCCAGCACCTCAAGCCCGCGTGCGCGCAGATCCCGGAAGAAGCGCTGCGGATGCCCGATGCCGGCCACCGCATGCACTGGCCGGGCGCGGAAGGTCTCGAGCGCGCGCCGCTCGCCCGAGGCGAGCGCCACCGCCGGTGCGGGCAGCAGGTCCATCCGCAGCACGATGCGCGGGAAGTGCGCGGCGGCTGCGCGCAGCGAGGGGTGCTCCGACTCCCCGTTCACCACCAGCGCATCGGCGAGCGCGAGCCGCTCCAGCGGCTCGCGCAGCGGCCCGGCCGGCAGGAGCCGGCCATTACCGAAACCGCGCGCGCCGTCCACGACCACGATGCTGCAGTCGCGTGCGAGCGACAGATGCTGCAGCCCGTCGTCCGAAACGATGACTCGCGCGCCGCGCCCAAGCACTGCACGCGCCGCGGCCACCCGATCGCGCCCTACGGCGGTATCACAACCGCTACGACGCAGAATGAGCGGCTCATCGCCCACCTCGCGCCAGCTCGAGTCCGGCTCGAGCACCCGCACGTCCGAGCCACTGCGTCCGTAGCCCCGGGAAATCACCCCGACCGGCAGGCCGCGGCGGCTGAGCTCGCGGGCGATCCAGACGGTGAGCGGGGTCTTGCCGGTGCCCCCGACGGTGAGGTTGCCCACCACGATCACCGGCGCACCGAGCCGCTCGCCCCCCCCCGCGCGCGCGCGGCGCCGGGCGAGGGCCGCGCCGTAAATCCGCTCCAGCGGCCGCAGCGCCGCGCACGAGCCCTGTGAGCCGTACCAGCGCCGGTTGAGCCACGCCTGCATGGCCTCAGTCGCTGAACTGCAGCCGGTACAACTGCGCGTAGAGTCCCTCGCGCGCGAGCAGCTCGGCGTGCGTGCCGCTCTCGACCACCGCGCCTGCATCGAGCACGAGAATGCGGTCGGCCTGCTCCACGGTGGAGAGCCGGTGCGCGATGACGAACGTGGTGCGGTTGCGCATCAGATGGGCGAGCGCGGCCTGGATGTGGCGCTCCGATTCGCTGTCGAGCGCCGAGGTCGCCTCATCGAGGATCAGAATGGGCGCGTCCTTCAACAGCGCCCGCGCGATGGCGATGCGCTGGCGCTGCCCGCCCGAGAGCAGCACGCCGCGATCGCCCACCAGCGTAAGATCG
>JAKAYU010000114.1 GCA_021809525.1 Pseudomonadota bacterium | reverse complement strand
GCTGATGCCCATGGCCTTCAGTGCGCTTCTGGGCGGAATCATCACGCTCATCGGCACGGTGCCCAATATCCTGATCTCGAATTTCCGCGCCCATGCCGTCGGCCAGCCGTTCGGTATGTTCGCCTTTACCCCGGTGGGGGCGGCGACCGCTGGCGCAGATCTGCTGCTGATGTGGCTGACCGCTCGCTGGCTCGTGCCGCAGCGCAGATCGCCGACCTCTGCCGTGGCGCAGGAGCTGGCCGAGTACGTCACCGAGATCGAATTGCATGAGGAGTCGAAATTCATCGGCGGCTCGCTCGGGGAGTTGCTCGAGGAGGCCAATTGCGACGTGAGCGTGCTCGGAGTGATCCGAGATGAGAAACGCCGCGCTCCGGGACGCTATCTGCGCCTGAAGGCCGGCGACATCTTGCTGGTCGAGGCGGAGCCTGAGGACCTCAAGGTGCTGCTCGATACCGCAAAGGGCACGCTGTCCGAGGATCGCGATCTGGCGAAGAGATTCCTGATGTCCGATGAGATCGCCATTGAAGAGGCAGTGCTCGGGCCGGATTCGCCGCTCATCGGGCAATCCGCCGGCCGATTCGGTCTGCGGCGGCGCGTGGGCGTCAACATGCTGGCCGTCGCCCGCCGCGGCAGCCGGGTTCGCGAGCGCCTCTCGCAGATCACATTGCACGCCGGCGATGTGCTGCTGCTGCAGGGGGACAAGGCGCTGCTCGGCGAGGCGATGGGACAGCTTGGCCTCTTGCCGCTCGCGAAACGTGATCTGCGCATAGGCAAGCCGACGCGCATTCTCTCGGCGCTGACGGTGTTTACCGCGGCCGTCCTGGCCGCGGCAAGCGGATGGCTCAGTGTGGATGTCGCATTTCTCGCGGCCGCCGGGCTCATGCTGATGCTGGGCCATATCAGTCTGCGTGAAATGTATGCCAGCATCGAATGGCCGATCGTCATATTGCTCGGGGCGTTCATGCCAATCGGCCTCGCCATGCAGAAAACTGGCGTTGCCGCCGAGGTGGCGCATGCGTTCGTTGCCCTGAGCCACTATATGCCCGCGGCAGGCCTGGTCGCGGTTCTCATGGGCAGCTGCATGCTGCTCAGCAATTTCATCAACAATGCGGCGACGGCCGTCATTTTCGCGCCCATCGCGCTCGGGATCGCGCGCGGTATGGGCATCTCTGTCGATCCGCTCCTGATGGCGGTCGCAGTCGGCAGCTGTCTGCCGTTCCTGACGCCGGTCGGGCACCAGTGCACGGCTCTCGTGATGACCCCTGGGGGCTATCGCTTTACGGACTACGTGCGGCTCGGCGCGCCATTGTCGGTGCTCACATTACTGATCGGGACACCGGCGATCCTCATGGTCTGGCCTGTGCATCCTTGAAGCGAGCCGGCACGCTGGCCGATCGACACTCGTCCGCGCGGTGCCACTGAAGAGCGGCTGTGGGCACGTGCCGGGATGATCGCGCGGGCGGCAGAGGTTTTCGGCGGCGATCCCGTCGAGGGCGGCGGCGCCGGTGCGGAGAAGGTCCGTGAGCTGCATGCGAAGATCGGCGAGCTCACGGTGGAACGCGATTTTTTTATCGGCGGGTGAGCCCCGCCTGAGGTTTCTTCAGGCGCTTTGCTGGGTCGAGCCGCCTGGGGAGAGTTTTGCCGTCCTTGTCCACGGACCCTGGGCTGCCCGGGGGCGGCGGTCTGAAGGCGGCTCGGTCATCGGGATCAGGGGCTTGACGATGTGCCGGGGCAGTGAGGCGGTGCGCTGCGGGTTTACAATGCCCGTCCTATGAAGATTTCCGGCACGTCCTACCGTACGATCTGGCCGCTCCCGACGGGCGCGGTGCGGGTCATCGATCAGTCCCGTCTGCCGTTTGAGTTCGTGACGCTCGATCTGGTGAGCCTCGAGGATGCCGCCGACGCGATCCGCACCATGGTGGTGCGCGGCGCGCCGCTGATCGGCGCGACCGCCGCTTATGGACTGGCGCTCGCGCTGCGCACGGACGGCTCTGATGCGCGTCTCGTGGAGGCCGCCCGGGTACTGCGCGCAACGCGCCCGACGGCCGTCAATCTCGCGTGGGCGCTCGAGCGGGTGCGGCGGGTGGTCGCGCCGCTGCCCGAAGCGCAGCGCGCCGCGGCGGCATTCGCCGAAGCGGGGCGCATCTGCGAGGAAGACATCGAGCAGTGCCGAGCCATCGGCGAGCACGGCGCGAAGATCATTCGTGAGATCGCCGCGAAGGCTCGCCGCCGCGTGAACGTCCTGACGCACTGCAATGCAGGTTGGCTGGCCTGTGTCGATTGGGGGACGGCGCTTGCGCCGATCTATGCGGCGCACGATGCCGGAATCGAGGTGCATGTCTGGGTCGATGAGACCCGTCCGCGCAATCAGGGCGCCTCGCTCACCGCGTTCGAGCTCGGCGCCCACGGGGTGGCGCATACCGTGATCGTGGACAATCTGGGCGGGCACCTGATGCAGCATGGCCAGGTGGACCTGGCGATCGTCGGCAGCGACCGCACCACGGCCGCCGGCGACGTGTGCAACAAGGTCGGCACCTATCTGAAGGCCCTGGCGGCGCACGACAACCGGGTGCCGTTCTATGCCGCGCTGCCGGTGAGCACCATCGACTGGAGCATCGAGGACGGGCGCGCGATCGAGATCGAGGCGCGCGATACCGCCGAGGTCACCCACATGAGCGGCCGCACCGAGGCCGGGGCGATCGAGCGGGTGAGGGTGGTGCCGGAGGCGAGCGCTGCGCTCAATCTCGCGTTCGATGTCACCCCGGGGCGGCTCCTCACCGGGATCATCACCGAGCGCGGCGTGTGCGCCGCAAGCCGCGCCGGGCTGCTGAAGCTTTATCCGGAGCGCGCCGCATGAGCGCTGCGCTCAGCGGGGAGGCCGATGCGGCGCAGCGGCGCGCGGTGATCGGCGCTTGCCGGGACCTCGAGCGGCTGGGGCTCACGCACGGCACTTCGGGCAACGTCAGCGTTCGGCGCGATGCAACATCGTTCTTCGTCAGCCCCACAGGGCTCCCGTACGATTCGCTCGAGCCCGAGGACATCCCGCTGCTCACGCTCGCGGGCGTGTGGTACGGGCGGCGCCGGCCCTCGAGCGAGTGGCGGTTCCATCGCGACATTCTCGCCGCGCGCCCCGAAGCGGGCGCGATCGTGCACGCTCATCCCCGTCATGCCACGGCACTCGCCTGCACCGGGCGGGGGATTGCGGCGTTTCATTACATGGTGGCGGTGGCCGGCGGGCTGGACATCCGCTGCGCGCCGTACCACACCTTCGGCTCACAGGCGCTCTCGGACGCGGCGCTCGCGGCGCTCACCGACCGCCGCGCCTGCCTGCTCGCCCATCACGGCATCATCGCACTCGGCGCCGATCTGCCGGGCGCGCTGAAGCTCGCTGCCGAAGTGGAAAATCTCGCCGCGCAGTACACGACGGCGCTCGCCATCGGCGGCGTGGAGGTGCTCGATGAGGCCGAGATGCGCCGGGTGGTGGAGAAATTCCGCACCTACGGCCGGCAGGACGCCGCCGATGCGGACCTCTCCCACGGCGGACAGTCGTTGCCGCCGGCACGCTGACCGCGCGCTGACCGCACGCTCAGCGCCGCGCGCGTCGGTCGAGCACGAAGCGGGCGAGGATGTTGATGATCAGCACGAAGCCGGTCACGAGTAGCGCCGCCGCATAGGCGAGCGCGTTGGCGGAAGCGAACGGCTCGTTGATGAAGGTCCAGATCGCGTAGGTCAGATAGCCGATGGGCGAGTGGGTGAGGTGCCCGTCCCACATGTAGTTCGACCAGCCCGCGGTGTACAGCAGCGGGGCCGTCTCGCCCACCGAGACGGCGAGCGCGAGCAGAATGCCGGTGAGGACCGCCGGCAGCGCCGCCGGCAGGCACACCCCGAGGATGACCCGCCGGTCATTCGCCCCGAGGGAGTAGGCCGCATCGCGCAGGTCGTTCGAGACCTGCCGCAGCGCGAGCTCGGTGGTGCGGCAGATGTAGGGCAGGCTGATGATCGCGAGCGCGATGGATCCGGCGGCGACCGAGAAGCTCCAGCCGAGCCACTGCACCATGCCCACGTAGCCGAAGTAGCCGACCACGATCGAGGGCACCCCGACCAGCACGTCGGCGAGAAAGCGGATGGTGGTCGCCCAGCGGGTGAAGCGGTACTCGGCGGAGTAGATGCCCGCGGCCACGCCGAACGGCACGGCGAGCAGCAGCGCCCCGGCCGAGAGCACGAGCGTGCCCTCGATGGCATTCAGCAGGCCGCCGCCGTTGCCTTGGGTGATGGTGGTGAGCACCGAGAGCTTCAGCGCCGTCATGCCGCGCACGAAGACCACCGCAAGGATCCACACCATCAGCCCCGAGAGCACGAGCAGGAACGCTCCGCTCAGTGTCCAGCCGCTGACGCTCAAGAGCCGGCGCGAGAGCCGGATCTGATGCGCAGGTCTGCGGGCCGGTGCGAGTGCCGTCATGGGCTCAGACCATCACCGAGCGCTGGCTGTTGTTCCACACCAGCAGCAGCAGCCGCGCCAGCGCGTTGACGAGAATGGAGATGATCGCCAGCACGAAGGCGATCTCGGCGAGGGAGCGCACGGCAAGGCCGGTCGGGTCCTGCAGCGCGCTGTCGAGCTGCGAGACGATGAACGCGGCCATGGTCGAGACCGGGTCGTAGATGCGGTGCGGCAGGTAGTTCAGCGCGTTGCCGCTGACCATCAGCACCGCCATGGTTTCCCCGAGCGCCCGGCCGAGGGCGAGAAACGTTGCTCCGATCAGCGTCTTGCGGGTCCCCGGGAGCATCACCTTCCACAGCGCCTCGAAGCGGGTGGCGCCGAGGCCGAGGGCCGCCTCGCGCAGGGAGACCGGCTGGCTCACCAGCGCATCGCGCAGGGTCGCGGCGATGATGGGCACGATCATCAGCGAGAGTACGATGCCGGCGGTGAGCAGCCCGTAGCCACTGCCGGTCGGCTCGGCGAAGAAGGGGATCATCTTGCCCAGGCTGTGCGCGATGAGCGGGTAGAGGTGATGCCCCAGAAACGGGATCACCACCACGTAGCCCCACAGGCCGAACACCACGCTCGGAATGGCCATCAGCAGCTCGACGAAGAACGAGATCCACAGCCGCAGCCCCGCCGGGACCGCCTCGGCGAGGAAGATCGCCGCGCCCATGCCCATGGGCAGCGCGATGGCGAGCGCGATGAGGGTGGAGGCGAGAGTGCCGACGATGAGAAAGAGAATGCCGTAGGTGGCCCCAGGCTGCACCTGCGTGCCATGCCGCATGATCGGATTGGCGTACAGGTTGCCGAGGTTCCAGGTGTCGCGCACCACGAAGCCCAAGCCATTGAAATGCATGGCGGGCCAGGAGTACAGCGCCAGGAAGACAACGATGGCGGCGAGGCTGGCGGGCAGGATGCCCGCGACGAGGGCGAGCCAGGCTCTGAATTTCATGGCGCGCAAGGATGGCTGCTCCGCTGCGCCGATGCAACGGTTGTGTGCGCAAGTGAAGCCGGCACCGCGCCTCGTCCCTGAGGGGCGGATACCGGCTTCGAGGGGGGTTACTGGATCCGGGCGATCTGAGCCTTGCTGAGCGCCACGATGGGCGCCGGCAGGGCCACGAAGCCGACCTCTTTCATGAAGCGCTCGGAGTTGCCCTCGGTCGGGCTCAGCGCCCAGTTGAAGAACTCGCGCAGCGCCGCGGCGGTCTGCGCATCCGGCTGGCGCGCATTCACGATGGCGTACTCGTAATTGATGATCGGGTATGACCACTTGCCGGGGGCGAAGATCAGGCTGATGCGCTCATCGCGCGGGGTGTGCGAGGCTGTCGCTTCCACGGCCGCCTGGACGGTGCGCGGGCCCGGCAGCACGAAGTTGCCGCTGCGGTTCTCGATCGCCGCCTCGCCGAGGTGGGCCGCCTCGATCGCTTGCTTGTAGCTGATGCCGATATAGGCCACAGAGTACGGCGTGCCCTTGCACGCGTTGACCATGCCCGGGTTGCCCTCGGCGCCGATGCCGCCCTCGACCGCCGGCCAGCTCACCGTCGTGCCGTAGCTCACCGTGTTGTTCCACGAGGGGGTGCTGAAGGACAGGTACTGCGTGAAGATGAAGGTGTCGCCGCTGCCGTCGGTGCGGTGCACGAGCACGATCTGCTTGTGCGGCAGGCGCACGCCGGGGTTCAGCCGCGCGATCATCGGGTCGTCCCAGAAGCGCACCCGGCCGGAGTACATGGCCGCGAGCACCGGACCGCTGAGCTTCAGGTGGATGTTGTTCAGGCCCGGCACGTTGTAATTGATCATCTGCGAGGAGATGGCGAGCGGGATGTTCAGCATCGTCGGGTGCATGCGCACCAGCGGGTCGCTCATGTAGGCATCGGAGGCGCCGATCTGCGCGATGCCCGAGACTGCCTCGGCGATGCCCGTGCCGCTGCCGGTCGACTGGGTCGTGATCTGTACGCCCCGGTGGGTTTTGGCGTATACCGGCACCCACAGATTGAACAGCGGGTACAGGAGCGAGGAGCCCGTCTCGAGCAGCCGCTGCTGCGCCATCGCAGCTTGCGCGCCGAAGGCGGTGCAGATCGCCAGGGTGGCCGTCAGGACCAGGGAGGCCCGCCGGCGGGCAGGACCGGATTTCATGCTCATGTGGTTACCTTTTGCGAAACAGGACAGTGCGAGTGGCAAAGGGGTTCCTCTACGGCGCGGTACTCTACCCCGGCAATATGACGGAATTGTGACAGGTGGACGTCATATATTAAAATCATATTAAACAATGGCTTAAGAGCATTTATGGCGACTCGGCGTGAACCTGACGTGCGCCTGCGGCGCATCTACGAACCTGCCGGCGAAGACGGCCTGCGCGTGCTCATCGACCGGCTCTGGCCCCGCGGCGTGCGGCGGGACGGCGTGCGCATCGACGCCTGGCTGAAGGATCTGGCCCCGAGCAGCGCACTGCGGCACTGGTTCGGGCACGACCCGGCGCGCTGGAGCGAATTTCGCCGCCGCTATCGCGCGGAGCTGCGCACGCAGGGCGCGCTCATCGAGCAGCTGCGCCAGGCCGCGCGCGAGCGGCCCCTCACGCTGCTCTACGCGGCGCGCGATGCCGAGCACAACCATGCGCTCGTTCTGCGCGAGGCCATCGTGGGTGCCGCGCGCGCGGCCGGCGCAGGGAAGACACCCCGGCGCGGATCGGTTAAGGTGCGCCCATAGGGGGGGTGCGCGCGAGCGGCGCGCGCTCTCGCGAACGAAAGTACCGAAGAATGAATACACCCGCACCCGAGAGCGCCGGGTCGCTCGGCGAGTTCACGTTCCGCGGCATGGTCATCGGGGTGCTCATCACCCTGGTGTTCACCGCCGCCAATGTGTACTTCGGCCTGAAGGCCGGCATCACCTTCTCCACGTCCATCCCGGCGGCCGTGATTTCGATGGCCATCCTGCGCGCACTGAAGGGCGCGACCATGCAGGAGAACAACATCGTGCAGACCGTGGCCTCGGCCGCGGGCACCCTCTCCAGCATCATCTTCGTGCTGCCGGGGCTGGTCATCGTCGGCTGGTGGACGGGCTTTCCGTTCTGGATGTCCTTCCTGGTGTGCGCCGCCGGCGGCATTCTCGGGGTCATGTACACCATCCCGCTGCGCCGGGCGCTGGTGACAGATTCGGACCTGCCGTACCCCGAGGGCGTCGCCTGCGCCGAGGTGCTCAAGGTCGGCTCCGGCGCGGCCCGCGATGCGGACATCGAGGCCGTCGAGACCGGCGGGGCGGGGCTGAAGGCGGTGCTGGTCGGGGCGCTCACCTCGGCCGCCTTCTACCTGGTGGTGCAAACGAAGATCTTCACGAGCGACGTGGTGCGCTACTTCCGCTTCGGCAAGTCGCAGGCGAGCGGATTCGATTTCAGCCTGTCGTTCGCGCTGTTCGCGATCGGCCACCTGGTCGGCCCCGCGGTCGGCATCGCGATGCTGATCGGCGCGCTGATCGGCTGGGGCTGGGCGGTGCCGCATTTTCTGCTGCTGCATCCGGCCGCAGGCTCTGCCGCCGCCGCCGCGCAGGGGGCCTGGGCGCACTACGTGCGCTTCCTCGGCGCCGGGGCGATCGGCGTTGCCGCGGTGTGGACGCTCGGCACCATGGTCAAGCCGGTCATCAAAGGGCTCGCCGGCGCCTTCGCCGCCGCGCGCGCGCGCAAGGCGGGGCTTGCGCACACCCTGGCACGCACCGAGCATGACATCCCGATCGGCACGGTGGGGCTGATCGCACTTGCCTGTCTGGTGCCGGTCGGCTGGCTGCTGTGGCATTTCAGCCGCATCAGCGGGCTCGGCGCGCACGCGCTGCTGCTCACCGTGGGCGGGGTGATCTTCATCGCCGTGATGGGCTTTCTGGTCTCGACCGTGTGCGGCTACATGGCCGGCCTGATCGGCTCCTCGAACAGCCCGCTTTCCGGGATCGGCATTCTGGTGGTGGTGGTGTTCGCGCTGCTGCTGGTGTTCATCGTCAAATCGGGCCTGCCGCCCGATGCGGGCCGGGCGCTCGTGGCCTTCGCGCTGTTCGTCACCTCGGTGGTGTTCGCGGTCGCCTCGATCGCCAACAACAATCTGCAGGACCTGAAGACCGGCCAGCTGGTCGATGCCACGCCCGCCAAGCAGCAGTGGGCGCTGGTGGTGGGGGTGATCGCCGGTGCGCTCGTGATCCCCCCGGTGCTCGACCTGGTCAACCACGCGTACGGATTCCTCGGCGCCCCGGGGGTCAATCCTGCCCATGCGCTGCCGGCGCCGCAGGCGGGGCTGATCTCGGCGCTCGCCCAGGGCGTCATCCAGCACAACATCGACTGGAGCGCGATCATCGCGGGCGGGCTGATCGGTGCGGCGGTGATCGTGTTCGACGAGGTGCTCGCGCGCGTGTCGAACACGGTGCGCGTGCCGCCGCTTGCGGTCGGACTCGGGATCTATCTGCCGACCTCGAGCACGCTGATGATCGTGGTCGGCTCGCTCGTCGGCTGGTGGTTCAACCGCCGCGCCGCGCATGCCCCGCGTGCCGAAGCGATCAAACAGCTCGGCGTGCTGCTCGCGTCGGGGCTGATCGTGGGCGAGAGCCTCCTCGGGGTGGTGTTCGCCGCCGCCGTGGCCTTCACCGGGCGGCCCGCGCCGATTGCGCTCGTGGGTGTGGATTTCGCCACCGCCTCGATGTGGCTCGGAGGCCTTGCCTTCGCCGCCGTGGTGTTCGTGCTGTACCGCTGGGTCGAGAGCCTGGTGCGCAGCGCGTGAGCGGCTGCGCTACGGGCTTGCGATGCGCCCGTGGCCGCTGACTTCCGCGCCGGTGTTCTCCGGCAGACTGCCGTAGGCGATGAGGCTGAGTGCCCCTAGCACGGCCATCAGGCTGAGCGCCACGCGGAAGTCGAGCGCGCCGAGCGTCGCGGCGTGGCGCATCAGGCGCGTGAAGTTCAGGATCAGCGCCGCGCTCGCCACCCCGGCGGCCATGGCGATCTGCTGGGTGAGCGAGAGCAGCACGCTCGCCGGGGCGCGCTCCTCGGGCGTCACTTCGGCGAATGTGGTCAGGGTCAACGCGGTGAACTGCATCGAGCGGCTCGCGCCGGCGAAGAGCAGGATCAGTACGATCAGCGTCTCGGGCAGTCCCGGGGAGATCCACGCGCAGGCGGCGATGCCGAGCGCCGTGATGGCGCCGTTGACGATGAGCACCTGCCGCAGTCCGAAGCGGCGGATGATGGGGTTGGTGACGGTCTTCATCAGCAGGTTCGCCGCCATGTAGATGAGCAGCAGCACGCCGGACTGCAGCGGGCTGAGCCGGTAGACCACCTCGAGCATCATCGGCAGCAGATAGGGCGTGGCGCTGATCGCCGCGCGGGTGAGGCCCCCGCCGGAGACGGTGGCGACGCGAAACGGCCGTTTGCGCAGCACATCGAGCCGCACCAGCGGGCGGTCGGCCGACTCGAGGTGCCGCACGGCACCGTAGCCGGCGGCGAACGCCGCGGCCAGCAGTCCGAGCGCGAGCGTCGCCTCGATGTGCTCGCCGCCGAGCAGATCGAGCCCGTAGCTGAGGCAGCCGACTGCCACGGCGAGCCAGAGAAAGCCGCGCCGATCGAACTCGGTGCGCTCGCTCGCCCGGTGCTCGGGGATGAGCGCGAACACCAGCGCGATGGCGAGCGCGCCGATCGGTACGTTGACGTAGAAGATCCAGCGCCACGAGAGCGCATCGGTGATGAACCCGCCGAGCGCCGGACCGATCACCGGCGCGAGCAGTCCCGGCCACACCAGCATCGAGATCGTCGACATCAGCTCGCGCTTGTCGGTGTTGCCGAGCACGATCAGCCGTCCGACCGGCGACATCATCGCCGCCGAGCCGCCTTGCAGCAGGCGCGCAGCGATGAACGCTGGAAAGCTGCCCGCGAGGCCGCAGGCCATCGAGGACAGTGTGAACAGCGCGATCGCGCTGCCGAACAGCGTGCGCGCCCCGATGCGCTCGGCGAGCCAGGCGCTCGCCGGGATGCACACCGCCGCGGCGAGCGCGTAGGCGGTGATGCCCTCGCTGAGGCGGCTCTCGTTGGTGGCGAAGCTGTGCGCCATCGCCGGCAGCGCCGTGACGATGATGGTCGAGTCGAGGTTCTGCATGAACATCGCGGACGCGACGATGAGCGCGATCCGGATCGAGGGCCGGCGCAGGTCGGCCATGAGTTCGCTGAGCCAGGGCATCGGGGTGAGTCTAACGTCTGCGGCGCGCCGGATCGGCCCAGAT
>JAKAYU010000113.1 GCA_021809525.1 Pseudomonadota bacterium | reverse complement strand
CGAGCGAAATTTTATGCACTTGGCGGGTAAACCTCCTGCGGCTGCAGCGTATGGATGAGCGCGGTCGCGGTGAGTCCTTCGAGCGGCATCGGCAGTTCGATCGGCTGTCCATGCCCACGGCCGCGAGCGACCGGAAACGCTTCGAGGCGAGCGCCGCGGCGCTGCGCGAGCAGCTGCTCGCTACCGGCTGGCTTGGCACCAAACGCACCTCTGAGGAGCGTCAGCCCAAGCGCGTTTATTACCCCTCGCTCGCGTATTTGCGCAGCTGCTCGCTGAAGAGTCACGTGGCGAAACTGCGCGCCGACGGGCAGGTGCGTGAGATGCTTGCGCGGCCGGGAATCGACCTTGAGCGCGTGTGTGCGACTGAGCCACACGCAGGCCCCGGCGATGGCGGGCTCGGCCGCCGCGCAGTATGGATTCACGACTCGGTGGCGAGGCTGCACCGGCCTGGGATCGGCTACGGGCTGTGCTTCGAATGCGGCATCTTCCGCCAGCGGCTCTCGAACGGCCGGCAGGTCGAGCACCCTCACAACGGGCTGCGGCGCGCCGATCCACGGGGACTGGTCCGGCCGGAGCAGGCAATCGAGACGCGCATCGAGTGCTCGCTGCGCTTCGAGGAGGGTGGTGGGGTGATCCTCGCTGCTCTGCTGCCAAGCGGCGAGTACTACATGTACCTGGGGGTGCGCGGCGCGTACGCGCGCATTCAGGTGGAGGTCAGCGCCGTCGACCGCGATCGGGACACGTGGGTGAGCCGCGCAATCCGCAACGGAGCGGCAAGCGGCGAGTTCTCGAGCGATCGGGCCGTTGCCGGTTACGCGCGCGACATCTGGGCCGCATCGTCCCGCTCGCCAGTGGATGGTGGGGGAGCGGGGCCGGGTGGGGGCCCATGAGCGCGTGGTCCGAGCAGGAAGGTACCGCGCTGCCGCTGGGCGTGACTTGGTGTGAGGATGCGCAGGCGTGGAATTTCTCGCTTTATTCGAAGCACGCCGAAGCGGTGACGCTCCTCCTTTATGGCGAGGACGATCTGGTGCAGCCGCTGCTCGCGCGGCGCATGGACTATCTGCACAACAAGTCAGGCCGCATCTGGCACTGTCGGATTGACGCTGCGGCGGCGCGCGCCGCCCGCTACTACGCGTACTCGGTGAGCGGACCGCGCGCTGACGGCGGGTTTGAGCGAGATACCTTCGACCCGCAGAAGGTTCTGTTCGACCCGTACGCCTGCTCGCTGTTCTTCCCGCCGGCCTTCGAGCGCGCCGCGGCCCGCCGTCCCGGCTCGAACGCCGGCAAGGCACCGCTCGGGCGGCTGCTCGATCCGCGTGATGGGTTCGACTGGGGCGAGGATCGTCGCCCGCGGCATGAATCGGATCTGGTGATTTACGAGCTGCACGTGGGCGGATTTACCCGCGGCGCAGACTCGGGCGTTGCGCAGAGCCGCCGCGGGACCTTCAGCGGCGTAATCGAGAAGATTCCTTATCTGCGTGAGCTCGGAATCACGGCCGTCGAGCTGATGCCGGTGTTCCAGTTCGACCCTCAGGAGGGCAATTTCTGGGGCTACATGCCGCTCAGCTTCTTCGCGCCGCACCACGGCTACGCAAGCAGGGAGGCAGGGGGGCGGCCGCGTGATGAGTTCAGGGCGATGGTCAAGGCGCTGCATGCGGCCGACATCGAGGTCATTCTGGATGTGGTGTACAACCACACCGGTGAGGGCGATGAGAACGGACCGTTGTACAGCTACAAGGGCATCGACAACAGCACTTATTATCTGCTGTCCCGGGGCGGGCGGATGTACGAGAATTTCTCCGGCACCGGAAACACGCTGCACTGCGCCAACCGCTACGTGCGCAAGCTGATCATGGACAGTCTGCGCTACTGGGTGCGCGAGATGCATGTCGATGGCTTCCGCTTCGACCTGGCGTCGGTGTTTGCGCGTAATGCCGACGGCACGCTCAATACCGTCGATCCGCCGATCTTCGGAGACATTCTCTCCGATCCGGACCTTGCCGGTGTGCGGCTGATTGCCGAGCCGTGGGATGCCGCCGGGACGTATCAGCTGGGACGGGGCTTTCCGGCGACGCGCTGGCTGCAGTGGAACGGCCGCTTCCGGGACGACATCCGGCGTTTTGTACGCGGCGATGGCGGTCTGGTCGGGGCGCTCATGCAGCGGCTCTACGGCAGCGATGACCTCTTTCCGGATGATCTGGCCAATGCGTTTCATGCCTATCAGAGCGTGAATTTCGTGACGGCACACGACGGGTTCACGCTCTATGACCTGCTCGCCTACGAGCGCAAGCACAACGAGGCAAGCGGTCATGCGAACACGGACGGTATCGATGAGAATTTCAGCGGCAACTGCGGCTGGGAGGGCGATGAGGGCGCCTCCCCGGCGGTTCTGCGCCTGCGCCGGCGGCAGGCGAAGAACTTCTGCGCGCTGCTGTTGCTCGCAAACGGCACCCCGATGCTGCGCGCGGGCGATGAGTTTCTCCATACGCAGCGCGGGAACAACAATCCATACAATCAGGACAACGAGACGAGTTGGCTCGACTGGCGGCTGCTGCGCGAGAACGCGGAGGTCGTGCGCTTCTTCCGGTTAATGATCCGCTTCCGCAAGGCGCATCCCTCGCTCTGCCGCAGCCGCTTCTGGCGCGAGGATGTGAGCTGGTTCGGCACCGGGCGGGAGGTCGACATGGGTGTGCAGTCGCACACCCTGGCTGTGTATCTTCGCGGGCAGTCGCAGCGCGACGGGGATATGTACCTGATGATCAACGGTTCGCAAAGCGAACAGCGCTTCGTGATCCAGGTCGCAGCCGATGCGCCGTGGCGGCGCGTGATCGACACCGCGCTCGACGCCCCGGAGGACTGCGCAGAGCAGCCCGAGCAGGCACCCATCTGCGGTTCGCAATACCGGCTCGGTGCGCACTCGATCGCGGTGCTGGCGAGCGGCCCACGGGCCCGCACGGCAGGCGCCTGATCAGCCCGCCGGGGCAAGCTCCCCGGTCGGCGCCTGCGCGGCGGAGTGGGCGGGACGCGTCGTGTACGTGCTCAGCGACAGGCGCGCCTCGGCCCAGGGACGCAGCAAATGCATGAGCAATTCCAGATCATTCGCCACAACCAGCGGGTCGCGGTCGAGGGCACCGCGCAGGGCTGATTTAAGCCAATCGCTGAAGGCCGGATGCGCCAGCGCACTGCGGATGTGCTCCTCGCTGCGAAGGACGTCGATGGTGGACGGGTGGTGTTTCATTGCATCGTCTCCAGATATCGACCTCAGAGGTGAGTGTCACGATTGCGCGCGCGCAATTCGGTCGCATCCTCCGGCGAGGGGGATCCGGGGCGTGCGGCAATTGGCCGGCGTATGGCAAGAGCACGCGAAGCGCAACGTTCCACGCGCGGTCCGCCGGCCCCGAGCGTCGTGCGCGCGGATGAGGGGACGGGCGGCAGGGGCGCCTCGCGTGAGCGCCCGTGAGGCGTGCGCGGGCGTTCAGCATCGAAGATACTCCGGCGGTTCGGCCTGCGGGTGCGGTGCATGTGCATCCGGATCCTGCCGTGGCAGCGCTGCGCCCGTGCTGTACGGATGCCAGTTCCGGGCGAAGCAGCGCTCCACAGCCTGATCCGTGATTCGGAAGACGTACAGCCACTCGTGATCGATCAGCTCGCGGATCGACGGATTGCGCTCGAGCACCGATTCGATCATGGCGCGGGGCGCCTCGACAACGACGGACAGGCGCAGCGGTGTGTGTCTCCAGTGCGCACCGTCGTGAACCGATTGCCGGGAAAGGCCGATGCGCAGATCCCCAGCGCACCCTTCCAGCACGCCGAGGCGTCCGCCGACAACATTGTGCAGGACCTTGTTGCCGCTGCCGAGGCGTGCGGGATCGACCGTTGAGCCGTAGTACTGCAGATTGATCCAATGCGCCACGATCAGCGGTGCGGTGAGGATCTGCTCCAGAACCGCTCCGTCGGGATCATCCTCGCTGTGATATTCGTGCAGAAATGCGCGCCCCTGCAGGTCCACTGCGCGGGTGCGGCTGCGCGGGGCGATGATCAATGCAGCGTTGTCGGCGAGTCCCCATTCCGGACGGGTCTCGGCCCAGTCGCGCGTGCGCCGGCGCAGCTGCCTCAGCAAGGCGGCGTCGCGTTCGGCAAGGTGGGCAAGACCGAGACTCGCGGCGCGTTCGCTGCGGACCCGCGCGCCGGCGCGCGTGAGTGTCGCGCGCAGCTGCTCGAGGTCAGGCCGGTGCGTCTGCGGAATAAGATCCTGATCGAACAGCTCGATACAGTCAGTGACAGTGTCGTGCAGTGCGCCGAGGACCACCGTGTGCCCGGGGATGCGGATGCCGCGCTCGGCGAGTGCGCTGCGGACCGGCTGCTCATTGAGCAGGGCCGCGAGCAGCCGCGCGTTGACCTCGCCGCTCTGCCCGCCACAGGCGCCGCAGGCGAGTCCGGCGGCCTGCGGATTGTTGGCGGTTCGCGCCGTATGCGCGACTAACACAAGCAGCCGGCCGAAATGCTCGGTCAGGCCGATCGTGCGCAGGAGCCTTGCCGCGAGGTCTGCGGTCCATGCGGTGCTGTCGGGTCCATCGGCCTGCAGTCGCGGGCGCAATTCTCGCCGTTCGCGCGCGCGCAGGCCTGTATATTCGACTGCGGGCAGGGGCCGACCGAGCGCGCGCAGCAGCAGCTTTGGCAGGTTGGCGAGGCCCAGTATCTCAACGGTCGCGAAGGCTCCCGAGGGGAGCCGTCCGAACGCCGAGGTGCTCGCGCGGCGCCGTAGTGCCTCCTGGCGCGAGAGGGCGAGTTGCGCATCGCGGGCTCGATCGCCGCTCGAATCAGTGACCTGCGCACCGGCAGCGATCAGACCGGGGAGTTGGGGGCGGGCAAGCGCGGTGCCGAGGGGGGAGTAGCGGATCGGCAGTCCGAAGAATCCGGCGAAACCGTAGGTGTGCGCATCCGCATCGATGCTCTCGATGGCGCGGCGCATGCGCTCAGAGCGCACATCGATACAGAACACGAGCTGCGCGCCGGGTGGCCGCCGCATGTCCGTGGCGGAGCGCGCCGGGCGCGGCGCTAGAAGTCGGGTGAAGAGAGTCTGCTGGTAGGCGATCTCCTGCGCGCGCTGCCAGAGCAGGTCGATTTCAATCGCGCCGCTCGAGTCGTAGCGACGCGCCGCGTTCCATTGTCGCATCCATGCGGCCCAAGCCGAGTCGCTGTCGTGCCGTCCGTCATGCAGCAGAGCTTCCCAGCACAAGCGCATGACGAGCAACTCGCCAAGGTGCGCATCGTCTGTCTGTGCCAGCGCCGCCTCCCAGCGCAGGTACGCGCACCAGGACGCCCAGCCGCCGATGCGCAGGAGAAGGACCTGCAGGAGCTCAGGCACTTGCGAGTCGGGGATGCCGAGGCGCACCAACGCCCAATCGAACGCGGCATCGGCGGTGCACGGCATCGCGGCCGCGCGCTTGCGCAGCCGGTCCTCGAGGGTGCCGTCCGCGAGCACGCTGGCGCGCCATCCGGCGAACAGGCCCGGCGTGCTTTGCGGCCGCCAGTCTGCCTGGAACTCATCGAAATAGGCCGCACAGTACTCGCTGATCTGCTGCGTCACGCGTGCGCTCCACGCACCGGTGCCCACGGCATGTGCGTCGAGTTCGGGCGCGTCGGAAAGCAGCGGCAGGCCCGCATGGACGCCGGACGGCTCATCCAGGCCAGCCACGGCGCTCGGCAGGGACAATGGCAGCGCCTGTTCGCGAAGCGCCTGCTCGAGGTGTCTTGAGGTGATTTCACCCGACTGCCAGGCCGCCCGGTAGTCCGTGCGGGGAAGCGTCAGGGACGCACCGGCCAGCCTGTGCAGTGCCGCGGCGGCGGCTGCGAACGGCTGATTGCGCAGACCCCAATACGGGCTGACCGCAATCTGCCTGTCGAGCGGCCAAGCGGGCGCTACGGTTCGGCAGGCGGCCTCGAGCGCCGCCTGCCAGCGGCTATTGCGCCCCGCCTGCGCAGCGGCCGTGCGGCTCATGCGGCTTCTCCTTCCTGGCGGGCGAGCCGATGCGCGGCTCGGGGGACCGGGCTGCGCGCGCGGCCGCGCGGCCAGCGGTGCGCGACCCAGCGGGTCAGCGGCTCATCGAGAAAGTATCCCGCCGATGCCCAGGCGAACAGCCGGCCGGTCGCACCCGAATGCGTACCGCGCTGCGCGCTCCACTGCGCCAGATACAGCACCAGGAAGCACAGCGCCGTCCAGGCGGCGAGCGGCGGCAGCGGACTGACGGATGCGACGCCGAGTCCGCCGAGGATCGCCGCATGCCATCCCAGGTACAGCTGTACACCGAGGACCGCGGCGCCGAGGTTGCGCAGCAACAGCGCAGCACTCCCCGCGCTCTCCCAGAGCAGTGTCGCAATTCCGAAGGCACAGAGCAGCGCGGCGACCGGCGCAATCTTCGGCACGTGCAGCACGCGCTGCCAGAGAGTCTCGGAGCCGGCGATCACCAGCAGCGCCAGCGGGGCGGCGATCAGTGGCAGGAGCCTGCCGATACGTCCTGCCGCCGGTGCGGGCGGCGACATACGCCGGGTGGTGCTCTCGCGCACCGCCTCGCCCGACCCGAGAAACGCGTGCGCTTTGTAGAGGGCGTGCGCGAGCAGATGCAGCAGCGCCAGGTCATAGAGTCCCAGGCCGAATTCTGTGGCCATCAGACCCATCTGCGAGCAGGTCGACCAGGCGAGCCGTGTCTTTATCGACGGACAGGTCATGGTGGTCAATCCGGCGAGCACGGCCGTCGTGCTGCCGACAACGACAAGGAGAACCTGCGCGGGCAGGGAGGCCGTGATCAGCGGCGCAAGCCGGATCAGCACATAACCGCCGAGATTGACGATGCCCGCATGCAGCAGCGCGGAAACGCTGGTCGGCGCCTCCATCACCTGCAGCAGCCAGCCGTGCACGGGCAGCTGGGCGGACTTCAACAGCACGGCGACCGCGATCAATGCGGCGGCGAGCTCGACACTGAGCGGCGCCGCAGCGCCGTTTCCTGCCAGGCGGGCGAGGGTGCCGAGGTCGAGCGTGTGCCACCGATGATAGAGCAGGGCGGCCGCGGCGAGCATGCACAGCTCGGCGATCCGGCTCACTACGAACCGCTTGCGCGCGGCGAGGCGAGCCAGCGGGCGCTCGGGGTAGAAGATGAGCAACTGATGCACGGTGAGGCTGCTTGCCGCCCAGGCCGCAATCAGCAGCAGGAGATTTTCCGTCGTCAGCACCACGGTCACCGCCGCCAGCGTCGCGAGCAGGGCCACTACGTAGCGGCGCTCCCCGGGCTCACCCGCCAGGCTGGTGCGCGAGTAGCCGGCGATGACCCAGCCGAGGAAGGCCACCAGCAGCGTGACGACGGCGGCCACCAGGCAGGCCGAGCCAGAAGCGCCGTGCAGGTCGATCCGGAAATCGAGCAGCAGGAGGCCCGCGGCAAGGCCGAGGGCGCTGCGGGCCGCAAGCATCAGTGCGGGCCAGGCACGGCCGCGGCGCAGCGCATCGATCGCGCCGAGCGCATAGACCAGCGGAATCAGCCAAGCCAGCCACTGCGTGTCGCGCAACATGAACTCTCCGACCCTGTTCGTGATGCTCGGCAGTATTCACGGACCCCATTGGCTGTGTAAAATAGAATAAACAGAACGAATCGTTCTATAGAACAGAATATGCGCAACCTCAATTTCCGTCATCTGCTTTATTTCTGGACGGTGGCGAAGCAGCGTCACTTGACCCGCGCGGCTGCCGAATTGCGCGTGTCGCAATCGGCACTGTCGGCGCAGATCCGCCAGCTGGAGGCCTATCTCGGGCGGCCGCTGTTCGAGCGCACCGCGCGCTCGCTGCAGCTGACCGAGTTCGGCGCCGTAGTGCTCGATTACGCCGACAGCATCTTCGGGCTCGGCCAGGAGCTCATGGCGACAGTTCGCGGAGGACTCGACCAGCGTGTGCAGCAACTGCGCGTGGGCGTCGTGGCGACGCTCTCGCGCAACTTCACGGAGAACCTGCTGCGGCCGCTGTTCACTCGAGCGGAAGTGCGTCTCTCATTGCAGTCGGGAAGTCTCGAGGAGATGCTCGAGCGACTCGCTGTGCACAATCTCGATGTCGTCCTGTCGAACAAGGCGGTGGTTGCCGATGCTGCGCACCCGTGGCGATGCATGCTGATCGCCCGCCAGGCAGTGTGCATGATCGGGCCACGGCGGCCCCCCCGGCGGCGCTTCCGGCTGCCGGAGGATGCCGTGGGGCAGCGCTTCGTGCTGCCCGGACCGAGCAGCGATGTACGCACGCAGTTCAACCTGTGGTGTGAGAAGGCACGCGTGCAGGTCGAGCTGGCGGCCGAGGTGGACGACATGGCGATGCTGAGACTGCTGGCGCGAGACTCCGGTGCGATCGCGGTACTGCCCGAGGTGGTCGTGCAGGACGAGCTGCGGGAGGGTCGTCTGCAACGCTATTGCGTCATTCCGGGGGTCTTTGAGAATTTCTACGCCATTACCGCATTCCGCCACCGCCACTCCCCGCTGGTGCAGAACCTGCTCGCTGGCGCGGCGCCCGGTTGATGGCGCGGCCGAGCTAGAGTGAGGGCGCTCTCGCGCGCTATAGTGGCCCTGCTTCCCGGCGGGCCCGTGACACCCGGAGTCGGCTGACACCCCCAGCTTGTGCACTCCTGCGGTGCGCGGCCGCAGCGGCGGGGCTGGGCGATCATGAGAACGATGAATGCCTGGGGAGGAGCGTTGCGATGGTACAGTCGCGGACGGCGGTGCACGACCCTTACGGATCCGGCGCACGCGAATTGCTCGAGGCTCTGCAAGCCGATCTCGCTACCATGGCGGCCGATGCGGTCGAGCAGTTTTATGCCGTGCTGCGTGATGCGGGCCGCATGCCCCGGGTGGTCAGCGCCTTGTCGACTCCGCAGTTCGCTGAGCTGCAGGCGCGCGAGGCCGAGCACCTCGCAGCACTTCTTTCCGCGCAGCTTGACCGCGCCGGGCATCTGCACAGGGCGCAGAGGGCTGGCGCGGCGCACTGCCTGACGGGCGTCGGCCTCGATACCCTCATCGACGCCTATGGGTTTTATCAGGAACGCACGTACTGGCTGCTGCAGGAGCGCATCGCGGACCCGCAGGCCCGCGAGGAGCTGCTGCGACTGATCGTGCAGCGCATGCTGCTCGATCTGCAGGGTCAGATACAGTGCTACGCGAACATCAATGCCGCGAGCGCCGCAGCATTCTCGGATCTGAACCGCCACGTGGCCTCGGCGGAAAACCTCGCCGATCTGGTGCGTGGCGCGCTCGAGATCATCGGCGCGCTGCCGGGCGGCGTGAGCGTATTTTTTGCGCGCGTCGACGACGCCGGCGATCTGCAGGTCGAGCAATCCTACGGCGCAGCGGCCGAGGCCTACCATCATGCGATGGAGGCCGGCGAGGTGCCGAGGCTCAGCATCGATCCGAACGTCCCGGCCGGCCAGGGGCCGGGCGGCCGGGCGTGGCGCAGCGGGGAGATCGTCGTCTCGGACGCCTGGCTGCTCGAGTCGGACAAGATGCCGTGGCGGCAGATCGGTGCGCGCCTGGGCTTTCGCGCAAGTGCGGCGGTGCCGCTGGTCGATGAGAACGGCAGGTCGATTGCGCTGCTCAGCCTGTACAGCACCTGGCTCGGATTGTTCTCGACCGAAGGAATGCAAAGCCTGTTGAGTCACGCCCAATTACTCTTGAGCGACGCGGTTCAGCGGCGCATGTCGGCGGCGGTGGTGCCCCTGCGCAAGCAGCAGACCTATCGGCGGCTCCTCAGCGAGCGGCGGGTTCTGTTCCACTATCAACCGATCATCGATCTACGCGACGGGAGCCTGGTCAAACTCGAGGCGCTCGGGCGCCTGCGCGCCTCCGATGGGCAGATCATCGCGCCGCAGCGGTTCCTGCCGGCGCTCGGCGCGCAAGAGCTGCTGCGGCTGTTCGAGCTCGGCCTCAAGCAGATCTGCGAGGATGTCCGCATGCTCGAGCGCGAGGGCATCGAGGTAACCATGGCCATCAATTTTCCGGCCGCCGGATTTGCCGATCCGCGCTACGAGAAGACGATCGGCGGCGTGCTGCAGCGCGGCGAGCTTCCCGCGCATCGTATTGAGCTCGAGGTGCTCGAGACCCACGACGGCGGGGACTGGATGCCGGGACGGCAGGAGGCGATCCAGCGCTTGCGAGGCGCCGGTGTGCAGATCACGCAGGATGATCTCGGCTCGGGCCACAGCTCTTTGTTGCGGATGGATCAGTACCCCTTCAACGGGGTGAAGATCGACGGAGGACTCGTGCGCGGGGCGTTGCACAACCCCAAGCGCGCTGTGGAATTCATGTTGTATCTGACTCGACTGGCCCATGCGTTCGATATCCCAGTGACCGTCGAGGGGCTCGAGAACGCCGGCATCATCGAGGCGGCGGCCATCCTGGGGGCTGACCGCGGGCAGGGCTACGGCATCGCGCGCCCGATGCCGGTCGGGCAGGTGCGCCGGTGGCTGGATGGATACCGCTACGATATCAACGCGCGCCGGCCGCGCACGGCCATCGGCGCGATGGCCGCATATCTGCTGTGGGATCAGCAGATTGTGGGCATGGCCGACCGGCCGGAGTTGATTGCCCAGTTCGTCGGGGCGCGCGCGATCGTCGATGAGTTCATCCGGGCGAACAATCTGCAAGGCAGCGCCATCGAGCGCCTGCTCTCGCGCAACCACGAGCTTGCGACGTTGTTCGACAGCACCTCGCGCGAGACCGCTGCGGTGCGTGCACGGCTGATCGAGGAACTGAGCCGCCACTGGCTCGAGCAGGTGCGCGCCTCGCAGGTCGGGCCGTGCGGCTGAGAGCGGCGCCGTTGCCCCTCGGGCGTTCC
>JAKAYU010000112.1:9452-10913 GCA_021809525.1 Pseudomonadota bacterium | reverse complement strand
GCGTTCACGGGGCTCGCCCCGGGTGCGACGCTCACCGCGCAGTTCAATCTCGGCAGCGGCTGGGGCTTCCCGGGCTTCTCGCCCGGCACCTCGCTCGCCAATCCGGCCAACCTGGCGTTCACCGACCCGGACAACTACGGCTACAACGGCCGCACGGAGTTCGACAGCCAGGTCGATCGAATCTACGCCGCCCGGCTCGAGCTGATGCACCCGCTCGGCTGGATCTTCGATGACGCGCGCTTCGGGTTCTACTACGGCGATAGGCGCAAGACCAAGCACGCCAACGTCTACTTCGCGTTCCTGAACGGCAACGGCTCGACGAGCGGCACGTACCTGAACACCTACAGCGCGCCGATCGGCGCCGGCTCGCTGCTCGCGCCGAGCTCGCTCGCCTACGGCGGCGTCGGCGGCATCGTCAACTACAACGTGCTGGGAGCGCTCGCCTCGCAGTTCTACATGGTGCCCGAGAACCAGCAGGGCGACTGGGATCGCAACTACAGCGTGCAGCTGAAGACTCCGACCGTCTACGCGATGCTCGATATCGACACGCGGCTGTTCGGCGTGCATCTGCGCGGCAACGCCGGGGCGCAGCTGGTGCGCACCGAGCAGTCCTCGCGGGCGCTGCAGACCACGGGCAACGCGGTGGCGGGCACGCTGCTCGGCGGAGCGACCTACGACACGTTCCTGCCGAGCCTGAACCTGGTGGCGCATCTGCCGGATGAGAACTACCTGCGCCTCGGCATCGCCAAGGAGATGGTCTACGGCCTGATCGATGATCTGCGCGCCTCGGCATCCGCCTCGGTCGGACGCGTCACCAACGGGCCGGCGGCCGGGCAGGCGCTGTGGTCCGGCAGCGGCGGCAATCCGCGCCTGCGGCCGTACCTGGCCGATGCCATCGACCTGTCGTGGAGCCATTACTTCGGGCGCTCGACCTACATCGAGCTCGACGGCTTCGACAAGAAGCTGCTCAATTACATCTACGACCAGACCGTCCTGAACTACAACTTCTCCGGCTACACGAACACCAATCCGTCGCTCACCCCGAGCAGCAACTACGGCTCGTTCACGCAACCGCAGAACGGCACCGGCGGGAAGCTCTACGGCGGCACGCTCTCCGGCGGCCTTGACTTCGGTGAACTGACGCACTGGCTGCGCGGCCTCGGCGTGCAGGGCAACGTGACGCGCGTCAACAGCAACATCCCCAAGAGCACCATCTCGCAGATCCCGGGCGCGCCGCAGAGCCTGCCGGGTCTCTCGCGCACCTCAGGCAGTCTCACGCTTTACTACGAGCGCGGCGGCTTCTCGGCGCGTCTGGCGGAGATCTACCGCTCGGCCTACACCGGCTCGGCGGTGGCGCTGTTCGACCAGATCGGCTATACGCGGGTGCTTGCGTACAAGGAGGCGGACTTCCAGGCGAACTATGCGTTCCACTCGGGCGCGGCGCAGGGCCTGACCGTGCTC
>JAKAYU010000112.1:0-9442 GCA_021809525.1 Pseudomonadota bacterium | reverse complement strand
CCTCGATGTGAGCAATCTCACCAACGCCCCGTACCGCACCGAGCAGGTCTCGGGGCTGCCGAACGGGGTGAACGTGAAGATGCCGCTCGAGTACGACACCTGGGGCCGCACGATCTCGCTCGGGGTCCGCTACACGTTGTGGTGAAACCGGGCCGCGCCGGGGCGGCAATGCCCGGGCAGCCCGTCAGGATCGCGCGGCGTGGCGCCCCCTCGCTCGCCGCGCGATCCGACTTGTTGGGGGTGCCGCCGCCGCTGCGCAGCGCCGCGCGCCCGTGCGATCTTTCCACCCAGGGCCTCACCCGGCCTGTGATCACGGGGAGTTGAGCCGATGCGTCGATTGAAGGGATCCCTTGCGTTTGTCCTGCTGGCCGCCTGCGCCAGTGCGGCCCACGCGACCGGCGCTGCAGGCCGGCCGTGGCTCGAGCGGCGGCTCTCGCCGGATGTGCGCGCGAGGCTGGCGGTGCGGGCGATGAGCCAGCGGGAGAAGCTCAGGCTCGTGTTCGGCTACTTCGGCTCGGTGATGCCGGGCAGGGCATACCGGCCGCCGCGCCGCGCGCGCATGGGCTCGGCAGGCTATGTGTCCGGCATCGCGCGGCTCGGCATTCCGCCGCAGTGGATCAGCGATGCGGGCCTCGGGGTGGCGACCCAGAGAGCCTCGACGGATGTGTACCGCGAGCGCACGGCGCTGCCCTCGGGGCTGGCGACCTCGGCCAGCTGGAATCCCGCGCTCGCCGAGCGCGGCGGGGCGATGATCGGCGCCGAGGCGCGCGCCTCGGGCTTCAACGTGCTGCTCGGGCCCGGCGCGGATCTGGTGCGCGAGGTGCGCGGCGGCCGGGACTTCGAGTACGCGAGCGAGGATCCGCTGCTCACCGGGGTGATGGCCGGGGCCGAGATCCGCGGCATCCAGTCCGAGCACGTGATCGCGGTGTTGAAGCATTTTGCGTTCAACGATCAGGAGACCGGGCGCACGGTGTACGATGCGCGCATCGCGCACGCGGCCGGCCGCGAGTCCGATCTGCTCGGCTTCGAGATCGCGATCGAGCAGGGGCATCCCGGCGCGCTGATGTGCGCATACAACCGCACCGACGGACACTACAACTGCCAGAACCGCTGGCTGTTGCATCACGTGCTCGATGGCGACTGGGGCTATCGCGGCTACGTGATGAGCGACTGGGGCGCCACGCACAGCACGGTGCGCTCGGCGCTCGCGGGGCTCGATCAGGACTCGGCCTCCAGCGTCTTTGACCAGCGACCGTACTACGGGGCGGCGCTGGCGCGGGCGGTCGCGCACGGGCGGGTGAGCGAGGCGAGGCTCGATGAGATGGACGAGCGGATCCTGCGCTCGATGTTCGCCGTGGGGGTGGTGGACCATCCGATCGACCCCGAGGCGCACATCGATTTCGCGGCCGATCAGGCGGTGGCCGAGGCCGACGAGCAGCAGGGCATCGTGCTGCTGAAGAACGCCGCGGGCATTCTGCCGTTGGCGCGCACGGTACGGCGCGTGGCGGTGATCGGCGGGCATGCCGACCGCGGGGTGCTCTCGGGCGGGGGCTCCTCGACGGTGTTCCCGGTCGGCGGCAACGCGGTGGTGGGCCTCGGGCCTGACGGCTGGCCGGGCCCGCGGGTGTATCTGCCGAATGCGCCGCTCGGGGCGATGATGGGGCAGGCGCCGCAGGCGCGCTTCCGTTACGCCTCCGGGCGCAACATCGCGCACGCGCAACAGGTGGCGAAGTGGGCCGACCGCGTGGTGGTGTTCGCTACGCAGTGGGCGGCGGAGAGCCAGGATGTGTCGCTGCGCCTGCGCGGCAAGCAGAATGAGCTGATTGCGGCGGTGGCGGCAGTGAACCCGCACACCGTGGTGGTGCTCGAGACCGGCGGGCCGGTGCTGATGCCCTGGCTCGGCCGGGTGGCCGGCGTGCTCGAGGCGTGGTTCCCCGGCAGCGGTGGGGGAACGGCGATCGCGCGGGTGCTGTTCGGCGCGGCGGATCCTTCGGGTCACCTGCCGGTGAGCTTCCCCGCCAGCCATCGCGAGCTGGCTTTCCCGCAGCTGCCCGGGGCGGCGCTGAAGGGCAATCAGCCCTTCACCGTCGATTACGGGCGCCAGGGCGCGGCGGTGGGCTACAAGTGGTACCAGTCGAAGGGCTTGAAGCCCCTCTACCCCTTCGGCTACGGCTTGTCCTACACGCGCTTTGCCTACAGCGGACTGAGTGCGGCGCTCGAGCACGGCCGGCTGGTGGTGCGCTTCACGGTGCGCAACGTCGGCCGGCGCGCCGGCGCGGCGGTGCCGCAGGTGTACGTCGGAGCGCGCGCCGGCGGGTGGGAAGCGCCGCGGCGGCTGGCCGGCTGGCGCAAGGTCGAGCTCGCGCCGGGCGCCGCGCGCACACTGTCGGTCACGGTCGATCCGCGGTTGCTGGCCGTGTTCGATGCGGCGAGGCACTGCTGGGTGCGCGCGGCGGGCCGGTACGTGCTGTGGCTCGGGGACTCCTCGGCGCACCTCGTGCGCTCGGTGCGCATCCGGCTGCCGGGCTGGCAGCATCCGGCCCGCTGGCCCGTACACTACGGCAATGGCGCCCGCGGGGCGCGATCCGCGGACTGAGAGAGATGACCCGAGCGCCGCAGAGACGGTACGGCGCGGCCGGGCGGTACGCCGGTGCCGCGCTGCTTGCGGCGGGAGCGGGCTGGCTTCTGGCGCATGTGGCGGTCGCGGCGGTTCCCGCCGCCCGGCGGGGCGTTGTGGCCGTGACGGTGACCACCGATGGGGGCCGGCGGCGGCTGCAGCCGGGCCGCGCGGCGCGGTGGCGCAGAATGCCTCCGGGGCCGCGCACGGTGTGGATCGACGATGCGCGCCGGTACCAGACGGTGGTGGGATTCGGGGCGGCGTGGACCGACTCGGCGGCCTACCTGCTGAACGAAGTGGCGCGGCCGGAGGCGCGCGAGCGCGCGCTGCGCGAGCTGTTCACGCGCCGGGACGGCGGCATCGGGCTGTCGTTCATGCGCGTGCCGCTGGGCGCCTCCGACCTGGCGCGCACGCGCTACAGCTACGACGAGCGGCCGCCGGGCAAGGCCGATCCCACGCTCGCGCATTTCTCGATCGCGCACGACCGGCGCGACCTCATTCCGCTGATCCGCGCGGCGCTGCGGCTGAACCCGAAGCTGCGCCTGATGGCGAGTCCCTGGAGTCCGCCGGGCTGGATGAAGACGAGCGGCAGCATGATCGGCGGGTCGCTGCTGCCGCAATACGCGCGCACCTTCGCCGCCTACCTGGTGAAGTTCCTGCTGGCCTACCGGCGCGCCGGCATTGGGGTTCAGTACCTGACGCTGCAGAACGAGCCGCGCTACCTGCCGAGCAACTATCCGGGCATGCGCATGAGCGCGCGCGAGCAGCGCCGGCTGCTCGTGCACGATGTGCTCCCGGCGCTCGCCGCGGCGCACCTCGCCACCCGGGTGCTGCTCTACGATCACAACTGGGACCATCCGCAGTATCCCGACACCGTGCTCGCCTCCCCGGTGCTGGCCGATTCCCCGCGCATCGCGGGCATCGCCTGGCACGGCTACGGCGGCACCCCCGGGGTGCAGTCGCTGCTCGCGGCGAAGTATCCGCGCCTCGGGCAGTACGAGACCGAGCTGAGCGGCGGCACGTGGGTGCACGATCAGGTGCGCAGCGACTTCGAGACGATCATCGAGGTGCTGCGCAACCAGGGGCGCACCTTTGTGAAGTGGAGCCTCGCGCTCGATCAGCACCTCGGCCCGCACGACGGCGGCTGCGGGACCTGCACGCCGCTCGTCACAGTCGACACGCGCACCGGTGCGGTGCGCCGCGATGTCGAGTATGCGACGCTCGGGCAGTTCAGCCGGTTCATCCTGCCCGGCGCGCGCCGGGTGTACTCCAGCGATCCTGCCGGGATCGAGTCGGTGGCGCTCATCAACCCCGACGGCACTCATGTGCTGGTGGCTTTCAACGACACCGCGCGGCGCAACACCGTGCAGATCGAGTGGGGCGCGCGCGGCGTGCGCTATGCGCTGCCCGCCTACAGCGGCGCGACATTCACCTGGTCAGGCACGGCGCAGGGCACCAGCGCGCTGCCCGCGCGCGCCTACCAGAGCGCCGGCAGTCTCGCGCAGAGCGGGGGCCGCGATCGGGCGGCCGACCTGTACAGCTGGGGCGTCGTGACGCAGGAACATCGCGGCGCGCGCGGCGGTTATGCGCTCGAGCGGGCCGTCGAGGGGGACTGGGCGCTCTATCCGGCGCTGGATTTCGGCGAGGGAGTCCATCGGGTGCGCGTGCGTGTGGCCTGCGGCCGGCGCGCCTGCGGTACGCTTCAGTTCCGGCTCGACTCCCCGCACGGACGGCTGATCGCCCAGGTGCCGATCATGAGCACGGGCGGCTGGCAGCGCTTCGCCACGGTCACGGGCCGGGCTCGCGGGGCGCGCGGGGAGCACGACCTGTACGTCGTATGGCGAGGCGCTCCGGGCCGCCTCGCCACGCTGCTCTCGTTCCACTTCTGACACACGGCTGTTGCGCTTGCGCAACGGCAGGCGCGCGCACCTCGAGCGGCACGGGAGCGCATGTGCGCGGTCAGAGTGGGACATAATCCTGCAACGGTCCGCACGCCGGCACACGCCGACCGTGCGGCCGTTCAGGGGGGAGGCTGACGCGAGGGGAGGCATGCGTTGCGAGCGGATGTGCGGATACCGGTCCTGTGACATCGGACACGCTTAAGCGGCGGGCCTGGCTGGATGATCACCAACGACCGTCGATTCATGCGGGGCTTTAAAGAGTCGTGGTGATCGCGCTCGTCGTACCCACGCTGTATTTTCTGGCGGGCGTGATCGTCTGCGCCATGCTGTACATTCTGCTGGCGACCGCGCTGCGGGGCGATCGCCCGGCGGTGCTGGCCTTCGCCACGATGTGCCTGTTCAGCGCGCTGGCGGCGATCTTCAGCGCCCAGTCACTTCAGGCCAACACCAGCGCCACCTTCCTGCACGCCACGCGGCTGAACGTCGATTGCATCCTGGTGGCGACCTGGGCGGCCACGGCCTTCATCGCGCTGTACGTCGGGCACACCGGGCGCATCGCGCGCGCGGCGCTGCTTGCTTACGCAGGAGTGTGTCTGGCGCTGCTCGCGGGCAACGAGGTGCTGCCCTACGGATTGCAGTACCGGCAGTTCAGCGGCATCACCCATCTGCGGCTGCCCTGGGGCGAGCCGCTCGCCCAGGGGCTCGGCCGCAGCGGACTGCCGGCGCTGCTCGCCGTTGCGGCGCTGTACGGCATGATGCCGTACGCGATCGGCGCGCTGTGGTGGTACTACCGGCGCACGCGCCAGCCGGGCGCGCTGTGGCTGTTCATCGCGCAGGTGTGTTTCGTGCCGCTCGCCGTGGCGGGGCTCCTGGTGCGCCTGTCGGTGCTGCGCGGCTTCGAGCCGGGGCCGTTCGGGTTCCTGCTGCTGACCGCTGCCATGAGCGCTGCTCTGATGTGGGAGACGCTGCACGGGCTGCGGGTCTCCGAACGGCGTTTCCGCGTGTTGTTCGAGCGCGCGCCGGTGGCCATGGTGGCGCTCGAGCCGCGCACCGGCCGCATCGCGCAGGCGAACGCGCAGGCGCGCGCACTCAGCGGCTACCCGGCCGAGCAGCTCGCGCGGCGCACGTTCCTCGATCTGACCTGCCCGGCCGAGCGGCCGCAGGCGATGGCGCAGTTCGTCGCGCTCAGCGAGGGGCGCATCGCCGAGCGGCGGCTCGAGTGGGGCGTGCTCTGCAAGGACGGGCGTGAGCGTCTCACCGACTGCGCCATGTCCGTGCAGCGCGATCACACCGGGCAGGTGATCAGCCTGATCGCCACGCTGAGCGACGTCACCGAGCGCAGGGCCATGGAGGCGGCCCTCAGGCGCGAGAGCGACAAGAACCTCGCCTTGCTGCGCAACGCCAGCGACGGCATTCACATCCTCGATGCTCAGGGCTACGTGATCGAAGCGAGCGACTCGTTCTGCGAGATGCTCGGCTACCCGCGCAGCGATCTGATCGGCATGCACGTCTCGCAGTGGGATGCGCTCTACACGCGCGAGCAGCTCGATGCGCTGCTGCGCGAAGAGCTCGCCGCCTCCGGGCGCACGGTGCTCGAGACGCGCCACCGGCGCCGCGACGGGACACTACTCGAGGTCGAGGTGACCGGCGTGGCGATGCGCCTGCAGGACTCAGTGGTGCTGTTCAACTCCTCGCGCGACATCACCGAGCGCAAGCGCACTGAGGCGCGGTTGCGCGAGAGCGAGATGCGGCTGCGCACGCTGATCGAGCAGTCGCCCGTGGCCATTTCCTTCAGCCGCGACGGCATGACGCTCGATGTCAACGCGCGATACGTGGAGATGTTCGGCTATCGCAATGCCGCCGAAGTGGTCGCGACGGCCTATCTGGAGCGCATCGCGCCGCGCGCGCGCGCCGCAGTGCGGGCGATCGTCCAGCGCCGGCACGCGGGCCTGGATGTCCCGGATCAGTACGAGACCATCGGCCTGCGCCAGGACGGCAGCGAGTTTCCGCTGCTGGTGAGCGCTCGGCGCATCGAGCTCGCCGACGGGCCGCTCACCGTGGCGTGCATGCTGGACTTCACCGAACGCAAGCAGTTCGAGGAGCGCATCCGGCATCTGGCCTTCTTCGACCAGCTGACGCGGCTGCCGAACCGCGAGCTGCTGCAGGACCGGTTGCGCCAGGCGGTCTCGGCCTGCTCGCGCGCCTCGCGCTACGGGGCGCTGCTGCTCATTGGTCTCGATAACTTCAAGAGCGTCAACGAAACCATGGGCCATGGGGCCGGGGATGCGCTGCTGCAGCAGGTGGCCGCGCGGCTCGCCGCCGAGGTGCGCGAGGGTGATACGGTCGCGCGCATGGGCGGGGACGAGTTCATGGTGTTGTTCGAGGATCTCGGCTCGCAGCCGTGGGCAGCGGCCGCGCTCGCCGAGACGTTCGGCCTGAAGATCGTGCGCGCACTGTCGGCCCCCTACGACCCGTTCGGGGATCAAGTGCACGTCAGCTGCAGCGTCGGGGCGACGATTCTGCCGGGCCAGCGCCTCAGCGCCGAGGAGCTGATCCAACAGGCCGACATCGCGCTCAATCAGGCCAAGGGCGCCGGCCGCGGCACGCTGCGCTTCTTCGATCGGCACATGCAGCAGGTCGTCAGCTCCCGGGTCGCGCTCGAGGGCGAGCTGCGCAAGGCCGTGCTCGCCGGGCAGTTCGTCCTGCATTACCAGCCGCAGGTCGACCAGGAGGGCAACCTGATCGGCGCCGAGGCGCTGCTGCGCTGGAATCATCCCGTGCGCGGCCTGGTGGCCCCCGGGGAGTACATCGCGCTCGCCGAGGAGACGCAGATGATCCTGCCGATCGGTGAGTGGGTGCTCGATGCCGCCTGCGCGCAGCTTGCCGCCTGGGCGGAACAGGCGGGCACGCGCGATCTGACGCTCGCGGTCAACGTCAGTCCGCTGCAGTTCCAGCAGACCCAGTTCGCCGAGCAGGTACGCGCGGCGATCGCCCGGCACGGCATTGCGGCCGAGCGGCTGAAGCTCGAGCTCACCGAAACGATGCTGCAGGGGGATCTGCAGCGCACCATCTACACCATGCGCACGCTGAAGGAGGAGGGCGTGCAGTTCTCGCTCGATGACTTCGGCACCGGCTACTCCTCGCTGCAGTACCTGAAGCAGCTGCCGCTCGATCAGCTGAAGATCGACCAGACCTTCGTGCGCGACATTGTCACCGATCCGAACGACCGGGCCATCGTGGCCACCATCATCGCCATCGCGCGCCACCTCGGCCTCGATGTCATCGCCGAGGGCGTCGAGAGTCACGAGCAGCTGCAGGTGCTGCGCGAGTGCGGCTGCGGGCGCTACCAGGGTTACCTCTTCGGCCGTCCGGTCGAGGCCCGGCTGTTCGGCACCTGAGCGGCCGCGCGATCAGACCTCGATGCGCGAGAAGCGCCAGGCGCCGACCCAGGCGAGCGCCACGGCGAGCACGGCCATGACCGCAAGATCGACGAGCGCGCTGAAGTGTCCGCGCGCGATCAGCGCCCCGCGCAGCCCATCGACGCCGTAGGTGAGCGGATCGATGCGGGTGAGGGCGGTGAGGAGGACCGGCAGGTGCGCGAGCGGGTAGAGCGCGCCGGAGAGAAAGAAGATCGGCAGCACGAGGAAGTTCATCACCATCTGAAAGCCCTGCATGTCCCGCAGGGTCGAGCCGACGGTGGTGCCGAGCGCGGTGAACACCACCGCGATCAGCGCGAGGAACGCGAACGCGAGCGGCAGGCCGGCCCAGCCGACCGGGCGGAAGCCGGCGATCACCGCCACCAGGGCCACGAGCAGCCCCTGGATCATGGCGGTGGTGGCCGCCCCGCAGGTACGCCCGATCATGATGTGCAGGCGCGGCACCGGCGCGACCAGGGTCTCCTTCAGGAAGCCGAACTGCCGGTCCCAGATGAGCTGGATGCCGGAGAACAGCGAGGAGAACAGTACCGTCATCGCGATCACGCCCGGCGCGACGAACTCGAGGTAGTTGCCCTCCCCGCCGCGACGGAACACCGGGGAGAGCCCGTAGCCGAGGGCGAGCAGGTACAGCAGCGGCTGGCCGAGCGAGGCGACGATCTGCACGCGGGAGCGGAAGTAGCGTTTCAGCTCGCGCAGCCACAGGACGTAGATTGCACCCATGCTCAAGCCCTCAGCGGCCGCGCCACGCACGCGCCGCGCGGCGCATCTGATCGGCGGCGTCGGCGCTCTCTTCACGGATCTCGGTGCCGGTGAGCGCGAGGAACGCCTCCTCGAGCGTGGCCGAGCCGGTGCTCGCCTTCAGTTGCGCGGAGGTGCCGAGGGAGATGATGCGTCCGTGATCGATGATCGCGATGCGCCCGGCCACGCGGTCGGCCTCATCCATGTAGTGTGTGGTGAGGAACACCGTCACCCCCTCGTCCTTGTTCAGCTGCTTCACGTGCATCCACAGCTGGTTGCGGCTCTGCGGGTCGAGGCCGAGTGTCGGCTCATCGAGAAACAGGATGCGCGGGGTATGCAGCAGGCCGCGGGCGATCTCGAGCCGGCGCATCATGCCGCCGGAGTACTGTTTGACGAGCTCATCGCGCCGCTCCCAGAGCCCGAACAGCTCGAGCAGCCGCTGCATGCGCTCGCGGCGGATCCTGCGCGGGACGTGATAGAGCGCTCCGTGCAGATCGAGGTTCTCCCATGCCGAGAGGTTCTGGTCGAGGCTCGGGTCCTGGAATACGATGCCGATGCGCCGGCGCACCTCTGTGGACTCGCGCGTCGGATCGAGCCCGTCGATGCGCACGGTGCCCGAGCTAGGCGCGAGCAGCGTCGTCAGGATCTTGATGGTGGTGGTCTTGCCGGCGCCGTTCGGACCGAGGAAGGCGAAGATCTCCCCGCGCTCGACCGTGAAGGAGATGTCGTGCACGGCCACGAAGTCCCCG
>JAKAYU010000111.1:9536-10948 GCA_021809525.1 Pseudomonadota bacterium | reverse complement strand
CGGGCGCACTGCAGACCCTGCGGTTGCGCGTCGGTCAGTAGAACGGACACATCGGCGCCCGGCGGGTGGACCGCCGGGCGCGGATCGAGCGCATCGATATGAATATCAATCCCGGGATGCTGTGCGCAGAACGCGCCGAGCCGCGGAATGACGAGCTCGCTGGCGAAAAACGGCGGCAGCACCATGCGCACGCTGCGCCGTCCGCCGCCGCGAGCGATCTGTGCGACGCTGCGGTCGAGCGCCTCGAGCAGCGGTTCGACTTCGGCGAGCAGTGCCGCTCCGGCGTGAGTCAACTCCAGCGAGCGCGGCTTGCGCTCGAACAGACGGACGCCGAGCGTCGCCTCGAGCTCCTTCATCTGATGGCTGACGGCGGACGGCGTCAGATACAACTCGTCGGCGGCGAACTTGAAGCTGCGATGGCGGGCGGCGACGCAGAACACCCGCAGGCTGCGGGTCGGCGGCGGCCGGGACAGACGCATCATGGGGGTGATCGGGACATCGTGTGGAAAGAGCGATGCAATCACCGTGCCGCGGCGGCGCGGCAGCCTCAGCCGCCTTGTAGGGCGCAATCAGCCTGCGAGGTCCGACGGCTGCATCGATTTGGGCACGCGCGCGCCGCTGCTGCACCAATTGGAGGCACGCACAGGCACGAGGCTGCCCCGATGGGCGGCTTACTGGCCGAACGACTCGGCGCGGGCCAGATAGGCCAGCTCTTCGGGCGTGCTCGGGCGTCCGAGCGCCTTGTTGCGGTGCGGGAACCGCCCGAAGCGCCGGATGATGGAGTGGTGCCGCTCGGCGAACGCCTGCACGCCGGCGAAGAACGGCCGCAGTTCCACCGGCGCTTCATCGAGCAGCCGGCGATAGGCGGCGACGGACTCCTCCTGCACATCGAGACGCTCGGCATGCTGCAGTGGCATGCACAGGAAGATGCGTTCGATGGGCGAGAGCGGCGCGTCGGCCGCGGCCTGGATGCCCGAGAGCGCGAGCGCCAGGGCCGCCGCGTCGGTGGCGAACGCGCGCGCCGTGCCGCGGAAGGCGTTGCGCGGAAACTGATCGAGCAGCAGGATCAGTGCGAGACGCCGGCGGGGGCTGCCCGCCCAGCCCGCGAGCTCCCCCGATGCCGCGCGCTGCATGAGCTCGCCGAAGCGCTCGCGGATCATCTCGTCGATCGCGCCCTGGTGTTGCTCGGCGGTGGATGCGCCGAACCAGAGCTTCTCACGGTCGCGGATGGTGTGCAGGCCGTGCGGCGCCGGGCCGAACCAGAATCGATTGACTTCGAGCGCCTCGTCCACCGGAGCATGACCGCGCGGTGCGCTCACGGGCGCTTACTCGCACAGGCTCTCGAGATACCCCTGGGCGACTGGCGAGAGACGCTTGCGCGCGAGCGCGCGCGCCTTGGGCGCATCAGATCG
>JAKAYU010000111.1:0-9526 GCA_021809525.1 Pseudomonadota bacterium | reverse complement strand
AGCGGACCGGAGACCAGCATCTGGCGGATGCCGGGACAGCGTGCCGAGGCCCGGGCCATCTTGTTGAGCACCGTGAAGCCGCGATTGATCTTTTGCCGGGGCGCGCGGTCCTGTTCGATGGTGCGGGCCAGATATTGGCCGAAGCGCGCATAGAGGAAGTAGTCGTCATCGCCGACCTGAAAGCGGGCTTCGGCGAAGAAGTCGGGGAAATTCTTTTCCAGATACGAATTGACGCTGCAAAGAGCCGGACGGGGATCGCGATCGCGCGACGCTGTTCGCTGCTTCATTCGCTGGCCACACCTCCAAGGGTCCGGACCGCCATCGCTGGGCTTCGCGGGCGGCACCACACCCCGCGACGCGGCGCGAATGGTGCGCGAGAAGTCCCTCCGATGCAAGTGAAATCACCGCGGCCGGCCCGTCGGTCCGTCTCACGAGCGCTTCTCGTCCGCTCCCGGTTGCGTTGCGTGCCGCGCGCCGTGCCGGCGCCAGGCGCGCGTGGCCATCTGGGCCGCGAGGATGACCGCTACGATGAACGCCAGCGCGCTCGTGGCGAGCGTCAGGTTCAACATTCTCTCGAGCGTTCGGTCGCGCAGCTGCGCCCAACGGTTGGGGGTCTGCGTGATCTCGAGACGAGCGATCACGCCGCGCCGGCGCAACCCCTGAATGGGTGCAGCCGCCGCAATGCGCCTCTCGCCGTCGGGCCCGACCAGACGTCGGAACAATCGGGCGAGGAGACCGGGCTGCGGCGCCGGGATGCCCGGGACCGCGGGTCTGTCCGCCTGCGCCAGCAGGGCGCCGGCGGGCGTGGTGACCGACAGGCGCAATCCCGGCCGAAGCAGCCGGCGCAGATAGTCCGCCAGCGCCGCCGAGGCGAGTATCAGACCGCCTCGCGGGCGCAGCGTCCTGCGGTGCAGCATCCCGTAGCGGATGGGCGGGCCGCCCCGACCGCTGCAGTCGTCGATCAGCACTCCGAAGGGTCCGCCGAGCATCGACAGCGGGATGGACATCTCGACGTCGTAGCCGCCGGGATGGGGCTGCAAGGCGCCGACGATGCGCGGATCGGCGAGCGCGCGCCGCCGGCCGTATTCGCCGCGCACGATGCGGTGCGCCACCACCGGTCCCGCGCCGGTGAGCGCCAGGAACTCGGCGTGATCCGCTCCGCGCGGGCCGGCGAAACCGATCCAGATCCGATCGCCGATGCTGCGGGGGCGCAGCGGATTGGTGGACGGCGCATCAAAGACCAGGTGCGGATCGGTGACCCGCAGCAGCACGTACAGCATGCGGCCGTTGACACCGGAGAGGATGTCGAAATGGTGTGCGCCGCGGCCGTAGCGTCGCCAGAGGCGGCTCTCGGCGGGCCAGCCATCGGCATAACCGTCGACGTACAGCGGCGCGGGCAGTACGACGGGGGTCAGATCATAGGGTCCGGGTTGTGTGCCCAGGGCGGGATAACGGTATATGAGGCGCATGCGGCCCTGGAGCGAGGCGGCCAGCGTGCGGGCCAGCGACTGTAGGTCCTGCCGCTCGCTCTGGCGCAGCGCCGCCTCCATCTGGCGCGCATAGCGCACCCCGTCCCACGGTAGCACCAGGGTGACCAGGACGAGCAGCAGAAGCTTGAGCCAAGGCCGCATCAGATTGTTTAAGCCATCTTTCCGTCGGTGCGCTTATAGTGCGGCCACCGCGTTACGGGGAGCGCACAGCCAGACTCATGAAGATACCCGAGATTCTGATGGTCGAGACGATTCACCAGCCGGGCAGCTTGGCCAAAGTCCTGCAGGTGATCGCCGATGCCGGACTGACCATTCAGCACCTTACGGCCGTCCGGCGCGTACAGGGGCGCACGCTCTGGGAAATCACCCTGGAGATGGACGAGCAGGCCAATCACGACCTGTACGAACGCATCAGCGCGCTGCCCAACGCGCGCTTCATCGGCAAGTCCGACCGCGTGTTCAACCGGCACCGCGGCGGCAAGATCCGCATGGTCGCGAGCCTACCGATCAACACGCTGCAGACCCTGCGCGACGTGTACACCCCGGGGGTTGCGCGGGTGTGCCTGGCGATCAAGCAGGACCCGCAGCTCGCTCACGAGTACACCAGCATCGACAGCACCGTAGCGGTCATCACCAACGGCACGGCGATTCTCGGGCTCGGGAACATCGGCGCGCTGGCGGGCCTGCCCGTGATGGAGGGTAAGGCTGCGCTGTTCGCCGATCTGGTTGGACTGTCCGGCGTGCCCATCCTGCTCGAGGAGAGGCGCGTGGAGAAGGTCGTGGAGATCATCGCCGGCATCCACCTGTCCTTCGGTGCCATCCAGCTGGAGGACTTCGCCGCGCCCGAGTGTTTCGAGATCGAGGCGCGGCTGCGCGAACGCCTGCGCAAGCCGGTGCTGCACGACGATCAGCACGGCACCGCGGTCGTGGCGCTCGCGGCGCTGATCAACGCCGCGCGGCGCGCCCACCGGAGCCTCCCGGAGAGCACCGTCGGGCAGATCGGGCTCGGTGCGGCGGGCACGGGCATCGTGCGGCTGCTGCGCGCCTACGGGGTCAATCAGGTGCTCGGCGCGGACCGCAATCCCGAGGCGCTCACGCGCATCAAGACCCTCGGCGCCGAGGGGACGAGCCTCGAGGAGGTGATGCGCCGGGCGGACATCGTGGTCGCGACCACCGGGGTGAAGGGGTTGATCCGGCCGGAGTGGATCCGGCCCGGGCAGGTGATCCTCGCGCTCTCGAATCCCGACCCGGAAATCGAGCCGCACGTGGCGCGTGAGCACGGCGCCGCTTTCGCCGCGGACGGCAAGGGCATCAACAACATCCTGGCTTTCCCGGGGCTGTTCAAGGGGGCACTCGCGGCCAAGGCCACGCATTTCACCGATGCGATGCTCATGGCCGCGGCTCACACCCTGGCGGAGCTCGCCTCGCTCGCGCAGGAAGATGCGCTGGTGCCGGATCCGCTCGACAAGTCCGTGCACGAGCGGGTGGCCGCGGCGGTGCAAGCGGCCTATCGGTAGCGCCGCCAGCGGCGGGACGCCGGCTCGTCAGGCCCCGGCCGGCTCCGGTGCCATCAGCCCGCGCAGCTTGCCGAGAGCGTTGGCTTCGATCTGCCGGATCCGCTCCGCCGAAACGCCGTACTGGCCCGCGAGCTCGTGCAGCGTCGCCTTGTCCTCGCGCATCCAGCGGCGCTCCAGGATGTCCCGGCTGCGCTCATCGAGCCGGTCGAGCGCTCTGCGCAGCCGGATCGCCGAGTCGCTGTCCCACTCGGCCTGCTCGACCTGATCGGCCGGATCGGCATCGGGAGCGGGCAGGTAGGCCGCCGGGCTGTAGGTTTCCTCATCATCGGCGTCCGGCGCCGGATCGAACGCCAAGTCGTGCGCCGCCAGGCGCTTTTCCATCTCCGTCACCTCGCCCGGCGTCACGCCGAGGTCGCGGGCGACTGCGGCCGTTTCCTCCAGGGACAGCCACGTGAGGTTCTTCTTCATGCGCCGCAGATTGAAGAAGAGCTTGCGCTGTGCCTTGGTGGTGGCAATCTTGACGAGTCGCCAGTTGCGCAGCACGTATTCGTGGATCTCGGCCCGGATCCAGTGCACGGCGAAGGAGACCAAGCGCACGTTGAGCGCCGGGTCAAACCGCTTGACGGCCTTCATCAGCCCCACGTTGCCTTCCTGGATCAGGTCCCCGAAGGGCAGCCCGTAGCCGCGGTAGCCGCGCGCGATGTGGACTACGAAGCGCAGATGCGCCAGCACGAGCCGGCGGGCCGCTTCCAGGTCGCCCTCGTTGCGGAAACGCACGGCCAGCTCGCGCTCGGCTTCGCGCTCAAGGACGGGAATGCGGCTCACCCGGTCGACGTAGGCATCGACACTGCCGATCGGTCCGGCGAGCGCGAATTCGCACGGCCGGGCAATCAACGCAGTCGCTGTACTCATGGAGGCTCCGATCATTCTGTGCCGCAATTTTAGCACTCGGCTACTTTGAGTGCTAACCACCCCCTCAGGTTCCCTTTCCGCGGGTGCCGTTTTTTCCAGCTCAGGTTAAGCTTAAGAGAAATTTATCCGGGCGACCGTGGCCCAAAGCGTGCCAATTTCATCATCATTTCAGCAATCCCCACTATTGTGGGGGCACCGCAATTCTGGCCCGATATCTTTGCTGCTTGTGTAAACGGAAGGGGATCGACTTGGCGACTACGGCAACGACCGCGACCACCGAACTGAAATACGACGGCGTCAGCATGCTGCTGCACTGGCTGACCGCCGCGCTGGTGATCACGCTCTGGACGCTCGGCCAGACCCTGGATTTCTTCCCCAAGGGCGCCCCGCGCCTAGCGGCGCTCTCGGTGCATATGGTTCTCGGCATGCTCGTCGGGGCGGTCGTACTCGTGCGCATCGGCTGGCGCTCATCGGCCGGACGGCGGCTGCCCTCGGCCGATGAGGGCTGGCTGAACCTGCTGGCCAAGGCCGCCCACTATGGGTTGTACCTGCTGCTTGTGCTCACGGTGGCATTCGGACTGGCGAGGGCCTGGGTCCACGGCCTGCACGTCTTCAACTGGTTTACTTTCCAGCGGCCGGCGTTCGCCACCCGCCCGGTGATCCGCACCATCAGCGAGCTGCACAGCGATCTGGCGGACCTGCTGGTGATCGTCGCGGGAGCGCACGCGGCCGCCGCGCTGATGCATCACTACGTCATGCGCGATTCGGTGCTGCGGCGCATGCTGCCGCGCCGTCGCGCCGGGTAGCGCCGGCCCTTCCGTGCCCTCCGCGCTGCCGCTAGGCTCGCAGGATGAGTGCTGCTGCGGACGTGCGCTCGGATCGCTGAGGGAACCATGCCGGAACTCCCCGAGGTCGAGACGACCCGCCGCGGCATCGAGCCGCACATCATCGGGCGAACCATCGAGGCGCTCGAGGTCTACGAGCCGCGGCTGCGCTGGCCCGTTGCGCGCACCTTGCCGGCGCGGCTGGCCGGCCGGCGCATCGTGGGCGTCGGCCGGCGTGCCAAGTACCTGCTCATCCGTCTCGATGCCGGCGCCTTGATCGTGCATCTGGGGATGTCCGGCTCGCTGCGCATCCTGGCGGCGGACACCCCGCGCCTGCGGCACGATCAGTACGATCTGCGCCTCGATTCGGGGCGGGTCCTGCGCTTCAACGACCCGCGCCGCTTCGGCAGCCTGCACTACACGGACGCCGATCCAGGCGAGCATCGCCTGCTGCGCAACCTTGCCCCCGAGCCGTTCGATGCGGCGTTCGATACCGAGTATCTCTGGCGGATCACCCGCGACCGGCGGCTCGCTGTCAAACAGCTGCTCATGAACAGTCGCCTGGTGGTCGGCGTAGGCAACATCTACGCCAACGAAGCGCTGTTCCGGGCGCACGTCCGGCCGGCTCGCCAGGCCCGGCGTCTGACGCGTGCCGAGGCGGTGCGCCTGGTCAGAGCAGTGCGCTCCGTGCTGACGCAGGCGATACGGGAAGGGGGAACGACGCTGCGGGATTACGTCGGCGCGGACGGCTCGCCGGGATATTTTCGGCAGAAACTCTACGTCTACGAACGCGCCGGGCAGCCTTGCCGGCGGTGCGGCGCCGCCATCCGCCACCGCACCCAGCAGGGTCGTTCGAGCTACTACTGCCCGTCGTGCCAGCGCTGAGCGCTCAGGCACTACGGCGTTTCTTCAATTCCTCTTCGACGATCGGGTGCACGAACTCGCTCACATCACCGCCCAGCACCGCGATCTCGCGCACCAGCGTCGAGGAGATGAACGTGAACTGCTCCTGCGGGGTCAGGAAGACGGTCTCGATGTCCCGCTCGAGGTGCCGGCTCATGTTGGCGAGCTGGAATTCGAACTCGAAGTCCGACACCGCGCGCAGGCCCCGCACGATCACCCGCGCCCCCTGTTTGCGTGCGAACTCGACCGTCAGCCCGGCGTAGCCGACCACCTCGACGTTCGGCAGGTCATGCAGCACCCGGCGCGCCAGATCGACGCGCGTCTCCAGCGAGAACATCGGCGCCTTGTTGGGATTGGCAGCGATCGCGACGATCACCCGCTCGAATATGCTGGTGGCGCGGCGCACCAGGTCCTGGTGCCCGATGGTGATGGGGTCGAAGGTCCCCGGGTAGACGGCGTGGCGGTTCATTCGGCGGCGATCCCCCTGTGTCGCGAATACAGATGATACCCGACCTGCCCGGAGCGCTTGTCGCGCTCGTGCGCCCAGGCCGCGGGCACCTGCGGGTGCTGCCCGGCGGGGCATTCCAGATAGATGCGGGCCGCACCGGCGAGCCAGCCGCCGGCTTCCAGCCGCGCGCTCACCGCCGCAAGCACCCCGGAGGCGAAGGGCGGATCGAGGAAGACGATGTCAAACGGGTGCGCCGGACCGGCGAGAAACGCCTCGGCATCGGCGCCGACGACGCGCCAGTCGTGCCGCCGCTCGACGTCCCACTGCGCGAGGCACTCCTCGATCGCCCGGGCCGAGCGCCGGTCGCGCTCGACGAAGGTCACGTGTGCCGCGCCGCGCGAGAGCGCTTCCAGACCGAGCGCGCCGCTGCCGGCGAACAGATCAAGGCAGCGCGCGCCGTGCACTGCGGGCGCGAGCCAGTTGAACAGCGTCTCGCGGACGCGGTCGGGCGTGGGACGGATGGCGGAGGCGGCTGGAAAGCGCAGCCGCCGCCCGCGCCATGCGCCGCCGATGATGCGCAGCACCCGCGCGGTCCCGCCGCGCCGATGCGTCTGGGACGGACTGCTCACGCGCTGTCTTTCGAACCTGCGGACCGGGCCGCTACGATACACTAGCCCGCAGTCATGTTCGGACGCGAAACCAAAGAGGCGCCCATCGCCGGCACGGAGCGTCAGGGCTTTCTGAAGCGCCTGGCGGCGCGGCTCGGGCGCGGCAGGCTCACCTTCGATCTGCCCAACCTGTTCCGCGGCCGCAAGATCGATGCCGAGCTGCTCGAGGAACTCGAGACGCGGCTGCTCACCGCCGACGTGGGTGTCGAGGCCACCGAGTTCATCCTTGCCGGGCTCAATAAACGCCTGGCCCGCAAGGAGCTCGCCGACGTCGAGGCGCTGATTGGCGCGCTGCGCGCGGCGGTGGAGGAGATTCTAGCGCCGTGCGCGCAGCCGCTCGTCATAGATCCCGCCCGCAAGCCCTTCACCATCCTCGTGGTGGGCGTGAACGGCTCAGGCAAGACCACGACGATCGGCAAGCTGGCGCGCCGTTGCGCCGAGCAGGGGCGCAGCGTCATGCTCGCCGCCGGCGATACCTTCCGCGCCGCCGCCATCGAGCAGCTGGCGGTGTGGGCCGAGCGCACCGGCGCGAGCTGCATCGCGCAGCACGCGGGCGCCGATCCGGGCGCGGTGGTGTTCGACGCGCTGCAGGCGGCACGAGCGCGCCGCACCGACGTGTTGATCGCCGATACCGCCGGTCGGCTGCACAGCCAGTCGCACCTGATGGAGGAGCTGAAGAAGGTCAAGCGCGTCCTGCAGCGCGTCGATCCGCTCGCTCCACACGAGGTCCTGCTGGTCCTCGATGCCAATCAGGGACAGAACGCGCTTGCGCAGGCGGTGCAGTTTCACGAGGCGGTAGGGGTCACGGGCCTGGTCATCACCAAGCTCGACGGCACCGCCAAGGGCGGGATCGTGATCGCCATAGCGCGGCGGCTCGGGCTGCCGATCCGTTTCATCGGCATCGGCGAGCAGCCCGGCGACTTCGGCGAATTCGATGCGCATGCCTTCGCCACGGCATTGGTCGAGGGGTCGCGCGCGCCCGGCGCGCAGGAGCCGGCATGATCCAGTTCGAGCGGGTCAGCAAGCGTTACCCCAACGGGCGCGAGGCGCTGACCAACGTCAGCTTCTTCGTCGACCGCGGCGAGCTGGTGTTCATTACCGGGCGCTCTGGGGCCGGCAAGAGCACGCTGCTGAAGCTGATCGCGCTGCTCGAGCGCCCGACGCGCGGCACCGTGACCGTCAACGGCCGCAGTACCGGCGTGCTGAAGACGCGGCACATCCCGGCCTTCCGCCGGCACATCGGGGTGGTATTTCAGGATCACAAGCTGCTCGCCGACCGACCGGTATTCGACAATGTCGCGCTGCCGCTGGTGGTGGCGGGCGCCCCGCTGAAGGAAATCGACAAGCGGGTGCGCGCGGCGCTCGATCAGGTGGGGCTGCTCGGCAAGGAGCGGCTGGCGCCGATGGAGCTGTCGGTGGGCGAGCAGCAGCGCGTGGGCATCGCTCGGGCGATCGTCGGCAAGCCGCCACTGATTGTGGCCGATGAGCCCACCGGCAATCTCGACCCCGATCTGGCGTTGGAGGTGATGCGTTTGTTCAAGCGCTTCAGCGAGGTGGGCGTGACGGTGCTGGTGGCGACACACGATCTGCATCTGGTGCGCGAGTTCGGTAGCCGCGAACTGACGCTCGCCAGCGGCCAGCTCACCGGTGGGGCAGCCGATCCGCTGCCGTCTCTGGTGGCGAGCCGCTGAGGCCGGCCATGACGCTCTCGACACTCGCCACTCGGCACGCCCAGGCGCTGCTTGGGGCGCTCGGCCGCCTGGCGCGCGCCCCGCTTGCCACGGTGCTGACGCTGCTGGTGATCGGGCTGGCGCTCGCATTGCCGGCGGCACTCGGGCTGCTGGTGCGCAACGCGGAGTCGGCCACGGGGGGGTTCGGGCGCGCCGTCGACATGTCGGTGTATCTGAAGAGCGGCGTGTCGCTCGCGCGGGCACAGGAGCTCGCCGTGAATGCGCGCGCCGTGCCGGGCGTGGCCGCCGTGAAGGTCATCTCGGCGGCCGAGGGGCTGCAGCAGTTCCGGCAGTACTCGGGCTTCGGCGCTGCGCTCGATGCATTGCCGTCGAACCCGCTCCCGAACGTGCTGCGCATCGTGCCTCGGCCGCGGTCGAGCGGCATCACGGCGCTCGAGGGGCTGAGGCGCACGTTCGCCCGCTGGCCGGAGGTCGGCATGGTGCAGCTCGATGCCCAATGGGTGCTGCGCTTCGACGCCATTCTCGCGCTCGCCCGCCGTCTGGTGTCGGTCGCGGCGGTGCTGTTTGGCGCCGGCGTGCTCGCGGTGATCGGCAACACCATTCGCCTGGAGATCCTCAACCGGCGCGACGAGATCGAGGTGAGCAAGCTGGTGGGCGGCTCGAACGCCTTCGTACGCCGCCCGTTCCTCTACACCGGCATGCTGTACGGATTCGGCGGCGCGCTGCTCGCCTGGGCGGTGCTGGAGGGGGCTGTGCTCGGCTTGCGGGCCCCAGTGGCCCATCTGGCCACCCTCTACGGCAGCGGATTTGCGCTGACGGGTCTCGCCGCACGGGAACTCGCCGCCCTGTTTGGCGGCAGCATGGCCCTCGGATGGCTCGGCGCGTGGCTCTCCGCCCACCGCCACCTGCGTGACATCGAGCCGCGGGCATGATCCCGCGGTGGGGGCTTATTTGATCTTCGCTTCTTTGTAGGCGACGTGCTTGCGCGCCACTGGGTCGAACTTGCGCACTTCCATCTTGTCCGGATGCAGCCGCTTGTTCTTCGTCGTCACGTAGAAGTGGCCGGTACCCGC
>JAKAYU010000110.1 GCA_021809525.1 Pseudomonadota bacterium | reverse complement strand
CGAGAACTACATGCTCGCGCCCGATGCGGCCGCGTGGCTGTTGAGCGCGCGCGAACGCGCGCGCGCGGCGGCGTTCCTCGCCGCTCCCGTCGGCGGCCCCGAGCAGCGCCAGGGCAGTCACGGCGCTGCGCTCGTGAAGAACCTGAGCTTCGTGCTCCAGAGCGCCGCGCCGTTCGCGCGCGATCCGCGCGTGGGGCATCTGATCGGGCTGAAGCCCGGTGTTCCGGTCGGCGACTGGCGCGACAGCAACACCGGTCTCGGCGGCGGATACTATCCCTACGACGTCAACGCCGCGCTGGTGCCGGCGGCGCTCGATGCGATCGCGCGGCTGTACGCGAGCGGGCTGCTCTCTCCTTATCTGACGGCCGCCGAGCGGCCCTGGTTTGCGCAAGCGGCTCACATGGCGCAGGTCTGGAGCCGACGCGCGCCGCACCTGTTTGCCGTCGCGGTGCCGCATGCGGTTGCGCTGCGCGACGTGCGCCGCTACGCCGCGCTCGATGGGATTCCCGCACAGCCGGCGGTCGATGCGCTCGGCCGCGGTCCGGTGAAGTTCCCGGCGCTCTCGCTGAGCCGCACGGGCCGCCCGATCCCGGTGATGCAATCGGACGTCGGCTACCTGCTGCTGTTCGGCAAGCCCGCCCCGCAGGATCTCGCCCGGCTGGTTCGGGCGCTGATGCGGCCGTTTCCCGCGGGCTTGATCACGGGGGCCGGCCTGGTGGTCGCCAACCCTGCCTACGCGCCGCCGGCTCTGCAGAAGGAGTTCACGCGTCACGCCTACCACGGCACCGTCGTCTGGTCCTGGCAGCAGGCGCTGCTGGCCGCCGGCCTCGCACGGCAGCTGCGCCGAGGCGATCTGCCGCCCGCGGTGCGTGCCGAGCTGCGCGAGGCCGAGCGCACGCTGTGGCGGGTGATTCACGCGACCCGCTCGATGGCCAACACCGAGCTGTGGTCGTGGAGGTACCAGGGAGGCCATTACCACATCCGTCCGTTCGGCTCGGCGAGCTCGGATGCCTCGGAAGCCGATGCGGCGCAGCTGTGGAGCACCGTGTATCTGGCGATCAAACCGCCGGCCGGACTGGCCGGGTCAGGGGCCGGAGCCCGCTAGCCATGGCGCGCGCGGACCGGTGGCCGCGGCCCGTCCGCCTGAGCGCAACCGTCTGTGCGGCGCTGCTCTGCGCGGGGAGCGGCCGCAGCGCATGGGCCGCGGGCGGGTTCCGCCTGAGCGTTGGGTTCGGCGGGCTGGCGAGCTACTTCCCGGGCATGCTCGGCAACGGTTACCTCGCCACACTCACCGCCCGGCGTGGTACCGCTGCGACGCAGGCCTTCATGGTCGGGCTGATGGACCGCACGCCGGGGGACATCGCTCGTCCGGCGCTGCTGCCCGGCTGGAATGCGATCGATTTCAATCCTGATCCCCCTGGGGCCGCGTGGCTCAACCGCGCGCCGCTCAACGCGGCGCATTTCCGCCGCTACCGGCAGACGCTCGATCTGCGCGATGCGACGCTGACGACACGCTACCGTTATGTCGATCATGCGCGGGTGACGGCGGTGCGCATCGTGAGCTTCCTCAGCGAGGCCGAGCCGCATCTCGGCGTGATTCGCCTGAGCATCACTCCGCGATACCGTGGCCGGGTCACGCTGTCCTTCCCCCTGACGGTCTGGCCGGAGCATGCGCCGCGCTTCGCGCTCGCGCGCCTCGACGGCTCGCAGGTCAATCGCGCGCTGGCCGCGCACGGCCTGACGCTCACGCCCCGGCCGCCGGCCACGCCTGATCGGGCCGCGCTGTGGTATCCGGGCTATGTTGCCGTACGCTCCGGCGGCGGGTCGGCTGCGGCGCGCACGGTGTGGCTCGCGGGCAAAGCGGCCAACAGTCTGCCTGTCGCCATGGCGGCCGCCGTTGCGCTGCCCGCCGGCGCGGCGGTGCGGGTGCGGCGCGGGCGTCACGGGCCCGCGCTCGAGGTGAGCCTGCAGGTGGAGCGGGGACGGACGTACACGTTCACCAAGTTCGCGGCCGTCTCGCGCGCCGGCTGGGGCGGGAGCGCGGCTCGGGATCTGCGCCGCGCGCTCGCCGCGCGCGCGGCGGGCTTTGCGGCGCTGTGGGCGCAGCAGCGCGCCGCGTGGGCCCGGCTGTGGCGGGCGGACATCGTGATCGACGGTGACCCCAAGGCCCAGCAGGTGGCGCACTCGGCGCTTTACTACCTGTTGGCGAACACCACGCCGGATACCGGCTGGGCGGTCGGTCCCTGCGGGCTGACGCTCTGTTATGCCGGGCACGTGTTCTGGGACAGTGACACCTGGGTGTATCCGGCGCTGCTGCTGCTGCATCCGCGGCGCGCCCGCTCGCTGCTCGCGTTCCGCGAGCGCACGCTGGCGGCGGCCGAGGCGCGCGCCCGCGCGCACGGCTACGCCGGAGCGATGTATCCCTGGGAATCCGATCCGTACAACGGCAGCGATCAGACGCCGTACTCGGCGCACGCGCTCTCCGAAAGCGAGATCCACGTCAACGCCGAGATCGCGATCGCGCAATGGCAGTACTACCTGGCCACCCTCGACCGAGCATGGTTGCGTGCGCACGGTTGGCCGGTGATCCGCGCGGTGGCCCGGTTCTTTGCGAGCCGTGCGAGCTATGACGCGCGCACCGGCCGCTACGGCATCCTGCACGTGACCTCGGTGTCCGAGGCGCACGGCGACATACCGAACGACACCTTCACGAACATGGTGGCTGCCAAGGCGCTGCGCATCGCCGCCTCTGCCGCGCGGGTGCTCGGCGAGCGCGCCGATCCGCGCTGGCGCCGCATTGCCGGCGCGATGGACATTCCGCTCGCTCCGGGCGGTCGGCATCATCTGCCGTATCAGCTCTCCCGCGCCGCCGCGGCGGGCGGCCCGGCCTTCGGCGGCGGGCCGCTGCCACTGCTGTTCCTGCCCGCACTCGATCTGCCCCTGCCCGCAGCTCTCGCCCGGGGCGATTACGACTACGCGGTGAGGCCCATTCCCTCGAGCCGCGTGGCTGCGGTGAGCATGGGGATTCTGCCGTGCGTGGCTGCCGCCGCCGAAGTCGGGCGCGACGCCGAGGCGGGAGCGCGTCTGGCGCTGTACCTGACCGGCGGCACGCTCAAACCGCCTTTCAACGTGCGCACCGAGACGGCGAGCAATAATGTCGGGCCGTTTCTGACCGGCTCGGGCGGGTATCTGCAGAGTCTGATCTACGGCCTGACCGGCCTGCGCATTCGCCCCAGAGGGCTCGTGGACGCGTACACTCCGGTTTTGCCGCGCGGCTGGCGATCCGTGACGCTGCGTGAGGTGAGTTTCCGCGGCCGGCGCCTCGATATCACCCTCACGCGCGGCGCGAATGGTGCGGTGCGGCTGAAACGGAGGGTGCTATGAGCGCAACGGCGCGACGAACGACTCTGGGCGGCCTGCGCGGCCTCGGCATTGCGGCGGGCGGCGTGGCGACATTGCTGCTCGCCTCGTGCGCGCGCGGACCGGTGCAGCACGGCTCGACGGTCGTCGCCGGCAAGGCCCGCTTCGAATTCCTCACGCCCTCGCTGCTGCGTATGGAGTACTCGCCGGACGGCCGGTTCGTCAACGCCCCCTCGGTGGTCGTCGAGAAGCGGCACTGGCCGAGCGTGACGGTGCGCGTCTGGCAGCGGGGCGGGTGGATGTTCGCCGCGAGCGCTGCGTTGACGGTGCGTTACCGGCTGCATTCGGGCCGCTTCACCCCGGGCAATCTCGGGGTCACCTGGAAGGGCGCTGCGGGCGCGGCGCACAGCTGGCGACCGGGGCAGCGCGATCCGCTGAACCTTGGCGGCCTGACCTACTCGCTCGACAACGTGAGCCGCGCCAATCTTCCGCCCGGCAACTCCGACCTCGACAGCCCCGTGCACGACATCATTCCGGGGATCGATGTGCCGCTCGCGCCCGCGCAGCCGGGGTTGCTCAGCCGTTCAGGTTACGGACTGATCAACGACAGCGGCACGCCGGTGTGGAATGCCGAGCACACCTGGATCGAGCCGCGCGCGCCCGCCCACGATCAGGACTGGTATCTGTTCGCCTACGGCGCGCATTACCGGCGGGCGCTGCGCGAGTACGCCGAGCTCTGCGGGCCCGTGCCCATGATCCCGCGCTACGTGCTCGGGCCGATGGTGACGGACATGAATTTCGAGTACTTCCCCGACTCCCCCGTGGTGCGCAATCCGGCCTTCGCGCGCTACGGCGAGGGACACATCAAACGCGAGCTCGAGCGGCTGCGCAGCGAGCACATTCCGCTCGATACGCTGGTGCTCGATTTCGGCTGGCACAACTACGGCTGGGACGGCGGTTACGACTGGAGTCCGCTCATCCCCCATCCGCGTCGCTTCATGCGCTGGCTGCACGGCCATGGCTTGAAGCTCGCGCTGAACGACCACCCCGGCTACGCCAACACCGAGGAGTCGGGCCTGTCCTACCACGACAGCCATGCGCCCGAGGTGCTGCACGATCTCGGCCGGCCGCTGCCGCCCCAGCCGACCTTCGATCTCGATCTGTCCGCTCTGTGGCAGTTCAGCGCCGGCCCGTACACGCCGGGCGAGGCGAGCGGGGTGCGCTGGCGGCCGGTGCGCGTGGGATTCACATGGCGCTCGCAGTTGCTGCGCGGGCGCAACGGTACCGCCTGGTACCGCGCCACCGTGCAGCTGCCCGCCACCGTGCCGCGGCATTTGTATCTGTATCTCGGCGGCGTGGAGCACTCCTATCAACTGTTCGTCAACGGCAAGCGGGTGCCGCACAGCCACGTGCAGTGGCCGCAGCGGCTCACTTACGCGGACATCTCGAACGTGCTCGCGCCCGGCAAGGTCAACGAGATCGCCTTGCGCGTGCAGGCCGGAGCGCGCGGCGGCGGCCTGGTATTCGGGCCGACCGCGATCCGCAACGTCCCGCCGCCGCCGCCCATCCGCTTCAATCTCGCCAACCACCTGCAGGCGAGCGTGTTCATGCGCGACCTGCATGCGCCGCTCGTGCACGAGGGCGTGAACTTCTGGTGGGTCGACGGCGGCAGCGGCGCGGCGCGCATGCCGGGACTGAACCCGCAGCTGTGGACCAACGAGCTGTACTATCGCGCCACCGAGCGCGAGACGGGCGAGCGCGCGTTCATCCTGGCGCGCTACGGCGGCTGGGGCAGTGAGCGCTATCCGGGGTTCTTCACCGGGGATACCTACTCCGAGTGGCCGGTGCTGGCGTACGAGGTCGCGTTCTCGGCCCGGGGCGGCAATGAGCTGATCGATTACATCAGCCATGACATCGGCGGGTTCCACGGCGGCAAGATTCCCTTCGCGCTCTACGCGCGCTGGATCGAGTTCGGTGCCTTCGGCCCGCTGCTGCGTATGCACAGCGCGCACGAGAACCCGTTCGAGGGCAACCTGCGCATGCCGTGGACGTACGGGTCGCGCGGCGTGTCGCTGATGCGCCGGTACTTCACTGTGCATACCGAACTCATTCCGTATCTCTACACCTACGCGTGGGTCGCGCACCGGCAGGCCCTGCCGATCATGCGGCCGCTGTACCTCGAGGGCGTGCAGGGGCCGCAGGCCTACCGTCACCCGCACGAGTATTTTCTCGGCGCCGACCTGCTCGTTGCGCCGGTGCTGGACAAGAGCGGGGCGCGCGCGGTCTATCTGCCCCCGGGCAAGTGGATCGAGTTCTTCACGGGCAAGCACTACGCGGGCGGCAAGACCTACACCGCGCGCTACGGCGTCAGCGACACTCCGGTGTTCGTGCGTGCCGGCGCAGTGATTCCCGAGCAGGAGCCGAGCGCCTATTCCGATGCGAAGCCGCTCGATCCGCTCGTGCTGCAGGTGTACGGGTCGGGCAACGGGCGGTTCGATCTGTACCAGGACGACGGCGTGTCGTTTGACTACCGCAAGGGCCAGTATGCGCTGACGCCCATCGTGTACCGCACGCAGGGCGGGCGGCACCGGCTGATCATCGGGCCGACGCGCGGGATGTATCAGGGCCAGCTGGCGATGCGCGGCTATGCGCTGCGTATCCATACGCGGCACCGGCCCGCTTCGCTCACCATCGATGGGCACAGCGCGCAGGCGGTGCGCTGGGACGCTGCGCGCCGCCTGGCGCGCATTCGTGTTCCGGCGCACAGCATCCGCAATGAGGTGCTGATCACGTGGCGGTGAGTTCGACCTCGCCGGGCGGTGCCGCAGGCGGCGGCGCCGCCGCGCTCGAGTCCTACGATCTGTTCCCGACCCGGATCTGGCAGGCACGCCTCGTGGCGCTGCAGCCGCGGCTCGCCGAGTGGGTCGAGTGGGTGCAGGCGTTGCGCGCCGAGCAGCCGACGCCTGCGGGGCGCACCAATCGCAGCGGCTGGAACAGTCAGGGCATGACGGTGCTCGAGCAGCCGATGCTCGCCCCTCTGCGCCAGGCGATCGCGCTCTCGTGCGAGCGGGCGCTCGGTGAGATGGGGCTCGGCAAACAGCGCTTCACGCTTCAGTCCTGGATCAATATGCACGACCGCGGGGGATTCAACTTCCTGCACATGCACGAGGGATCGCTCTTGTCCGGTTCGTTCTACCTCAGGGTGCCGAGAGGCTCCGGCGCGCTGGTGTTCCGTGATCCGCGGCCCGGTGTGCTGCACAGCGCGGTCAAGGGTCCGGTGCCGAACGGCCACTGCGACATCCAGCTTGCCCCGAGCGACGGCCTGCTGGTGTTGTTCCCCTGCTGGATGGAGCATTACGTCGAGCCGCATGGCGCCGACGAGCCGCGCATCTGCATCGCCTTCAATGCCAATGCCACGAGCGGCGGGGACGCAGACTAGTGCGCGCCGCTCCTCAGCCCCTGGGGCACCCCGTCAGCGCGTCGCGCCGGGCGCGAAATCCGTGCCGAGGCTCACGTGCTTCCACGCCTCGAGCGTTGCCGAGAAGGCCTGCAGCATCTCGCGGGTGCGCTCATAGGCGTCCGGTCCCAGCACCAGGTGCAGAGGCGGCGCAGGGGAGCGGACCGCCTCGATGATGGCCGCAGCCGCGCGCGCCGGATCCCCGGGCTGTTTGCCGGCCATCGCCGCGAGACGCTCCCGGGTGGCCCCTGCAGTGGCGGCGTAATCGGCCAGACCCGCCCCGCTGCTGCGGCGGAGCGAATGGTCCGAGAGGAAGTCGGTGCGGAATGCGCCCGGCTCGACGAGGGTCACGCGGATTCCGAGCGGCGCGACCTCCTGGGCGAGGCTTTGCGACATGCCTTCGACGGCCATCTTCGCCGCCGCGTAGTAGCCGGAGCCGGCCGCCGGCGCCAGGCCGGCGATCGAGGTGATGTTGACGATGTGTCCCGAGCGCTGGGCCCGCAGATGGGGCAGCGCCGCCTGGATCACACGGCGGGGGCCGTGGAAGTTGACCTCGAACAGTTGGGCGATGTCCGCTTCCGTCGCCTCTTCCACGGAGCTGAGTAGTCCGTAGCCGGCATTGTTGACGATGACGTCGACCCGCCCGAGCCGGAACGCGGCATCGATGGCCTGCCGGACGGCGCGCGGGTCGGTGACTTCGAGCGGCAGGATCGTGAGCCTGCCCTGTGCGGGGTCGATCTGCGCCGATCCGCTGCGGGTCGTGCCGATCACAGTTGCGCCGCCTGCGAGCAGGGTCTCGGCGAGCACTTTGCCGAAACCGCGCGAGACACCGGTGATGAACCAGACGTTCGTTGCGTGCGTCATGGGATTTTCTCCTTGCGGGCGGCCAGCGCGCACCGGCCGGACCGCGTGCTACTTCTTCTCCTGCGGCTTTTCCTCCGGCAGCCGCGAGCGCTGATGCTGAAACTCGATCATCCAGCCCGGATACTCCGGCGGCAGCGCGCTCACGGCATCGAGCTCCGCCAGCTCCGCGCCGCTCAGCTGCATGCCGGCGGCGGCGAGATTGTCCTCGAGCTGCTCCAGGGTCTTCGCACCAATGATCACCGAGGTCACGAACGGCTTGGCGAGCACGTAGGCGAGCGCGATGCGCGCCACCGAGACGCCGCGGGCCTCGGCTATTTTGCGCATGACATCGACGCAGTTGAACAGCCGCTCGCGGTTCACCGGCGGGAAATCGAAGCTGGCGCGGCGCGCGCCGGCAGGACCCTCGCCGCTGCGGGTGAACTTCCCCGAGAGCAGGCCGCCGGCGAGCGGGCTCCAGACCATCAGCCCGACCCGCTCGCTCTCGAGCAGCGGCACGATCTCACGCTCGAGGTCGCGCCCGGCGATGGAGTAGTAGGCCTGCAGCGTCGCGGGCCGCACCCAGCCGTGCCGCTCGGCGATGCCGAGGGCCTTCATGAGCGCCCAGGCCGACCAGTTGGACACGCCCACGTAGCGGACGTGGCCCTGGCGCACCAGGTCCTCGAGCGCGCGCAGGGTCTCCTCCAGGGGAGTGAGCTGATCGAGCGCGTGGATCTGATACAGGTCGAGGTAGTCTGTGCCGAGGCGCTTCAGGCTCGCCTTGATCCCATCCATGATATGGCCGCGCGATGCACCGCGGTCGTTCGGCCCCGGGCCGGTCGGGCCGAACACCTTGGTGGCGAGCACCAGATCGCTGCGGGAGCGGGCGCTGTTGCGTATCGCGCGGCCGGTGATCTCCTCGGAGAGGCCCTCGGAGTACACGTCGGCCGTGTCGATGAAGTTGACGCCGGCATCGAGCGCGCGCCCGACGATGCGGTCGGCGAGCGACTGGTCGAGGCCGCCGATCGCTGACCAGAACCCGCGGCCGCCGAAGGTCATGGTGCCGAGGCAGATTTCCGAGACGAGCAGTCCGGTGTTGCCGAGGGTCCGGTAGCGCATGGGCGGTCTCCTGAAGCGGGGCACCTATAGCGTAGACCCTCGCTTTGTTCTGCGTAAGTGAGCTTTCATTGCATGCGCTGTTCAGTCAAACTAAATTGTCGCCCCCTTCTGCCGGGACTGCCCCGTGCCGCGCAATGACGCCTTCGTCGGTCTGACCGAATTCCTTGCCGTCGCCCGCTACGGCAGTTTTCGCAAGGCGGCCAACGGACTCGGCGTCACCCCGGGGGCTGTGAGCCAAGCCGTGCAGGCGCTGGAGCGGCGACTCGGGCTGCCGCTGTTCCACCGCACGACCCGCTCCATCGCGCTCACCGAGGCCGGCGAGCGCCTGCTCGGCCGGGTGGGGCCGGCCACCGATGCCATCATCGAGTCGCTCGATGAGCTGTTGCAGATGGGGGCGCAGCCAAGCGGCACGCTGCGGCTGCTGGTGCAGCGCTTTGCGGTCGCGCACGTCATCGAGCCCGTGCTGCCCGCGTTCCGCCGCGCGTATCCGGCGGTGCGTGTCGAGATCACCGTCGAGGATGACCACGGAAGTCTCGTCGGCGCCGGTTACGATGCAGGCGTGCGCATCGGGGAGTACATCGACCGCGACATGGTCGCGGTGCGGGTCTCGCGGCTGTTTCGCTGGCTCGTCTTCGGGGCGCCGAGTTACTTCGCGGCGCACGGGCGGCCGAAGGTCCCGGAGGACATCTCGCGGCACGAATGCATTCGCTATCGCAGGCCGGAAGTCGGCGACATCTACCGCTGGGAGTTCGAGCGCAAGGGGCAGGCAGTCGCCATCGATCCGCCGGGCTCGGTACTGGTCAACGACGGCGCGCTGCTGCGCGCCCTCGCCAGGCAAGGCATGGGGCTGATCTACGCGGCAACGCTCAGTGTCGCCTCGGACCTCGAGCACGGCGCCCTCGAGCCGGTTCTGGAGAGGTATACGCCTGCCCAGGATGGCATCTTCATCTATTTTCCGCGCGCGAGCCGCAACCAGCCGAAGCTGCGCGCCTTCGTCGAGGCCTGCACGCGCGGTCTGTGAGCCGGACCGAGTGCGTTGGGCGGCTCAGAGCCCCAAGCGCCCCGGGACCGCATCGAAGGCCACGGTGAGCCGCGGCTGCGGGCTCTCGAACGGCACCGTGCCGTGCCAGAAATACGACGGAAACAGCACCAGCATGCCGGGCTCGGGCCGCACGGCGTGCTCGGGCTCGAGCGCCGGGGAGGTGAGAATGCCCGGCTGGCCGAACGAGAGAGTGCCCTGGTCCGAGCGCCCCTCGGCCATGCAGTCCGGCAGCTCGATGTAGCAGGCCGAGGAGATCCAGCCGCGCGGGTGCACGTGGCTCATGTGGAAGCCCCGGTCGCGCAGGCGCACCGACCAGCTGCCGTTGAAGCGCCAGCCGGCGCCATTGCGGCGGCGCAGCGGATCGGCGCCGCGCCCGATGTGCTCGAGGTACCGCTCGATCGGCGCGCGGAACGCGCCGAACAGCGCCTGGATCGCCGGGTCGCGGCTGCGCGTGAGGTCCTGCGTCGTCTCGGTCCCGCGGCGCAGGGACTGGAACAGCAGCGCGTGGCCGTGGGGATCGTGCAGCCGGTTCAGCGCGGTGCGCAGATCGGCGAGCAAGTGCGGCAGGTCCGTCCACGGGGGCGGTGCGCTCAGGGTGAGCGGCAGCACCAGGTTGGCGTAATCGCAAAGTGCGGCGTAGCGGGCATCTCCGAGCAGACGCAGAGCGATGGTGTACAGCGCGATCAGGTATTGATCGTCCGGTGCCGCCTGCAGCAGCTGCTCACAGTGCCCGAGCGCCTCATGAGCGCGCCCCACGCCGAGTTCGGCGGCCGCGAGAAGCGTGCGCGCCGGGCCGCTGCCTGGGTCGGCGTGCAGCGCCTTTTCCGCCAGCGTGAGCGCCGCGCCCGGATCGAACTCGAGCGCGGCCAGGCCTGCGCGCACCAGCAGCGCCGGGGAGGCATGCGGCCGCTCGGTGCGCGGCGCGAGACACGCGTACGCGCCGCGCGCCTCGCCGGCGCCCTGCAGGATTGCCGCCTTGGCGCCCCACAGCGCATCGTCTTCGGTGAATTTCGAGAGCGCCTCATCCAGCGCGGCGGTGGCGAGGCCCAGATCCCCGCTGCGCACCCAGATCTGCTGTGCCAGCTGGGTGTGCGCCTCGAGCAGGCGCGGATCGAGCCGCAGGCATTCGCGCAGCGCCTCCTCGGCGCGCGCGTCGGCTCCGTCGGCTATCAGACCGCGCGCG
>JAKAYU010000109.1 GCA_021809525.1 Pseudomonadota bacterium | reverse complement strand
TTCCGATCTGCAGGCGATCTGCGCCGCCGCGGGCCGCGCACGCCGCACCGCCTACCTGCCGCTCGGGGAGCTGGCCGGTCTCGGGGCCGAGGCGCTCGGCGGGCTGGCTGAGCTCGATTGCGTGGCGCTCGATGACCTGGGAGCGATCCTCGGAGGCAGCGAATGGGAGCGAGCGCTCTTTACCCTCGTGCGGGAGTTCGCCGAGCGGGGCAGGCCGCTGGTGCTCGCCGATGAGCGCCCGCCGGCGCTCATCGGCTGGTCGCTTGCGGACCTGGGGTCACGCTGCGCCGCCGCGGCGGTCTTGCAGCTGCGCGCGCTTGATGAGGCCGAGCAGCAGCAGGCGCTGCAGCTGCGTGCGCGGCTGCGCGGTCTGGAGCTGCCCGAGGAGACCTCCCGCTGGCTGCAGCGGCGGTTCCCGCGCGACATGCGCCTGTTGTACGAGTTGCTCGACACGCTCGATGAGGCGGCGCTCGCCGCCCAGCGGCGCCTGACCGTGCCGTTCATCCGCGAGGTGCTCGCGCGCTGCGGGCGCGCCTGAGAGCCCTGCCGTGCGGCTCACCCGCCGGCGAGCGCGAGGCGCACGGCGAGCGCGGCGACCCGCCGGCCGAGCGCCTGGGCGAGTTCGCGCTCCTCGGCGCCGAGCTGCGGGGTATTCTGGCTGCCAGCGACGTGCGAGGCGCCGTACGGGCTGCCGCCGCCGCTGGTCCGCAGCAGAGCCGGCTCGGTGTACGGCAGTCCGACCAGATACATGCCGTGGTGCAGCAGCGGCAGCATCATCGACAGCAGCGTCGACTCCTGCCCGCCATGGTGGGTCTGGGTGGAGGTGAACACGCCGGCCGGTTTGCCGGCGAGCGCGCCGGAGAGCCACAGGCTCCCGGTGCTGTCGAGGAAGTACTTCAGCGGCGCGGCCATGTTGCCGAAGCGGGTCGGACTGCCGAGCAGCAGCCCCGCTGCGATGCGCAGGTCCTCGAGCGTCGCGTACGGGGCGCCGCTTGCCGGCACCGGCTTGGCCGGGCCCTCGCTCTCGGCGCTCACCGGCGGCACGGTGCGCAGTTTCGCGCTCGCTCCCGGCACGCTTTCGATGCCGCGGCATGCCTGCCGGGCGAGCTCGGCGGTGGCGCCGCCGCGGGAGTAGTACAGAACGAGGATTTCGGCCATGGGCGGTGAGACTCGGCGGTGACTGCCGCTAGGGTATATTGATTTGATGCTGTGCAAGAAGTGTCTGGTGTCCGGCCGCGTGCAGGGGGTCTTCTACCGCGCCACCTGCCAGCGGCGCGCGCGCGAGCTCGGCGTGCGCGGCTACGCGCGCAATCTGCCCGACGGACGGGTGGAGGTGCTGGCCTGCGGTGAGGCGCAGGCGGTGCACGCGTTCATCGAGTGGCTGTGGGAAGGCTCGGCGGCGAGCCGGGTCGAGGCAGTCGAGGTGAGCGACGCTGCGCAGCACGCGGCGCAGCCCCCGGAGGGGTTCCACACGGCCTAGCGTCGGGCGGGCGCGGCTCGCTGCGCGCGCACCGGAAAGCCCAGGTCATCGGCCCCGTTCCAGTTCTCCCAGGCGCTGAGTACGCGGTTGGGATAGAAGTGCCGCCCGACGCTGCCGTTGTATTCCTCGAGCGCGAGGCGCACGTCATCGTGGGTGATCTGCAGGTAGTAACGCAGGATCGCGCAACCCATGCGGATGTTGGCCGCGACGTGCACCAGCTCGTAGCCCTTCATGCCGAGCCGCTCCGGCCAGTAGGGCATCACCTGCATCAGCCCGACCGCGCCGCTCGATGAGACCGCCCAGCGATTGAAGGCACTTTCCACCTGCATCACCGCGAGCACCAGCCCCGGCGGCACTTTCGCCGCGCCGGGCTGATGGGTGACGCAGTAGACCTGCTTGAGGATATCGAGCCGTTCGGCCGGGTTGTGCACATAGCGGGCGAGCCGTGGCTCCATCAGCGTGTACCACACCGCCGCGTCGTAGCGGTTGAGAAAGCACTGGGCCTGGGCGATGGCGTGCTGGACGATCGGCCGCAGCGCCGGGTCGCGCTGGCCGGCCGCCTCGGCGCGCGCGGGGAGCGCGATCGCCAGCGCCGCGAGCAGACCTGGCGCCGCCTTAGCCGCCCAGGCGCGCGCGGATGAACGCGAGCGCCTCATCGGCCGGAAACTCCACGCTGTCGCTGTCACGTCGATGCCGGTACTCCAGGCGGCCGGCCGCGAGTCCGCGCTCGGCCACCACCAGCCGGTGCGGGATGCCCAGCAGCTCCGCATCGGCGAACTTCACCCCGGGGCGCGCATCGCGCTCGTCGTAGAGCACCTCGATGCCCGCGGCCGTGAGCTGCGCATAGAGCCGATCGGCCGCCTCGCGCACGTGCGGGGCCTTCTGCGCCCCGAGGCTCACCAGCACCACCTGGAAGGGCGCGAGCGGCTCCGGCCAGATGATGCCGCGCGCATCGTGATTCTGTTCAATGGCCGCCGCCACGACACGCGTCACGCCAATGCCATAACAGCCCATCCACACCGTCACTTCCTGCCCGGCCTCATCGAGCACCACGGCGCCCATGGCCTGGCTGTACTTGCGGCCGAGCTGGAAGATGTGCCCGACCTCGATGCCCCGGGCGAGCTTCAGGCGCCCCTTGCCGCTCGGGCTGGGATCCCCCTCCACGGCATTGCGGATATCGGCGGCGACGTACTCGTGCACGTCGCGGTCCCAATTGACCCCGGTCAGGTGCATGTCCTTCTCGTTCGCGCCGCAGACGAAATCTGCGACCGCGAGCGCGCTGTGATCGACGTAGATGCGGCACTTCAGGCCCACCGGGCCGATAAAGCCGGCCTCGCTGCCCGTGGCGCGCTCGATGCGCGCGGCCGAGGCCATGCGCAGCGGGCTCGCCACGCCTTGCAGGCGCTGCGCCTTGGTGGCGTTCAACTCGTGATCGCCGCGGATCACCAGCGCCACCACCGCCTCCTCGCCTTCGCCATCGACGAGCAGCGTCTTCAGGCAGCGGGCCGGTTCGACCGCGAGCAGCCGGGAGACCTCCTCAATGCTCTTTGCGCCGGGAGTGGGCACCTTGGCCACAGCGGCACCGGGCGCCGGGCGCGCCGTTGCCGGCGGCAGCGCGGCGGCCGCCTCGATGTTGGCGGCGTACTCATCCGCATCGGAGAACACCACCGCATCCTCGCCGGAGGCCGCCAGCACGTGAAATTCCTGCGACACGTCGCCGCCGATCGGACCGGAGTCGGCGCGCACGGCGCGGAAATCGAGCCCCATGCGGCGGAAGATGCGCGAGTAGGTCTCGTGCATCACCCGGTAGCCCTGCTGCAACGAGGCTTCATCGACATGGAAGGAATAGGCGTCCTTCATGATGAACTCGCGCGCGCGCATCACGCCGAAGCGCGGCCGGATCTCGTCGCGGAACTTGGTCTGGATCTGATAGAAGTTCACCGGCAGCTGCCGGTAGCTCTTCAGCTCCCGGCGCGCGATGTCCGTGATCACCTCCTCGTGGGTCGGGCCGGTCACGAAGTCGCGCTGGTGGCGGTCCTTCAGGCGCAGCAGCTCCGGGCCGTACGCGCTCCAGCGGCCGGATTCCTGCCACAACTCCGCCGGCTGGATCACCGGCATCAGCAGCTCGAGGGCGCCGGCGCGATTCATCTCCTCGCGGATGATGGCCTCGGCCTTGCGCAGCGTGCGCAGGCCCATCGGCAGCCAGCTGTACAGGCCCGAGGCCAGGCGGCGGATCAGTCCGGCGCGCAGCATCAGCTGGTGGCTGATGATCTCCGCCTCGGCGGGGGTTTCCTTGGTGGTCTGGATGGGGTACTGCGAGAGCCTCATGACGCGGATCTTGGCCAAAGGGAGGCACGCATCATAACAGCTGGCCGCGAGCTGATAAGATAGCCTCCCGAAGCACCCGATCCGCACGCCCGACCCCCGCGCCATGAACGACAGTCCGAGCACCCGGAGCGAACCGACCGGCGCCGAGGCGCACGAGCTGCGCCGCCCGCGGCGGGGTTTCTATCTGCTGCCGAACCTGCTCACGACCGCGAGCCTGTTTTCCGGTTTCTACGCCATCGTCGCGGCGATCGACAAGCACTTCGCGCCGGCCGGCATGGCGGTGTTCATCGCGATGGTGTTCGACTCGCTCGACGGGCGCATCGCCCGCCTGACGCACACCGAGAGCGCCTTCGGCAAGGAGTACGACAGTCTCTCGGACATGGTCTCCTTCGGACTCGCCCCGGCCATCGTCGCCTACCAGTGGGGGGTGATCCGGATCGCCGAGTACGGGCGGGCCTGGGGCCGCTTCGGCTGGCTGGCGTGCTTTTTCTACGCCGCGGCCGCTGCGCTGCGTCTGGCGCGCTTCAACGTGCGCACCGCCAGCACCGACAAGCGCTACTTCGAGGGTCTGCCGAGCCCCTCGGCCGCGGCCACCGTGGCCGGTTTCGTGTGGGTCTCGAGCCAGTGGCGGCAGCCGGGACTGACCGGCTTGATCGTGGCCTTCAGCGTGACGGCGCTCGCCGGGGCGCTCATGGTCAGCCGCTTCAGCTACTTCAGCTTCAAGAAGATCGATTTGGACGGACCGATCCGCTTCATTTTCCTGTTGTTCGTGCCGCTCGCCTTCGTGCTGATCGCGAGCGACCCGCCGCTGATCCTGCTGCTGATCTTCGGCGGTTACGCGGTCTCGGCGCCCGTGCAGTGGGTGTGGCGCAAGGTGCGCCGCCGCCGCCGCGCGCCGCGGCGGGAGCGCCCTGCCCAATGAGCGGCCCTGAGCGGCGCGCGCAATATCTTCAGGCCATCGGCATCGATCTGTGGCTGCCGCGCGCCGCTGTGCTGGGCGCGGCCGCGCCGCTCGAGGCGCCCTCGGGGGCGCCGCAGGTGCCTGAACCTGCGCCCGCCGTACAAGTGCCGGCCCCGCCTGACCGGGGTGCTGAAGCGCGCGATTGGGAGCAGCTGCGCGCGCAGGTGCTGACCTGCACCCGCTGTGCGCTGCACGAGAGCCGCACCCAGGCGGTTTTCGGGGTGGGCAACCCCCGCGCCGAGTGGATGGTGATCGGAGAGGCCCCAGGCGCCGAGGAGGACCGGCGCGGGGAGCCGTTCGTCGGCCGAGCGGGCCAGCTGCTCGATGCGATGCTGCGCGCTATCGGGCTGTCGCGCGCGACGAACGTCTTCATCGCCAATATCCTCAAGTGCCGCCCGCCCGGCAATCGCGATCCGCGGCCCGAGGAGGCCGCGGCCTGCCTGTCCTACCTGCACCGGCAGATCGCATTCGTGCGCCCGCGGGTGCTGCTGGCCGTCGGCCGGATCGCCGCGCAGAACCTGCTCGCCACCGATGCGCCGCTTGGCCGGCTGCGCGGCCGGGTGCACCATTTCGGCGAGCGCAACGTGCCGCTCGTGGTGACGTATCATCCCGCCTACCTGCTGCGCTCGCCTGCGGACAAGCGCAAGGCGTGGGAAGATCTGCAGTTCGCGCGCAGCGTATTCGCGCAGACCCTGAACGCCGAACCGAACGATGGCCATCGCCCCTGAACTGCTTGAACCGATGCCGCTGGCGCAGATCCGTGCGATGTGCGCCGCCGACGTCCCGGAGGTGTTCGCCATCGAGCGGGCCGCGTACTCGTTCCCGTGGAGCGCCGGCATCTTCCGCGACTGCCTGCGGGTCGGGTACCTCTGCCGCGTGCTCACCGTCGGCGGGCAGATCGCCGGCTACGGCGTGATGAGCATGGGCGCCGGCGAGATGCACGTGCTCAACCTCTGCATCGCCGAGGCACAGCGCGGCCGCGGGCTCGGCCGGCGGATGCTCGAGCATCTGCTCGCGCAGGGCGCCGCGGCGGGCATGACCGACGCATTCCTCGAAGTGCGGCCCTCGAATGGCGCGGCGCTCGCGCTGTACCGTGCGCTCGGGTTCGAGCAGATCGGCATGCGCCGCGGCTATTACCAGGCGGTCAACGGCCGCGAAGACGCCTGTGTGTTGAAACTGACCCTGCGCGCGCGCCGCGCCGAATCCTGACGACATCGATCCATGAGTGACCTGACTGCCGAAGTCCGCCGGCGGCGGACGTTTGCCATCATCTCGCACCCCGATGCGGGCAAGACCACCCTCACCGAGAAGCTGCTGCTGTTCGGCGGCGCCATCCAGATGGCCGGCACCGTCAAGGGCCGCAAGGCCGACCGCCACGCCACCTCGGACTGGATGCGCCTCGAGCAGCAGCGCGGCATCTCCGTGACCTCCTCGGTGATGCAGTTCCCGTATGGGGAGTACATCGTGAACCTGCTCGATACCCCGGGGCACGAGGATTTCTCCGAGGACACCTACCGCACGCTCACCGCGGTCGACTCGGCGCTGATGGTGATCGACTGCGCCAAGGGGGTCGAGGAGCGCACCATCAAGCTGATGGAGGTGTGCCGTCTGCGCGATACGCCCATCATGACTTTCATCAACAAGCTCGACCGCGAGGGGCGCGCGCCGATCGAGCTGCTCGATGAGATCGAGCGGGTGCTCGGGATCCGCACCGCGCCGGTGACCTGGCCGATCGGCATGGGCCGCGCGCTGCGCGGGATCTATCACCTGCTCGAGGACCGGCTGTACGTGTACGCCGCCGGCGAGCGCGGCCGGGTGGGCGAGAACCAGGTGATCGAGGGCCTCGAGAGCGAGGCGGCCGGGAATTTCCTCGGCGCCGATGCGGCCGCGGTGCGCGAGGAGATCGAGCTGGTGCGGGGCGCGAGCCCGCCGTTCGATCCCGAGGAGTATCGCGCCGGCCGCCAGACTCCGGTGTTTTTCGGCTCGGCGATCAACAACTTCGGGGTCGAGGAGCTCCTCGCGGCATTTACCCGCCACGCACCGGGGCCGCTCGAGCGCAGCGCACGCGAACGGCAGGTCGAACCGCTCGAGCCGGCGCTCAGCGGCTTCGTGTTCAAGATCCAGGCCAACATGGATCCGGGGCACCGCGATCGCATCGCGTTCCTGCGGTTGTGCTCGGGGCGCTACAGCCGCGGCATGCGGCTGTATCACGTGCGGCTCGGCAAGGAGGTGCGCATCTCCGATGCGCTCACGTTCATGGCCGCCGAGCGCGAGCACGCCGAGGAGGCCTTCGCCGGGGACATCATCGGCCTGCACAACCACGGCACCATCAACATCGGCGACACGTTCACCGAGGGTGAGCGGCTGGTGTTCACCGGGATTCCCAACTTCGCCCCGGAGATCTTCCGCCGCGCGGTGCTGAAGGATCCGCTGAAGATGAAAGCGCTGCAGAAGGGACTCGCGCAGCTGTGCGAGGAAGGCGCCACGCAGCTGTTCAAGCCGCTGCGCAACAACGATCTGATCCTTGGCGCGGTCGGCCAGCTGCAGTTCGAGGTTGTCGCGTTCAGGCTGCAGGATGAGTACGGTGTCAGCTGCGTATTCGAGCCGGTCAATGTGTACACGGCCCGTTGGATCGTGAGCGAGGATCAGCGCAAGCTCGAGGAGTTTCGCGCGCGCGTCCATGAGCATCTGGCGGTCGATCACAGCGGCGCGCCGGTGTATCTGGCGCCGTCCCGTGTCAATCTGGAACTGACGCTCGAGCGCTGGCCGGACATCAGCTTGCGCGAGACCCGCGAGCACGCGCTCTAGGGATGCTCCCGCCGCCGGCGGAAGCATCCGGTCAGACCGTCGCGGCCACGCGGCGGGGCGTGCTCGCATTGCGGGAAATTACGTATTCCCGAAACAGCCCTCCCGGTTGCACCGTGCGCATCAGGACGGGCGCCGCGCTCGACCGTGCGTGCAGCTGGAGGCTGGCGTAAATGGGCAGGGTGGACGGGGTAGGACCCCGGCCGCCGCAGTGGCCTGCCACACACGCTCCTGGCGGCGACCGCGGATATCCTTATCCAGGCTGGTGGGGACCGCGATGGCTCACAAGCACACAACCGCTGCGCACGCGCGTCTCGCCGCGCCGATTGTCGTCCCTGCAAGGGTGCGCGCCGTGGGCGCGCAGTGACCGCCGGTTCGCTCAATCAAACACGAAGAACTGCTGCGATCGACGAGGAGGCGATGGACGCATGACAATCAATCAACGCCAGACGATGCGGCTGCTCGAGCGGCTCTGTCCGCTCGATGCGGATGCGCTGGTGGATACGGCGCTGCGCGCAGCCGGCAGACAGCGCTTTGCCGAGGAATCCTTCCGGCCCGCGCTCGAGCGGCTGCTCGCGGCGCTCAGGGCCGAGGCCGACCTCGGTGTCTTCGGCCAGTTCGCCGCGCGCTTTGACCTGTTGCGCTGCATGCGCAACGTGCTGCGCATGGAGGCGGCCGAGGATGAGAACCCGGGCATCGCCGCGCGCAGCCTCGGGCGGCCCATCTTCATCACCGGACTGCCGCGCAGCGGCTCGACTTTCCTGCACTCGCTGCTCGCCCTCGATCCGGCCAATAGCGTGCCGCGCAGCTGGCAGCTCATCTATCCGTACCCGCGGCGCGATGCCTGGTTCCCGGGCGATCACCGCCGCGCGCAGGTCGCCCGTCAGCTCGCGCTTTTTCGCCTGTTCTCGCCGGGCCTTGCCCGCATGCATCCGCTCAGCGCCGACTCCCCGCAGGAATGCACCGACATCAACGCGCACGTGTTCCGCAGTCTGCGCTTCGACAACATGTACCGGATACTGTCGTACCGCGACTGGCTGGATGATCACGGGCACGAGCCGGCCTACCGCTTCCACCGCCGCTTCCTGCAGCACCTCGACGCGCAGGGGCCGGCCGGCCGGCAGTGGGTGCTGAAAAGCCCGGACCACGTCTTCGCGCTCGATGCGCTGCGCAAGGTGTATCCCGAGGCGCACATCGTCATGCTGCACCGCGACCCGCTGAAGGTCATGGCATCGGTCGCCCGGCTGACCGAGATCCTGCGCCGGCCGTTCACGCGCCGCCTGGAGCGCGCCGAGATCGGTCAGGAGGTGAGTGCCCGCTGGATGCAGGGCGTTGAGCGCATGATGGCGTTCAAGGCGAGCGGCGCGAACGTTCTGCATCTGTATTACCGGGACATCGTCGCCGCGCCGATGCACACCGTGGCCAAGCTGTACCGGCATTGCGGACTGACCTTGAGTCCGGCCGCCGAGTCGCGCATGCAGGATTACCTGCGCCGCGTTCCGCGCGGCGGCTACGCCGTGCATAACCACAGTCTCGAGGCGTTCGGCCTCGAGCCGCTGACGCTGCACGAGCAGTTCGCCCGCTACGTCAACTTCTTCGAGGTGCAGCCGGAGCGGACCCGCCCGAGCGCGAGCCCGGTGTTCAGCGCGAGGCCGGCATGAGGCGGGCGAGCGCACTGACGCTGCTGCTCGGCGTGGCCGCCCTGGTGGCGATCATCGCCTATGCCGGAGGGGCCGCGGTCGAGCAGGCGGTGCTGCGCGTGGGTATCGTCGGGCTGGTGCTCGTGGCGCTGATCCATCTGCCGGTGATCGGCACGACCGGCTCGGCGTGGTACGTGATCGGCGGGCAGTTGCCGGGAGCCTCGCCGTGGAAGTTCATCTGGGCCCGCTACGTGCGCGAGGCGACGGCGGAAGTGTTGCCGTTCTCGCAGCTCGGCGGGATGGTGGCCGGGGCCCGCACGCTGGCGCTGACGGGACTTCAGTCCCTGCCGGTCACCGCGACGCTGCTGGCGGATGTGATCATCGAGCAGTTGGCGAAGATCCCCTATGTGCTCGCTGGCGCGCTGCTGCTGTTGCTGGGCGGACATGCTGCACCCGTGCGGTTGCTGGCCGCGACGCTGCTGCCGATCGGGGTGCTCGCGCTGCTGGTGAGCGTCGGGCGCAAGCGCGCCTCGGCGCTGCTTGGACGCAGCGCCGAGGCACTCGCGCGCCGCTGGCCGGCGCTGCGTGGGCAGGGTGCCGCCTCGCTGCAGGGGCTGTTCGGGCGGCTGTTCAGGTGGGACCGGCGGACCCTGGGGGCGCTCGCGACCCACACGGTGGGCTGGGCGCTCGGTGCGGCGGAGACCTGGGTCGCCTGTCAGCTGATGGGGGTGGCGGTCAGCCCCGCCGAGGCGCTGATCATCGACAGCCTGTTCTGCGGGCTGCGCACGTTCGCATTCGCGGTGCCGGCGGCCCTCGGGGTGCAGGAGGCCGGGTACGTGCTGGTGTGCGCGCTGGTGGGCGTGCCGGCCGCCCCGGCCGTGGCCTTGTCCCTGGTGCGCCGGGTCCGCGTGCTGCTCGTGGGCGTGCCGGCGCTCGGTATCTGGCAGCTGCTGGAGGGCGGACGGGCGCTGGCGGGGCAGTCCGACAAGTAATTGCGCGCGGCACGTTCGATCACCCCGCGCCTCTCCCGAGCGCGCGGCCTGCGCCGATGAAGGGACTGACGCTTCGCCAGGCGCTGCGCTGCGCACCCGCGGTGCTCGCCGTGGCGGGCCTCATCGGCACGGCACGCGCCGCCGAGCCGGCCAAGAACACATTCAACTGGCTCAACCCGACCACTTGGCCGGTGGTGCCGGTGCCGAACATCTCGGTCGACCCGAGCAACGGGGTCACCGTGGGCCTCATTCCCACGCTGCTCGAGCATGACCGCCGCGGGCGCATCGTGCGCATCATCGCTCCGGACATCGTGCACAACGCGAACTTCGGCTGGGGCGGGCACATGCGCATCCTCGAGTTCCCGTCGGCCGATACCCAGTGGTCGGTCGTCGCTGGATTGATGCAGCATGTCGAGAGCAGCTTCGATGCGCTGTACAAGACCGGCCTGCTGCGCTCGCGGCGCTGGTCGCAAAGCGCGCAGCTCTCGTACAACCGCAGCGGCACCGCACGCTTCTTCGGCATCGGCAACGAATCGGCGTATGCGGACCAGAGCGTCTTCACCGATCAGCGCCTGCGGATGCAGGCGCTGATCGGCTGGAACCTCACTCGTGCGTGGCAGCTCGCCCTCGACCTGACGGTGCAGAAGGTCCGGGTGAGCGCCGGCCATCTGCCGGGCATCGTCTCGATCACCGAGCGCTTCCCGCAGGTGCTCGGCATGGGCACGACGCACGAGGTGCGCGAGCGGATTCTGGTGACCTACGATACGCGTGACAACATCACGATACCCACGCGCGGCGTCGATGTGGTCCTCTTCACCGGCGCGGCGAGCCG
>JAKAYU010000108.1 GCA_021809525.1 Pseudomonadota bacterium | reverse complement strand
TCTCATATCGGCGGCCGTGGCGATGAGCGCGGCCGGATCGGCCGCCGCGGCGAGCAACGGCGCATCGCCGAGCACCTGCAGCACCTGGGCCCACTCGCCCGCCCCGCGCGTCGCCTCGAGCCACGCCACCGCCCGCTCGCGCGGCGGGGCCGGCACCCGCAGGCGCTGACAGCGGCTGAGAATGGTCGCCGGCAGACGCGAGGGGACGCTCGAGACCAGCACGAGCAGCGTCGCGGGCGGCGGCTCCTCCAGCGTCTTCAGCAGCGCATTGGCGGCGAAGCGGTTCATACCGTCGGCCGGGGAGACGATGCCCACCTTGTAGCCGCCCTGGTGGGCGGTCAGGGCGAGATCGGCCGCCAGTTCGCGCACCTGCTCGATGCGGATCTGCGCCGACTCCCCGAGCGCAGTCACGTTGATCAGGTCCGGGTGCTGCCGCTGCAGCACGTGCCGGCAGGCCGGGCAGACCCCGCAGGGCGCGCGCGCCGGCTCGCTGCACAGCACCAATTGCGCCGTCCAATAGGCAAGGTATTCCCCGCCCGCCCCTGGCGCTTCGTGAATCAGCAGCGCGTGCGGCATCCGGCCGGCCACGAACGCTGCGCGCAGGCGCTGCACCTCGGGCTCGAGCCAGGAAGGAATCACGAGTGCCCCTCGAGTGCGCCGAGCCAGGGCTGTAACGCTGCAGTTATCTGCTCGCGCACCACCGCCACGGGCGCCGCGGCGTCGATGAGCCGAATGCGCTGCGGCTCACGCTCGGCGAGCGCGAGGTAGCCGGCGCGGACGCGCTCGAAGAACGCCTGCGTCTCGGCCTCGAAGCGGTCATCCTCGCCCCGCCGCGCGCGCGCACGTTTCAATCCGAGCTCCACCGGCACATCAAGGAGCAGCGTGCAGTTCGGGGTCAGATCAGCGTGGACCCGCGCAGCGAGCGCTTCGATCCACTCGATGTCGAGGCCGCGGCCCGCGCCTTGATAGGCGCGTGTGGCGTCCGTGAAGCGATCGCTCAGCACCCATTCACCCGCATCGAGCGCCGGGCGCACGAGATTGTCGAGGTGAATGGCGCGCGCGGCGAACATCAGCAGCGTCTCGGCCTCCCCGGAAACGTGCTCGCGGCCGCGCTCGAGCACGATGCGCCGCACCCGCTCGGCGAGCTCCGTGCCGCCGGGCTCCCGTGTGAGCCGCACCGTCAGGCCCCGCGCGCGCAGCGACTCGCACAGCCACGCGGCCACCGTGGATTTGCCCGCTCCCTCGATCCCCTCGAGCGTAATGAACACCCCGCCGCTCACTGCGTCCGACCCGGCGTGTGCATCTGCTCGGCGAGGCGGTCCCGGCGCAGCTGGCGGATGTACTTGCGCAGCTGGATGTCGTGCTCGGCGAGCGTGCGGGAGAAGTGATGGCCGCCCTTGCCGGTGGCGACGAAGTACAGGTCGCGGGTCTTGTCCGGATGCACCGCCGCCAGGAGCGAAGCGAGCCCCGGCAGGCAGATCGGCGTCGGCGGCAGGCCGGCATGCAGGTAGGTATTGAAGGGCGATTTCACCGCGAGGTTGCGCGCGTACAGCGTGCCGTGGTAGCGCGCGCCGAGCGCGTAGATCACCGTCGGATCGGACTGCAGGCGCATGCCGCGGCGCAGGCGATTGACGAACACCCCGGCGATGCGCGCCCGCTCATCGGCGACGCCCGTTTCCTTCTCGATCATCGAGGCGAGGATCAGCGCCTGGTAGGGACTGGCGAGCGGCAGCCCGGGACTGCGCTCACGCCAGGCCTTGGCCAGCTCCTTGGCCATCTCCCGATACGCCATCTGCAGGATGGTCAGGTCCGTGGTGCCGGGGGAGAAGCTGTAGGTGTCGGGAAAGAACCGCCCCTCGGGCTTCTGCCCCGGGTGTCCGAGCGCGGCCATGATGGCTGCATCGCTCTTGCCGCGCAGGCTCGGCACGATGTCAGGATCAGCATCGAGCTCGGCCAGAAACTGCGCAAAGGTCACCCCCTCGACCACCGTGAGCTTGTCGAGAACGACCCGGCCCTCCTGGAACATGCGCACGATCTGCGCCGGACTCGAGTACGGCGGGATGTCGTACACGCCGATCTCCATGCGCGGCTGCGCACCCGTGAGGCGCAGGTACAGCTCCACCGCGCGCGGATGCGGCAGCGCGCCGAGGGCGCTCAGGCGGCTGAACACCTGATGCAGAGTGTCACCGGCCCTCACCTGCACCCGAACGGTGTGATCGACCGGTCCGGCGGCCTCATAGTTGTATTGCAACGCCGCAAAAGCGCCTGCGGCGAGCAGCGCCGCGATCACGAGCAGCGCCAGGAGAGTGTGCGCGCGGCGCCGCGGCGCAGAGCTCTCAGCCATCGGCCGGCGCCTCGAGCAGCGGCTGCATGAGCGCAGCGAGCCGGGCGGTGAGCGGCCCGGGCGCGAGCTCGCGGCCCGGCAGCGAGCGCACCGGCCACAGACCCACCCGCGCGTTCGTCAGGAACACCTCGCGCGCCGCGGCCAGATCCTCCAGCCTCAGGGCACACTCCTCGACCGCAAGCCCCGCGCGCGCCGCCTCGCGCATCAGGACCCGCCGCATCACGCCCGCGACCCCGCAGGTGCGTATCTCGGGCGTACGCACCCGCACCGCACCCGCTTCACCGTCAATCAAGAACACGTTCGTCATGGTTCCGCAGATAAGCTGTCCCGAGGTGCTGAGCATCAACGCCTCATCGGCCTCGGCGCTGCCCGGCTCATTGGCCGCCAGGATCTGCTCGAGGCGATTGCAATGCTTCATGCCGGCAAGCGCCGGGTTCTCGCCGAGGCGCATCGAGGCGATCCGCACCCGCGCGCCCGCGTGCCGTTGCGCGGCATCGGCTTCGGGCCAGGCAAAGCGCATGATGACACAAGTACCCGCCTCCCGGCCCCAGCGATAGCCGCGCGATTCGCCCGGCCCGCGCGTCAGCAGCACCTTGAGGATCGCGCGCGGCACTGCGGCGGCGGCCTGCTCGATCCGCTCGCGCAACCGCCCGGTTGCCGGGGCCGGCAGACCGAGCCGCTCACAGCCGAGCGCCAGGCGCTCGAGGTGCAGCGCGAGAAAGCGTGGCCGCCGCTCGAGGCACGCGATGGTCTCGAACAGCCCCTCGCCGTAGTGCAGCCCGCGATCAAGCGCCGAGACGCACCCGCCCGCGTGACCCTCCGACCAGATCACCTCGCCGCTCACGTCCGCTCATCCCGTACGGCATGCGGTGCCAGCGCCGCGAGCAGACCACGCGCCTTGGCGCGGGTCTCGGCAAGCTCGCGCACCGGATCGGAGTCCGCGACGATGCCCGCTCCGGCGCGCAGCTCAAGCGCAGCGCCATCGGCCCACAGCGTGCGGATCAGAATGTTGAAATCCGCATCCCCGTTGCGGCCGAGCCAGCCGAGCGCGCCGGTGAAGGGACCCCGGCCGGTCCCTTCCAGCTCGGCGATGATCTGCATGCAGCGGATCTTCGGGCAGCCAGTGATCGTCCCGCCCGGAAACAGCGCGCGCAACGCCGCGATCGGCGTCAGACCCGCGGCGAGCTGCCCCGTCACGCTCGAGACGATGTGATGCACGTGCCGGTAGGACTCGATCGTCATCAACTCCTCCACGCGCACGCTGCCGGCGCTGCAGACCCGGCCGAGATCGTTGCGCTCGAGGTCCACCAGCATGAGGTGTTCGGCCCGCTCCTTCGGGTGCGAAAGCAGCCCGTCGACCTCGCGCGCGTGCGCCTCAGGCGCTCCGCTGCGCGCTCGGGTGCCGGCGATCGGCCGGGTCTCGATCCTGCCGTTCTCGATGCGCGCCAGCCGCTCGGGCGATGAGCTCAGAATCGACGCGCCGCCCCACTGGGCCCAAGCGGCAAACGGCGCCGGATTGGCCGCGCGCAGCCGCTCGTAGACCTCCTCGAGCGCTGCGCCCGGGCGCAGCCGGGCGCGCCATGCGCGCGAGAGATTGGCCTGATAGATCTGCCCCTCAGCGATGTAGTCCTGCGCGCGGCGCACGCGCGCCAGATACTCCTGCGCAGGCTCCTCCTCGATCGCCTCGACGAGCGAGGGCTCGCCGCTTGCGCCGCGGGCGGTCTCGGCAACGCGCTGCGCATCGGCCTCGATGCGCGGGAGACTATCAGCCGCATCGGGCTCAGCCAGAATGCGCAGCGTACCGTGCAGCCGGTCATGCACGAGCGCGCACGGACAGCGCAGCGCAAAGGCACGCCAGGGAAACGGCGGCGGCGGCAACGTCAGCCGCGGCTCGATCTCCGCGGCCAACTCGTATCCGAGGTACACCGCCCAACCGCCGGCGAAGGCCCTCGCGCCGCGCGGTGCACGCTCGGTGAGCCACCATTGCTCGAGGGTATCGAGAAAGCCCGCTCCCGCGCGCAGCAGCCCTGGGGGGAGCCCCTCGGAGTTGAGCGTGCCGGCCCGATCGAGCCACAGGGCCGCGCGCGGCTCGGCCAGCAGGATGCTGAAGCGGCTGAGCGAGCCCTCGGCAGCGCTGTCGAGCAGCAGCGGGTAGCGCTGCGGATGCCGCGCCGCGAGCGCTCGCAGCACCTTCGGCGCAAGCTCTAGGTCGCGAACGATCAAGGCGCGCTGCCGGCGGCGCTCAGCCGGTGAAGCGTTTGAAGATCACCGAACCGTTGGTGCCGCCGAAGCCGAAGGAGTTCGACAGCGCGATGTCAATGCGCATCGGACGGGCCGCGTTCGGCACGAAATCCAGGTCGCACTCCGGATCGGGGTTCTCATAGTTGATGGTCGGCGGCGCCACCTGATCGCGGATCGCGAGGATGGAGAAGATCGCCTCGACCACACCGGCCGCACCGAGCAGATGTCCGGTCATGGATTTGGTCGAGCTCACCGCCAGGTGCCGGGCGTGCTCGCCGAAGGCGCGCTTGATCGCGACCGTCTCGGCCTTGTCGCCGGCCACGGTCGAGGTTGCGTGGGCGTTGATGTACTGCACGTCGGTCGGATTGAGCGCTGCATCCCGCAGCGCGTTGACCATCGCCAGGCGCGCCCCCTCGCCGTCTTCCGGCGGCAAGGTGATGTGATAGGCATCGCCGCTCATCCCGAAGCCCACGAGCTCGGCGTAGATGTGCGCCCCGCGCGCGCGCGCGTGCTCGAGCTCCTCCAGGATGACCGCGCCGCCACCATCACCCAGCACGAATCCGTCGCGGTCCCGGTCCCACGGGCGGCTCGCACGCTGCGGGTCCTCGTTGCGCCGCGAGAGCGCCTTGGCCTGCGCGAAACTCGCCAGTCCGCACACCGTGGTCGCCATCTCCCCGCCGCCGGCGATCAGCACGTCCGCATCACCGTATTGGATGGTACGCATCGCCAGTCCGATCGCGTGCGTCGAGGTGGTGCAGGCGGTGACGACCCCGAGGTTTGGCCCTTTCAGGCCGAAGCGGATCGACAGGTGTCCGGAGATCATGTTGATGATGCTCGCCGGCACGAAGAACGGGGAGATCTTGCGCGGGTTGCCCGTCTTGACGTACTCGGCGTACTCCCGCTCGATGGTGCCGAGGCCGCCGATGCCGGCCCCGCACACCGCTCCGCAACGGGTGGGGTCGAGCCTGCTGAAATCGATCCCCGAGTTCTGCACCGCCTGCACGCCGGCCGCAACGCCATAGTGCATGAAATCGTCCATGCGGCGCAGCTCCTTCGGATCGAAGTACTGCTCGAGGTTCAGATCGCGCACTTCCCCGGCAAAGCGCACGGGGAACGCCGACACATCGAAGCGCTGCACAGGCCCAATGCCGCTCTGACCGGCGAGGATGGCCGTCCAGGCTTTCTCGACGGCGCTGCCCACGGGCGAGATGATTCCCAGTCCCGTCACCACGACTCGACGTTTGCTCACACTTTACCCGTCTTGGTTCAAGTTGAAGCGTTTGAGCGCCGGGGAGTCCCGCCGCGCCGACGGGGCGGGCACCGGTCGCGGCCGCTCAGGCCTTGCTGCGCCGCTCGTTGATGTAATCAATCGCCTGCTGGACCGTGGTGATCTTCTCGGCGTCCTCGTCGGGAATCTCGATCTCGAACTCTTCCTCGAGCGCCATGACGAGCTCGACCGTGTCGAGCGAGTCGGCGCCGAGGTCATCGACGAAGGAGGCGTCGTTGGTCACCTGCTCCTGCTTGACGCCCAGCTGCTCGGCCACGATGGCTTTGACCTGCTGCTCAACTGTGCTCATTAGAAATGGGTCCTTATGTCTGTGTGAATGGACTTGAACCACCCGGCCGGCCGAGGCACGACAGGGGCGCGGTATTTTAGGGGAACACCCCACCGACCGCCACTCGCCGTTGCGGCCCGCGAGTGCTTGATTTTTCAGACGAAATCCACCGCTCGTGCGCCGGGCGCCCTAGGGCATGTACATCCCGCCGTTCACGTGCAGCGTCTCGCCGGTGATGTAACCGGCCTGCGGGGAGACCAGAAACAGCACCGCGGCGGCCACCTCCGCGGCGCTGCCGAGCCGCGCGGCCGGGATCTGCGCGAGCAGCGCCGTGCGCTGCTCCTGCCCAAGCGTGCGCGTCATGTCCGTGTCGATGAACCCCGGCGCCACGGCATTGACCGTGATGCCGCGGGAGGCGACCTCCTTGGCGAGCGACTTGGTGAAACCCAGAATGCCGGCCTTGGCGGCCGCGTAGTTGGCCTGGCCGGGATTGCCGGTGAGACCCACCACCGAGGTCACGTTCACGATCCGCCCGCGCCGCTCCTTCATCATGCGCCGCAGACACGCCTTGCTCAGGCGGAATACCGAGGTGAGATTGGTGGCGATCACCTGATCCCAGTCCTCCGGCTTCATGCGCAGCAGCAGCGCATCGCGCGTGATGGCCGCATTGTTCACCAGGATGGTCGGCATCTCCCCGGCCGCTTCCAGCCCCTCGAGCAGCGCCTCGATGGAGGCGGCGGCCGACACATCGAGCACCGCCCCGCGGCCGGCGCAGCCGGCCTCCTTCAGCGCCGCGCCGATCGCCGCGGCGCCCTCGGCCGTGGTGGCTGTGCCGATCACCCGCGCGCCCGCACGGCCGAGTGCCACGGCGATCTCCCTGCCGATACCGCGCGAGGCGCCGGTGACCAAAGCAACGTCGTTCTGAAGCATCAGACTGTTCCCGATCAGAAGGGGTGGGTCAGCCGACCGCGCCGAGCGCGGCGGTGAGCGAGGCCTCATCCTCGAGCGCGAGGCACTCGAGGTCCGCCCGGCGCTCGATGCGCCGGTTGAGCGCAGTCAGCACCTTGCCGGGACCGCACTCGATGATCTGCCGCAGGCCGCGCGCGCCGAGCGCCCGCACCGTGTCCGTCCAGCGCACGGGACTGAACAGCTGGCGCACGAGCAGCGCGCGCAGCTCATCCGGGTCGCTGTGCTCGGCGGCATCGACCGCGCTGAGGAAGGCAATGCGCGGCCTGCGCCACGGCACCGAGGCGAGCCGCTCGGCGAGCCGCTCGGCCGCCGGGCGCATCAGGCTGCTGTGCGAGGGCACGCTCACCGGCAGGATCACGGCCCGCTTCGCGCCCCGCGCCTTCACCGCTTCGATCGCCCGCTCCACGGCCGTGCGCTGCCCGGCGATGACCACCTGCCCGGGCGCGTTGAAGTTCACCGCCTCGACGACCTCGCCACCCGCCGCTGCGCGGCAGGCCTCGATCACCTGCGCATCCTCGAGTCCGAGGATCGCGGCCATCGCGCCACTGCCGAGCGGCACGGCCTCCTGCATGAGCTGCCCGCGCAGGCGCACCAGAGCGATCGCCTCGGCGAACGGCAGCGCATCGGCGGCCACGAGCGCGCTGAACTCCCCGAGGCTGTGCCCGCTCACCACCTCGGGCTGCGGCCCGCCGCGCTCACGCCACAGCCGCCATAGCGCCACTCCGGCGGCGAGCATGGCCGGCTGGGTGCATTCGGTGGCGTTCAGCCGCTCCGGGGGACCGCCCGCGACGAGCGCCCACAAGTCGTAGCCGAGCGTCTCGGAAGCCTCGGCGAAGGTATCGCGCACGCGCGCGCCATCGGCGCCGCCGGCCAGCTCCGCGAGCATGCCGACCGACTGCGAGCCCTGGCCCGGAAAGACAAACCCAAACCCCATGCACAGATCTCTGGATGACGAAAGGCGCGGCGAGTATACCGTGCCGGCCGCAGCCGGGGCTCGGGCGGCGCCGGCGCCGGAACCGCCCCGCCGAGCGCCGGTCGAATGAACAGGGTCCCTTTGGCGCGGCCTGCGGGTATTCATTTGTTATCATCGGGGTTTGGCGCGCCGCGGCGCGTGCGAGCGAACCTGGAAGATCCATGACACAGCGAATCGAGCGTCTGCAGAGGCGGCTCAGCACGCGCGCCGGGCGCGCACGGGGCTTCACCCTGATCGAGATTATGGTGGTGGTCGTGATCATCGGCCTGCTGGCCGCGGTGATCGTCCCGGAGGTGGTGAACAAGGTCGACGAGGCGCGCGTCGCGAAGGCCAAGGAGGACATCCAGAGTCTCGAGACGGCCCTCACCGAGTACCGGCTCGACAATTCGGTCTACCCGACCACCCAGCAGGGCCTGGAGGCGCTGGTCAAGCGCCCCAACGATCCGGCGCTCACCAACTGGCACGGCCCGTACATCCAGCGGCTGGTCAAGGATCCCTGGGGTCACCCCTATCACTACGTGTATCCCGGCACGCACGGACTGCCCTATGACCTGTTCACCTACGGCGCGGACAATCAGCCCGGCGGTACCGGCGACAATGCCGACATCGGCAACTGGAACCTCGGCAACAACAACTGATCCGGCGGCGGCGCGCGCGCGGGCGAGCACCGGCTCGCCGGCGCACGGCTTCACGCTGCTCGAGATGCTGGTGGTGCTGGCGATCATCGGGATCGTCACCGCCGGGGTGCTGCTGTCGCTCAATCTCGGCGGACACGACCCGGCGCTCAAGACCGCTGGGCGGCGTCTGGTGTCGCTGATGCACTACGCGCGCGGGCAGGCCGAGCTGCAGACCCGCGACTACGGCATCGTGTTCGATGCAGGGGGATACGAATTCGTGGTGTTCTCCGAGCAGCACGATCAGTGGCGCGCCGCCACGGGCGACAGCGCGCTGCGGCCGCGGCGCCTGCCCGCCGGCGTGCGCCTGAAAGTGGTGGTCGATGGACGCACGGTCAGGCTGAAGAAGCGCCCCACCGCTCACGCCGAGGCCCTCGCTCCGCAGGTGGTGTTGTACTCGAGCGGCGACCTGTCCTCCTTCGAGGTGAGCCTCGAGCGCGCCGGCGCGCACCGCGGTTTCCTCATCAAGCCCAACCGCGACGGGCACATCATCGAGCAGCGCCTCGGTGGGAAGCACGCCTCATGAGCGCCTCGCGCGGCTTTACGCTCATCGAGGTCCTCGTCGCCCTCGCCATCGTCACGATCGGCATGGCCGCGGTGCTCGAGGCGCTCACCTCCTCGGCGCAAGCGACACTGTACCTGCGACACAAGACCTTCGCCGAATGGGTCGCGCTCAATCAAGTCGAGCGGGTGCGCCTCGCGGGCGTGATGCCCCACGTGGGCAGCAGCAACGGGGAGGTCGAGTACGCCAAGCGCAAGTGGCGCTGGCAGCAGAAGGTGATCGACACGCCGATCCCGGGCGTCAAGCGCATCGTCGTGAGCACGCGCCCGGCCAAGAACAAGCACGCTCACGAGTGGTATGCGACGGTCACCGGCTACATGGGTCAGGCCATCGGTCCGCCGAACCCGCTCTCCCCGCAATGGATCCCCGGACCGATCGCGGGCGTGCCGGCCGGCGGGGCGGCAGGCGGCGCGGCCCCGCCGCTCACTCAACCCATGGCGCTGCCATGAGCGTGCGGCCGCCATCGCGCGCGCCGCGCGGCTTCACCCTCATCGAGCTGCTGGTGGCGATCTTCATCGCCGCCATCATGTTCGCGATCGGCTACGGCGTGATCACCCAGGCGCTGCGCGCGCGCGGCGCGATCCGCCGCGACCAGCACCAGCTGCTCGCCCTGCAGACCGCGCTGCGCATCATGGAGCAGGACTTCGTGCAGCTCGCACCGCGCCCGGTCCGCTCCCCGAACGGCCAGGGCTGGCAGCCGGCCCTCATGGGCAATCCCTCCACCGAGCCGCTCGTGCTGCTCACGCGCGGCGGCTGGAGCAACCCGCTCGGACTGCAGCGGCCCGAGCTCGAGCGGGTGGCCTACGTGTTCAAACACGGCACGTTGATCCGTGAGCACTGGAACGTTCTCGACCCGACGCTCACGGACCGGCCCGTCAAGCGCGACCTGCTGAAGCACCTGCGCGGGGTCGAAGTGCGCTACATGAACCTCGATCGGCAGTGGCTGCGCCAGTGGCCACCGCCGGCGCTCGGCGCCGAGGCGAGCCTCGATGCCTACTACCGCATGCGCCCGCTCGCCGTGAAGGTCACGCTCCAGACGCGCCAGTGGGGCAAGATCGTGCGCATCTTCGAGGTGGCCGGATGAGCGCCCGGGCCCTCGCGCGCCGCCGACCGGCAGCGCCTCGAGAGCGCGGCGTGGCGCTGCTCGTGGCGATCCTGCTGGTCGCCCTCGCCACCATGATCGCCGCAACGCTCGCCTATCACAACGCCATGACGGCCCGGCGCACCATCGGGGCGTTCAGCTACGATCAGGCGCTACTCGTGACCGAAGGCACCGAGGCGTTCGCCGCCTATGCGCTGCAGCAGACCTACCGCAGCCAGCCGTCCATCACCGACCTCGAGCAGCCGTGGGCCGAGCCCATCGGGCCGACCCCGGTCGCCCCGGGGGTGACGCTGCAGGCCTCGCTCGAGGATCTGCAGGGACGGTTCAATCTCAACAACCTCGTCGCCTCCGACGGCGTCACGGTGAACACGCAGCAGCTGAATGCCTTTCGCCGGCTGCTCACGCTGCTCGGCCTGCAGCCGCAGTGGGCGGACGACTGGGTCAACTGGATCGACAAGAGCCCGACGCCGCCCATCCCCGGGGCGCCCGCCGAGAGCGCCTACATGGAGATGGACCCGCCCTACCACACCCCGAACCTGCCCGTGACGAGCTCGAGCGAGCTGCTGGCGCTGCCGGGCTTCGGCCGCGCGCGCTTCGAGCGCATCGCCCCGTACGTCACGGCGCTGCCGGTGGGCAC
>JAKAYU010000107.1 GCA_021809525.1 Pseudomonadota bacterium | reverse complement strand
GGCGATGCGCGGCGGCAGGTCGAGCTCGGGGAGCTGGTGCGGCACCGCGCGGCCGAGGAATCCGCCCGGCCGCGCATCCTGCAGGACATACGGGAGGCCCTCGCAGAGCCCGCGCAGGCGCTCGGGATCCTGCGTCAGCTCACGGCGATCCTGCCCGAGGGCCTGTATGAGGCCGATCTGCGTCGGTTCGCCGCGCTCCTCGATGCGGTAGACGGGGGCAATCGGACCCGGCGCCGTCGAGTCCTTCGCCAAGTCCACACCTTGGAGCGCGCGTGCTTGGCCTCGGTGTCTTGAGTCCCTTTGCTCATGATTGACGTCGCAAACCGATGTTGGCCACGGTTCTTCGCTTCAGTGGCGCCTGGGACGCCGGGCCTGCCTGCGCTGTGGGCAATGATGCGATTCAGCAGGCTGCGCTCGTCGCGATTCACCGGTTGATTGGGCATTACGCGCGGTCAGCGCATGGGAGGAGTGACGATGAATGCGTAGGTGATGGAGTATGCAGCGGCAGCGCTGCTCGGGACCGTGGCTCTCGCCGGCTGCGGAACGGTCAACAACGCGTTGAGCGAGAAGACGACCGAAACGGAATATTTTCGTGTTTACAACATTCCGACGAGCGCGGGCCCGACGCTGATTGCGAAGGCTGCGGCCAACGGGATCGGCAAGGATGTCGAGGGCATGCAGGAGGCCTATCCGATCAATACCTCGGGCGTCGTGCCGGCCAAGCCCGGCTACATGCATCTGGTCGACCCGTTCGCCGGCTCGCCGATGGGCGCATTCGCCGCCTCGGCCGGCTCGGTCGGCATGAAGCTCGCGAACTGCCCCGGCGCGGCGTGGACCGCGCGGGCCAACAAGGTGGTCGACGGGGACGATCGGCAGAGCTTCGATCTGTGCCTGTTCCCTTACCAAGGCGGCTATCAGCTCGACATTTACGGGGATCTGGTGACCGAGAGTGGCGGGGTCAACCTGTCACTGCTTATCGCGCGCAGCGTGGTGAACCGCGCGCTCGGGTCGCCGAAGGCGTTCATGGACAAGGCCTTCGCCGATACGCTCGATTCGATTCATGCGGCGCTGCCGTCCGCAGACATCACCTTTGTGCGCGGTGAGCCGGCGCCCGGGCCACTGCCCTGGATCAGTCATACCGTGCTCGCGGAGTGACCGGACGTTGCGGCTGAATGCCCCGGCGGGTGCGCATCCGCCGGGGCGTCTTGATCTGCAGCTTCATGCCGGTCGGGGGGCAGCGCGGTCCTCGGGCCGCCGATGGTCCGGGCGCGAGCGGCGTCTGAGCGCGGATGTGCTCACCGGGGGACGCCGCCACAGCAGCGGTGCGGTGAACCGTGGGCCGGGATCGACGGGCCGCGCACCGCGCGGACAGACTCCCAAAGTCGGTACAAGTGCCTGACAAATCTTGAGCTTTCTGGCCGGCCGGATCGGCTGAACTGACGTGCGCAATGGTAGTCTCAGCGTCCATGGAATCTCACGACGGCGGCCAGCCCGATCTGGCACCCGCTGCCCCTGATCTGGCTGCCATCCGCCGCCACCGGCGGATCGCCTGGATCGGGCTTGCGGCCTTCATCCTGCTCATCGCCTTTGCCATCTACCGCGGGCACAAGGACGCCCAGCGCAAGCAGTTCCACGGCGACGGACCGCTGCCCGTCGCGGTCGCCAAGGTCACCACCCGGGATGTGCCCGTGGTCATCGAGGCCCTGGGCACCGTCACGCCGCTCGCCACGGTGAACGTGCGCCCGCAGGTCACCGGGCCGCTGGTGAAGATCGCCTTCACGGAAGGCGAGACGGTGCACGCCGGGGCGCTGCTCGCGGTGATCGACCCGCGGCCCTACCAGGCCACGCTCGATCAGGCCCGCGGCCAGCTGGCCCGCGATCAGGCCGCGCTCGCGAGCGCCGAGATCGATCTCGCGCGCTACAAGCGCCTGCTCGCCCAGGACTCGGTCTCCGAGCAGACCTACACGGACCAGCGCGCCACCGTCGGCCAGGACAAGGCCCAGGTCGAGGCTGACCAGGCGGCCGTGGAGAACGCGCGGCTGAACCTCTCCTACTGTGACATCACCTCGCCGGTGAGCGGCCGGGTGGGGCTGCGCCAGGTCGATCTCGGCAACCTCGTGCAGGCCGACCAGAGCACCCCCATCGTCACGGTCACCGAGATGCGCCCGATGTCGGTGCTGTTCACGGTGCCGCAGAACGACCTCGCCGAGATCTTCCGCCAGATGCACGCCGGGCACGCCCTCGCCGTCGAGGCCTACAGTCGCGACATGCGCCACCTGATTGCCACCGGGCGCCTCGCGAGCATCGACAACCAGATCAACACCACGACTGGCACGCTCGAGATGCGCGCGCTGTTCAGCAACGATCAGCTGCAGCTGTTCCCGAACGAGTTCGTCAACGTGAAGCTGATCCTGCGCACGCTGAAGAACCAGCTGGTCGTGCCGGGCGCGGCGGTGCAGAACGGGCCGTCGAGCAACTTCGTGTACGTGGTCGAGCCGAACGACACGGTGAGCCTGCGCACCGTCGAGACCGGACCGAGCGACGGGCCGTTCATCGCCATCGACAAGGGCCTGAAGCTCGGGGAGACGGTGGTCACCGACGGGGCCGACCAGCTGCGCAACGGCGCCAAGGTGCGCATTCCGGGCGAGCACCCGGCGGCCGGGCGGGGCAAAGCCGCCTGGCACGGGCGGGGCGGGCGGGGCAAGCCGCCGGGACAGCGCGCATGAACCCGTCCCGGCCTTACATCCTGAGGCCGGTCGCCACCTCGCTCTTGATGGTCGCGATCGTCATCCTCGGGGCGATCGGCTACCTGATGCTGCCGGTCTCGACGCTGCCGGAGGTCGACTATCCGACCATCGTGGTCTCGACGTTCCTGCCCGGAGCGAGCCCCGATGTGATGAGCACGACGGTGACCGCGCCACTCGAGCGGCAGTTCGGACAGATGTCGGGCCTGAACCAGATGTCCTCGCGGACCTCCGCCGGCGCCTCGCAGATCACCCTGCAGTTCGACCTCAGCCTGAACCTCGATGTGGCCGAGGCCGAAGTGCAGGCGGCCATCAATGCCGCGCAGCGGCTGCTGCCGGCGGCGCTGCCCGCCCCGCCGATCTACGCCAAGGTGAACCCGGCGGATGCGCCCATCCTGACGCTCGCGCTCACCTCGAGCGTCATGCCGATCACCCAGGTGCAGAACCTCGCCGACACGCGCATCGCGGAGAAGATCTCCCAGGTCTCGGGCGTGGGGCTGGTGAGCTTGAACGGCGCGCCGAAGCCGGCGGTGCGCATCGAGGCGAACCTCAATCAGCTCGCCGCCTACGGGCTGAACCTCGATGACCTGCGCACCACGATCGCGAACGCCAACTCGGATGCGCCCAAGGGCAACTTCAACGGTACCGCGCACGCCTACACCATCGATGCCAACGACCAGATCACCGATGCCAGTGAGTACGCGCACATCGTCGTCGCCTACCGCAATGGCGCGCCGGTGTACCTGAAGAACGTCGCGCGCGTGGTGATGGGCTCGGAGAACAATCAGCTCGCCAGCTGGATGAACAACACCCCGGCGGTGCTGATCAACATCCAGCGCCAGCCGGGCGCGAACGTCATCCAGACGGTGAACAACATCCGCGCGCTGCTGCCCGAGCTGCGCGCCTCGCTGCCGGCCAACGTCAGCCTGCGGGTGGTCACCGACCGCACCCAGACCATCCGCGCCTCGGTCGATGACGTGCAGTTCGAGCTCGCCCTCGCCGTGGCGCTCGTGGTCATGGTGATGTTCCTGTTCCTGCGCAGCGTGCCGGCCACCATCATCCCGAGCCTCTCGGTGCCGGTGTCCCTGATCGGCACCTTCGCGGTGATGTACCTGGTGGGCTTCAGCCTCGATAACCTCTCGCTGATGGCCCTGACCATCGCCTCGGGGTTCGTGGTGGACGATGCGATCGTCATGATCGAGAACATCTCGCGGCACATCGAGCAGGGCAAGCGTCCGCTCGAGGCGGCGCTCGAGGGCTCCGGGGAGATCGCCTTCACCATCGTGTCGCTGACCATCTCGCTGATCGCGGTGCTGATCCCGCTGCTGTTCATGCGCGAGGTGGTCGGGCGGCTGTTCCGCGAGTTCGCCATCACACTCGCGATCTCGATCCTGATCTCCGCCGCGGTGTCCCTCACGCTCGTGCCGATGCTGTGCGCGAAGCTGCTGCGGCCGCACCAGGAGACTCTGCGCAAGCAGGGCCAGTGGGCGCACAAGGCCGAGGCCTGGTTCAACCGGCTGATTGCCGCCTACGGCCGGGGGCTCGACTGGGCGCTCGCGCGCGAGCGGCTCGTGCTGTGGATCGCCGCCGGCACACTGGTGCTGACGGTGCTGCTGTACATTGTGATTCCCAAGGGCTTCTTCCCGCTGCAGGACACGGGGCTGCTCGAGGCGACCACGGTCGGTGCGCCCTCGATCTCCTTCAAGGCCATGGCCGCCCGCCAGCAGGCGCTCGCGGCGGTGCTGCGCCGCAATCCGAACGTCGTCAGCCTCACCTCCTACATCGGGGTGGGCAGCAACAACATGACGGTCAACGACGGGCAGATGCTGATCAACCTCAAGCCCAAGGACGATCGGGCCGCCGGCATCACCACCGTGATGAACCAGCTGCTCGCGGCGGCGCGGCAGGTGCCCGGCATCCACCTGTCGCTGCAGCCGGTGCAGGACCTGACCATCAGCTCCATCGCCGGCCGGGCGCGCTATCAGTTCATCCTCGGGGCGGCGAGCCGCGCGATCCTCGCGCCCTGGGTGCCGAAGCTGCTCGCGGCGCTGCGCCGCTCCCCGGCGCTTGCCCACGTCTCGACGGACTTCACCGAACAGGGGCGCACGATCCAGATCGATGTCGATCACAGCACGGCGGCGCGCTTCGGCATCACCGATGCCACCATCGACAACGCGCTCTACGATGCGTTCGGCCAGCGGATCATCTCCACGATCTACACCCAATCGAACGACTATCGGGTGATCCTCACGGCCAACCCGACTCTCGCCGACACGCTCCAGGCGATCAATACCTTCTACATCCCCTCGGCGAGCGGCGGGGAGGTGCCGCTCGGCTCGATCGCGCACATCGCGGTGAAGGATGCGCCCCTCACGCTCGATCACCTCGGGCAGTTCCCCGCGGCGATGTTTTCCTTCGACACCGCGCCCGGTGCTTCTCTCGGGGCGGCGGTGAGCGCCATTCGCGCCACGGAGCGCACGATCGGCCTGCCGGTGAGCATCTCGACCACCTTCGAGGGCGAGGCGCTCGCGTTCGAGTCGAGCCTGACCAGCGAGGTGCTGCTGCTGCTCGCGGCCATCGCCACGGTGTACATCGTGCTCGGGGTGCTCTACGAGAGCTACATCCACCCGCTCACCATTCTCTCGACGCTGCCCTCGGCCGGCATCGGTGCGCTGCTCGCGCTGATGGCCGCCGGGGAGAGCCTGGACATCATCTCCATCATCGGCATCGTGCTGCTGATCGGCATCGTCAAGAAGAACGCGATCATGATGATCGACTTCGCGCTGAACGCCGAGCGGCTGGAGGGCAAGAGCCCGCGCGAGGCGATCCGGGAGGCGGCGCTGCTGCGCTTTAGGCCCATCCTCATGACCACCGTGGCGGCGCTGTTCGCCGCGCTGCCGCTGATCCTCGGCACCGGCACGGGCTCTGAGCTGCGCCGGCCGCTCGGTCTGTCGATCGCCGGCGGATTGCTCTTAAGCCAGCTGCTGACGCTCTACACCACACCGGTGGTGTATCTGTTCTTCGACCGGCTCTCGCGCCGGGCGAAGGCCTGGGCGGGCGTGCCGGTGCGCGCCTCGGGACCCCTGCCGATCGACTCGCCGTGAACGTCTCGCGCCTGTTCATCACCCGACCGGTGGCCACCACGCTGCTGTCCTGCGGGCTCGCGCTGGCCGGACTCGTGGCGTACTTCCTGATGCCGGTCGCGCCGATGCCGCAGGTCGACTTCCCGGCCATCGTGGTGTACGCGACTCTGCCCGGGGCGAGCCCCGAGACGGTCGCCACCAGCGTCACCACGCCGCTCGAGCGGCGGCTGAGCTCGATCGCCGGCATCGACCAGATGACCTCGACCAGCACCGAGGGCAACTCGCAGATCGTGCTGATCTTCAGCTTGAAGCGCAACATTCACGGCGCCGAGAGCGACGTGGAGGCGGCCATCCAGGCGGCCCGAGAGGACATGCCGGCCTCGCTGCGCTCGGATCCCGGGTACTGGGCCTTCAACCCCTCCGAGGCGCCGATCCTGATTCTCGCGCTCACCTCCAGGACGCTGCCCATCGGGCAGGTGTACGACGCCGCCTCGACCATCATCCAGCAGAAGATCCTGCAGGTCCCGGGGGTGGGCAACATCGACATCGGCGGCAGCTCGCTGCCGGCGATCCGCATCGACCTCAATCCCCGGCAGCTGTTCAACTACGGCATCGGGCTCGAGGACGTGCGCGCGGCAATCGCCGCCGCCAATGCCGACAGTCCCAAGGGGGCGCTGTCCTTCGACGGACGGCGCTACCAGATCTACGTCAACGACACCGCGACCAGGCTCTCCCAGTACCGCAAGCTGATCATCGCCTACCGCAACGGCGCGCCGGTGCGCCTCGGCGATGTGGCCACCATCAAACATGGCGTGGAGGACGTGCGCACGCTGGGGCTGCTCGACGGGCAGCGCGCGGTGCTCATGATCATCCGCAAGCAGCCCGATGCGAACGTCATCCAGACGGTCGATCGGATCAAGGCGCTGCTGCCGGGGATCCGGGCGTCCATTCCGCGGGGGATCCATCTGGTGGTCACACACGACCGTACCGGCTCGATCCGCACCTCGCTGCACGACGTGGAGATCACGCTGCTGCTCGCCGTGCTGCTGGTCGTGACGGTGGTGCTGGTGATGCTGCGCAACCCGCGCGCCGCCCTCGTGCCCGCGGTGGCCGTGCCGCTCGCGCTCATCGGGACGCTGGCGGTGATCTACCTGCTCGGCTTCAGCCTGAACAACTTCTCCATGATGGCCCTCACGGTCTCCACCGGCTTCGTGGTCGATGATGCCATCGTGGTGATCGAGAACATCACCCGGCACATCGAGGCCGGCGAGCCGCGCCTGCGCGCCGCGCTCGAGGGGGCGCGCGAGGTGGGCTTCACGGTGCTCTCGATGAGCCTGGCGCTGATCGCGGTGTTCACGCCCATCATCCTCATGGGCGGGCTCGTCGGGCGGATCTTCCGCCAGTTCGCCCTCACGCTCGCGGTCACCGTGGCGCTCTCGCTCATCATCTCCCTCACCACCACGCCGATGCTGTGCGGCCGGCTGCTGCGGCCGCACCCGCAGCAGGGCCGTCTGTTCCGTGCCATCGAGCGCGCATTCAACGCCACGCGCGACTTCTATGACCACACGCTCGGGGTCGCCATCCGCCATCCGCGCGTGGTCATGCTCACGCTGCTCGGGGTGGTGGTGCTGAACTTCTACCTGTTCGCCATCGTGCCGAAGAGCTTCTTCCCGCAGCAGAACTCGGGCGATCTCAGCGGCTACCTCGTGGCCGGCCAGAGCAGCTCGTTCCAGGTGATGCAGCAGAAGCTGCGCTACGTCGTCAATGTCGTGCGGCAGGATCCTGCGGTCGAGCACGTAGTCGGCTTCACCGGCGGGGGCGGCTGGGGAGGGGCCAACACCGCGCACATGTTCATCACGCTGAAGCCACTTGCCGAGCGCAAGCTCACCGATGCGCAGGTGATCGCGCGGCTGCGGCGCAAGCTCGTCGGGTTCACCGGCGCGCGCCTGTACCTGCACTCGAGCGGGGACATCCACGCCGGCGGGCGAGAGAGCTACGCGCAGTACCAGTACACGCTGCTCTCGGACAACCTGCAGCTGCTCAACACCTGGGCGCCGAAGATCGAGAAGGCCCTGAAGAAAGACCCCCAGCTGCGCGACGTGAACACCGATGAGCAGCAGGGCGGCCTCGATGTGCGGCTGCACATCGATCGGGCGCTCGCCGCCCGCTACGGCCTGAACCTCTCGCAGATCGACAACACGCTCTACGATGCCTTCGGGCAGCGGCTGGTCGCGACGATCTACCAGGACATGAACCAGTACCACGTGGTCATGGAGGTCAATCCGAAGTTCTGGAACAAGCCCTCGACGCTGAAGGACCTCTACGTGAGCACCTCCGGCGGGGCGCTCTCGGGCACCGAGGCGAGCGCCCCGGCAGTGGGCGCATTTCAGTTCCCGGGCGTCACCCAGAGCAGCGCGGCGCGCAACTACGCGCTCAATCAGATCGCCGCCACCACCGGAGCGGCCTCCACCGGCAGCGCGCTCAGCACCCAGCCCGAGACCATGGTGCCGCTGTCGGACTTCGCGAGCTATGGGCCGGGCCTCACCCCGCTCGCCATCCATCACCAGGGGCCGTTCGTCGCCACCACGTTTTCGTTCAACCTGCCGGTGGGCGAGCCGCTTGGGGTCGCCACCGCCGCCATCGAGCGCACCCTGCGCGACCTCGACGTGCCGATCGCCATCCACGGGCAGTTCGCGGGCAACGCGCGCGTGTTCCGCCAGACCGTCGAGGAGGAGCCGCTGCTGATCCTCGCGGCGCTTGCCGCCGTGTACATCGTGCTGGGCATGCTCTATGAGAGCCTCGCGCAGCCGATCACCATCCTCTCCACGCTGCCCTCGAGCGGCGTCGGCGCCGTGCTCGCGCTGCTGCTGTTCGGTGAGCCGTTCAGCCTCATCGCGCTCATCGGGGTGATCCTGCTGATCGGGGTGGTGCTGAAGAACGCCATCATGATGGTCGATGTCGCGCTCGTGGCGCAGCGCCAGGAACGCGTCGATGCGGCGCGCGCCATCCACGAGGCCTGCCTGCTGCGCTTCCGGCCCATCCTGATGACCACCATCGCAGCGATGCTCGGCGCGCTGCCGCTTGCGCTCATGAGCGGGCAGGGCTCGGAGATGCGCCGGCCGCTCGGCATCGCGGTGGTCGGCGGGCTCGCCATCAGTCAGATCCTCACCCTGTACACCACGCCCATCGTGTACCTGTACCTCGACCGCTTCCGCCTCTGGTTCGCCAGGACCTTCACGCGCCGTGGCGCGCTGACTCTGTCCGCAGGGAGACCCGCCCCATGATCCGTCGCATCGTGCCGCCGCTCGCCCTCGGCCTGACCCTGGCCCTCGCCGGCTGCGCCGTCGGCCCGAACTACCGCCGGCCGGCCGCTCCCCCGTCCGCGGTGTTCAAGGCGGCGCGCGGCTGGCAGCCTGCGGTGCCCGCGCGCATCGTGCCGAGCGCCTGGTGGACCGTCTATCACGACCCGGTGCTCGCGCATCTGGAGCGCCAGGTCGCGGTGTCGAACCAGAACCTCAAGGCCGCCATCGCCGCCTACTACGCGGCGCGCGAAGCGGCGGGCGTTACCCGCGGGAGCCTCTTCCCCTCGATCAACCTCGGCGCCAGCCAGACTCGCAGCGGCGGTGGGGCGGCGACGCAGTTCACCTTCGGCGGTGCGCGCACCTCCAACCAGGCCGGGGCGACCGCCAGCTGGGACGTCGACCTCTGGGGACGGCTGCGCCGCGAGCTCGAAAGCGCCAACGCCCGCGCGCAGGTGAGCGCGGCCGACGTGGCCGCCGCGCAGCTCTCGGCGCAGGCGACCCTCGCCCAGGACTACTTCCAGCTGCGCGCCGCCGAGCAGCAGCTGCGATTGCTGAAGAGGCTCGTCAAGGACGATCAGGTCTCCCTGCGCATCGCCCAGAACCGCGTCAATGCGGGCGTCACGACGCTCGCCGACGTGTATGCCGCGCGCACGCAGCTCGAGAGCACTCAGGCCCAGGAGGACACGGCCAAGCTCAACCGGGCCAACCTCGAGCACGCCATCGCGGTGCTGATCGGCCGGGCGCCCTCGGAGCTGTCCCTCGCGGTGGGGCACCTCGCCGCCCGCGTGCCGGTGGTGCCGGCCGGCGTGCCCTCGCGGCTGCTGCTGCGCCGCCCGGACATCGCCGCGGCCGAGCGCGCCATGGCGAGCGCGAATGCCGACATTGGCGTCGCGGAGTCGGCGTGGTTCCCGAGCCTGACGCTCTCCGGGTCGTATGACTACGCATCCTCCGCCCTCTCGGGGTTGATCAAGGCCAGCAACGCGGTGTGGTCGTTCGGGCCGCAGCTGGCGCTGAATCTGTTCAACGGCGGGGCAACCATCGCCCAGACCCGCGAGGCGCGCGCGACGTACGATGAGGCCGTCGCAACCTATCGGCAGACGGTGCTCGGCGCGTTCCAACAGGTCGAGAATGACCTCGCCTCGCTGCACTTCCTGCAGAACGAGTACGCCGAGGAGCTCCAGGCCGTGGCCGATGCGAAGCGCTCGGAAGCGCTGACGCTGAACCAATACAAGGCCGGGGTGGCCGACTACGCGAGCGTGCTTACCGCCCAGACCGCCCGGCTCAATGCCGAGATCACCGCGGTCAGTCTGCAGAGTCAGCGCCTGGTGGCGAGCGCCGATCTGATCGATGCGCTCGGCGGCGGCTGGAACAGCGCCTCGCTCAACGGCCCGAACGACGGGGTGAGCGAGAGCCTGCGCAGCACGGTGGATGCGCCCTAGGAGTCTGGGCGGCAGAGCACTTGCAGTGTGATGGTCGAGGGACTTTCGTACCATCGGCAGTCGAGCGGGCCTCATCGGTGCCGGTACGGGCGCTGATCGGCATGTGCAGGCCCTGAAGGTGTTCCGCGTGACCAGGATCGATGGCGGCGCCTATGACTCTCTCAAGCGACCATCGTCGCCATGCGCCGCAGGTTCAGCGCCGCACATACCAGCTTGAACTCGGCGCGCGCCTTGGCCATGGCGCGCAAGCTGAACTGGCGGAACCCCAGCACGCTCTTGAGCCAGCCATTGGGTGGCTCGGCGATCCACTTGCGCTTGCGGTAGGCCGCCTGGCCCGCTGGGCTGTGCAGCTTGGCGGCCATCGCGGCGGTGTACGGATGAGTCTGTGGATCGATCTGGGCGTGGCGCTTGCCCTCACGACCCGGCGCCACCACCAACTCGATCGGGGCGAGCCGCAGGTTCTCCTCGCTGCGATAGCCCGCATCGGCCAAGCCCAGCTCGGGCAACTCACCGAGGTTCTCCCGCACCGCCTGGATCATCGGCAGCAGCCA
>JAKAYU010000106.1:1393-11178 GCA_021809525.1 Pseudomonadota bacterium | reverse complement strand
CAATCCATTCAAGCAGATTGCCTTCTATGGTCATTCTGGAAAATGGTGTCATTGCGGGGTTGAGGTCGCTCTAAGGACTCAGAGCGCCATAATTGATGTCGACTACGCAATAGTCCATGAAGGTGCGGGCTGAGAGCCGGTAAACCTCTCGGCTCTGCGCAGCGGGCCCCGGCCGTGCTTTCGGATTTTTGCCGATGAACTGAGGACGCCGATAGGCGTGGGCGATTACCGCGATCGCTCGCCGGGCTGTCTGCCGAGTCAGCACTATGAATTCAACCTCCGCAATGCTCGTACTGCAAACTGGTAAACGTTGTGGTTTCGGACAATGACAGGCCGCGTGCTCGAGGTGTGATCGAGAGGGCGAATCCACGGCGCAAGGGTTCCTCCATTGTTTGAGTGGCCACACGTCATCCTTGCGATGTGCATGTCTTGTATGGCGCTCGCGATACTCGTGGTGCGTGTCGTTGGTATTGGTTGACTTCGGCGCTGGCGAAGATCTCTGGAATTCCCCGGTGCTCCATCGGTCCGTGAGGGTATGCGGTCGGTCGAGGTCGTCCGTCCAGCGGTGCAGGCTGGCGGCGGCCGGTCGAAGTGCCTCGGGCAGCTCCTGCGGGTCATGGAGCACACGGTCGGCGCACCGGAGCTGCCCGATGACCTCGAGCACGCGGTAGAGAACGCCTCGAGTGCGTCCGCGCCGCCATCAGCGATGAGCAGATCTGTCCGGACGGGCTGTGGGCAACGGGACTGAGCCGCTTGGAGGCGCGTAAGCCTTTGATTTATTGGCGCTCCCTACGGGATTCGAACCCGTGTTACAGCCTTGAGAGGGCTATGTCCTGGGCCTCTAGACGAAGGGAGCGTGGCGCGGCCTGCTTCAGGAGCGCGGTATTATAGGTATCCTGGTTCATTGCTCAAGCAGAAAGCGCAGAATTGAATTCTTCCGACGCGCGCATCGATGCGCCCCCCCAGCCGCCCCGGATCATCCCGCGGGCGGAGCATACCGTTTCCCGCTCGCACATCTCGCCGAACGCCCTGCGCGTGCTCTACCGGCTACGCGACGGGGGATTCCAAGCCTTTCTCGTTGGCGGCTGCGTCCGCGATCTGCTGCTCGGGATCGAGCCGAAGGACTTCGACGTCGCCACCGACGCGCTTCCCGAGCAGGTCAAGCGGCTGTTCCGCAACTGCCGTCTGGTCGGCCGGCGCTTCCGCCTGGCGCACGTGTTCTTCGGCCCGGAAATCATCGAGGTGGCCACCTTCCGCGCCTCGAGCGCACCGGCACAGGATGAGGAGCCGCTCGAGGAGGAGGAGGCCGAAGAGGCGGCCAATGGCGAGCAAGAGCCGCAGGCCGAGCTGATCGACCAGGGCGGACCGGTCACCGAGTCGCATGCGGCGCGGTTCGAGGTCGAGCACGCCGCTCGCGAGGCGCAGATCGACACGGACACCGAGCGCATGTTCGATGTCACGGGCCGGATCCTGCGCGACAACGCGTACGGCAGCATCGATGATGACGTGTGGCGGCGGGATTTCACCGCCAATGCGCTCTACTACAACATCGCGGATTTCTCGATCTGGGACTACGTCGGCGGTGCCGAGGACATCGCCGCGCGCCGCCTGCGCCTGATCGGTGATCCCGAGACCCGCTACCGCGAAGACCCGGTGCGCATGCTGCGCGCGGCTCGCTTCGAGGCGAAGCTCGGTTTCGAGCTCGATCCTGCGAGCGCCGCGCCCATCGAGTCGTTGCGCTCGCTGCTCGGCGGGGTTCCGCCGGCGCGCCTGTTCGATGAGGTGCTGAAGCTCTTTCTCACCGGCCACGGTGCGCGCAGCCTTCCGGTGCTGCGCCGGCGGGGGTTGCTCGGGGAACTGCTGCCGAACGTGGAGGCCTATCTCGCCGCTCACCCGGGCAGCCTTGTCGAGCAACTGCTGCTCAAGGGCCTGGACAACACCGATGCGCGCGTCAGCGCCGGCCGCTCGGTAACCCCGACCTTCCTGTTCGCACTGCTTCTGTACGGCCCGATCGCCGCGCTGATCGAATCGATGCCGCCGTCTCGCTGGCACGAGATGTCGGCCATCCTCGATGCGTGCGATCAGGCGGTGCGCGATGCCCAGCGGCATATCGGCATCCCCAAGCGCTTCGCGCTCGGCCTGCGGGAGATGTTCGCGCTGCAGCCGCGGCTTGAGCACCCGCGCGGCCGGCGCGCGCTGCGGCTGCTCGGCCATCCTCGCTTTCGCGCCGGCTACGACCTGCTGCTGCTGCGCGCGCAGTTCGGCCTGGCCTCCGCCGAGCGCGCCCAATGGTGGACCGATCTGCAGGCCGCCTCCGAGGAGGAGCAGGGCCGCATGGCCGATGCGCTCGCGGGCGGCAGCGAGCGTGCCGGCAGCCCGAAGGGCCGGCGGCGGCGGGGCGGGCGGCGCCGCGCCCCGAGCGGTACCTGAGCGGCCGGGGCCGATGCAGCGCTGGCAGCCGGCCTACATCGGCCTCGGCAGCAATCTCGAGGATCCGCAGCGTCAGGTGCTGCGCGCCTGGGCGCGCCTGGCGGGGCTCCCCGCGACGCTCGCCGTCATCCGCTCGCCACTGTACCGCTCGCGCCCCTTCGGGCCGGTGCCGCAGGCGGATTTCGTCAATGCCGTGGCCGGCCTGCTGACCCGGCTCGATGCCGGGGCGCTGCTCGAGGCGCTGCAGGCGCTCGAGCGCGCGCTCGGCCGGCGCCGGGACGGGACGCGCTGGGGGCCCCGGCTCATCGATCTCGACCTGCTGGTCTTCGGCCGGGAGCGGCGCGCGGACGGGCAGCTCACCCTGCCGCACGCCGGGATAGTGGAGCGCAATTTCGTTCTGTATCCTCTGGCGGATATCGCCCCGGACCTCGATGTGCCTGGGCTCGGCCGGGTGTCCGAGCTCAAGGCCCGGCTTGCGCCCGAGGGGCTGTGGCGAATCGAACCCGAAGAATGACGCCGGATAGCCGCCGCACGTGAATCCATGACAGGGGCAGAACACAAGTTCATCGTGGTGGAGGGGCCGATCGGAGTCGGCAAGAGCACCCTTGCGCGGCTGCTGGCGAAGAGCCTCTCGGCCCAGCCGGTGCTCGAGGATGCGCTCGCCAACCCGTTCCTCGAGCGCTTCTACAAGAATCCCCGCGCCGGCGCGCTGCCGACGCAGCTGCATTTCCTCTTCCAGCGCTGGCAGCAGCTCGCCGCGCTTGCCCAGCAGGATTTGTTCGCCGCGGTGCGCGTGGCCGATTACCTCTGGGAGAAGGACCGGTTGTTCGCCCGCGTGACGCTCGATGATGCGGAGTTCGCCCTTTACGAGCAGGTGAGCAGCCGGCTCGATGTGCAGCCGCCGAAGCCGGACCTCGTGGTGTATCTGCAGGCCCCGGTGGACGTGCTGCTCGAGCGCATCGCGCGGCGCGCGATCGGCTACGAGCACTACATCGACCGGGAGTACCTGGTGCGCCTGAACGAAGCGTATGCGCGCTTCTTCCACGAGTACGAGGCCGCGCCGCTGCTGATCGTCAACGCTGCGGCCATCGATCCGGTCAACAACCCGGCCGATTACGAGGAGTTGTTCGCGGCGATCCGCCGCATGAAGCGCGGGCGGCTGTACTACAACCCGATGGGTGCGCGGGCAATTTAGTAAACTAGCCGCATGTACACGCAGCTGCAGCTTCGCGATTCGGACCGCCCGCCCGTCACGCTCGCCACGCTCGCGCGCATGAAGGCGCAGGGCGAGCGGATCGCCTGCCTCACCTGCTATGACGCGAGCTTCGCGGTGCTCGTCGATGCGGCCGATGTCGATGTGGTGCTGGTCGGGGACTCCCTCGGCATGGTGATCCAGGGGCGCGACACCACCGTGCCGGTGACCATGGACCAGATGGTCTACCACAGCGCGGCCGTGGCCCGCGGGCTGCACCGGCCCTTCCTCATCGCCGACATGCCCTTCATGAGCTACCCGACCAAGGAGCGCGCGCTCGAGAACGCGGTGCGCCTGATGCAGGAGGGCGGGGCGCAGATGGTCAAGCTCGAAAGCGGCGGCGGCCAGATCGAGATCGTGGAGTTCCTCGCCGGCCACGACATCGCCGTGTGCGCGCACCTCGGCCTGAAGCCCCAGTCGGTGCACAAGACCGGCGGCTTTCGCGTCCAGGGCCGCCAGGACGATGCGGCGCAGCACATGCTTCAGGACGCCAAGCGGCTCGAGTCCGCCGGCGCGGACCTGGTGCTGCTCGAGTGCATCCCCGCGACGCTCGGCAAGGCGATCACCGAGGCGCTCGCCGTGCCGGTGATCGGCATCGGCGCCGGGCCCGACACCGACGGGCAGATCCTCGTGCTCTACGACATTCTCGACATCACCACCGGGCGCAAGCCACGCTTCGTGCACAACTTCATGAGCGGCGCCGGGGACAACCTCGAAGCCATCAAGCGTTATGTCGCGGCGGTGCGCGAGCGCACCTATCCGGCCCCTGAACACTGCTTCTGAGCCCATGCGCCGCGTCACGAGCATCGCCGATGTGCGCGCCGCCGTGCGTGAGTGGCGCCGGGCGGGCGAGCGCGTGGTGTTCGTGCCCACCATGGGCAACCTGCATGCCGGGCACATGAGCCTGCTCGAGGCGGCGCGCGCGCACGGCGAGCGCTTTGTGGCGAGCATCTTCGTCAATCCCATGCAGTTCGGGCCGAACGAGGACTTCGCGCACTATCCGCGCACCCCCGAGCGCGACGCGCGCATGCTCGGGGATGCCGGCTGCGACCTGATGTTCACGCCGGATGTCGCGCAGATGTACCCGTACGGCCCCGCGGGCGCCACGCGGGTCGAGGTGCCGGGGCTCTCCGAGATCCTGTGCGGGGAGTTCCGCCCCGGGCACTTCCAGGGCGTCACCACCGTGGTGTGCAAGCTGCTGCACATCGTCGAGCCCGATGCGGCGGTGTTCGGGGAGAAGGATTTCCAGCAGCTGACGCTCATCCGCCGCATGGTGAGCGAGCTGTGCATGCCGGTCGCCATCATCGCCGCCCCGACGGTGCGCGATGCCGACGGCCTCGCGATGAGCTCGCGCAACCAGTACCTGACGGACGCCGAGCGCGCGCGCGCGCCGGCGCTGCACCGGGCGCTCGCCGCGGCGGCAGAGCGTCTCGCGGCCGGCGAGCGCGACTTCCCCGCTATCGAGCGAGAAGGGCTCCGCGCGCTCGAGGCCGAAGGCTTCCGGCCCGATTACTTCGCGGTCCGGCGCGCCGCCGATCTGGGGCTTCCCGAGGCCGCCAGCGGTCATCTGGTGGTGTTGAGCGCGGCGCATCTCGGCAAGGCGCGCCTGATCGACAACGTGCAGGTGCGTCTTTAGTTTTTCTGTCCCTGGCGAGCGAGCGCCCAGTCGATGTGCTCACGCACCAGCGGCGAGGCCTGCGCGCGCCGTTGCCGCAGAGCTGCGCGCGCGGCCGGATCGGGCGGGGCGTTGCCGAGCGCCACGGCGATGTTGCGTGACCAGCGTTCGTACCCGATGCGGTAGATCGCCGAGCCGCGCATGCGCGCATCGAACTCGCCCTCGCTCCAGGCGATGAGCTCCCGCAGGCGCGGCGCGTCGAGTCCGTGCCGCACCTTGAAGTCCGGATGCCTCGCGGCGCGCGCGAACTTGTTCCACGGGCACACCAGCTGACAGTCATCGCAGCCGTAGATGCGGTTGCCAATCGCCGGGCGCAGCGCCACCGGAATGGCGTCGTCGAGCTCGATGGTCAGGTAGGAGATGCAGCGGCGCGCATCGAGCCGGTAGGGTGCGAGGATCGCGGCCGTCGGGCACGCGCCGATGCACGCCGTGCACGTGCCGCAGTGCGCGCTCGCGGGCGGATCGGTCGGCAGGGGCAGGTCGGTCAGGATCTCTCCGAGGAAGAACCACGAGCCGGCCTCGCGCGCGATGAGGTTGGTGTGCTTGCCGATCCAGCCGAGGCCGGCGTTGCGGGCGAGCGCTTTCTCCAGCACCGGCGCGCTGTCGACACAGACCCGATACCCGAACGGGCCGATGCGCGCGGCGAGCTCGCGCGCCAGGCGCTCGAGCGCCGCGCGCATGACCTTGTGGTAGTCGCGGCCGAGGGCGTAGCGGGACACGTAGCCGGCGGCCGGATCGGCGAGCACCGCCTCGGCGGCCCGCGCCTCGGCCGGCCAGTAGTCCATGCGTACGCTGATGACGCGCACCGCTGCGGGCAGAAGCTGCGCGGGGCGGCTGCGCAGGGTGCCGTGCCGCTGCATGTAGTGCATGCGGCCGTGCAGGCCGGCCTCGAGCCAGCGCAGCAGGTGCTGCTCGTCCTCGGGCAGCTCGACGCCCGTGACCCCGAGGCGCGCAAAGCCGAGCTCCCGGGCGCGCCGCGCGAGCTCGGCTTTCAGCCTCTGCAGCTCGAGTGTCGGTTCAGTCATGGCGGCCTCACGGTGACAGTATAATCGGGCGATGTCGTTGCCCGTCTCCCTGTATACCTCCGCCCAGGTGCGCGCCATGGACCGCGCGGCGATCGAGACGCTCGGCATCGCCGGCTACACGCTGATGGAACGGGCGGGGCAGGCCGCGCTGCGCTGCCTGCGGGAGCGTTGGCCGTCGGCCTGGCGGATCACCGTGGTCTGCGGACCCGGTAACAACGCGGGCGACGGTTACGTGTTGGCGCGGCTCGCGCGCGCCGCCGGCTATGCCGTGACGGTGCTCGCGGCAACCGATCCGGCGCGCCTGCGCGCCGATGCGCTCAAGGCCTGCGAGGCGTGGCGCGAGAGCGGCGGTATGATCGAACCGTTCGCGCCGCGCGCGCTCGAGACGGCCGAAGTGCTCGTCGATGCGCTGCTCGGCACAGGACTCTCCGGCGCCGTGCGCAATGATCTCGCGCAGGTGATCGATGCCATCAACGCCAGCGGCCGCGCGGTGCTCGCGCTGGATGTGCCGTCGGGACTCGACGCCGACAGCGGTCTGCCGCTCGGGGCGGCGGTGCGGGCCGCATCCACCGTGACGTTCGTGGCGCTGAAGACCGGGCTGTTTCTCGGGGAGGGGCCGGAGCATTGCGGCGCCGTGCAGCTCGATGACCTCGGGCTCACCGGGCGGCTCGCCGATCTGCCCGCCCCGCGCCTCGAGCGGCTCATCGGCGCCGACCTCGCACTGGCGCTGCCGCGGCGCGCGCGCGCGGCGCACAAGGGGGATTTCGGCCATGTGCTCATCGTCGGCGGCGGCCCCGGCATGCCGGGCGCGGCGCGGCTGGCCGGCGAGGCGTGCCTGCGCGTCGGAGCCGGCCGGGTGACGGTCGCAGTCGCGCCGCAGAATGCCGCGGCGGTGATTGCCGCGCGCCCGGAGCTGATGTGCGTGCCGTTGACCGATGCGCAGACCGTTCAGACGGTGGCCGCGCGCTGCGACCTGATCGCCGTCGGGCCCGGGCTCGGGCAGGACGCCTGGGCGCGCGGGGCGCTCGAGGCGGCGCTCGGCTGCGGCAAGCCGCTCGTGCTGGACGCCGATGCGCTCAACCTGATCGCGGCCGGTGCGGTCGGGCCGGCGAGCACGGCGCGGGATTGGATCCTCACGCCCCACCCGGGCGAGGCGGGGCGGCTGCTCGGTCTGTCCGGCGCGGCCGTGCAGCATGATCGGTTGGGGGCGCTCGAGGCGCTGCTCGCGCGCTATGGCGGCACCGTGGTGCTCAAGGGCGCTGGAACGCTCGTGGGGCGCCAGGGCGCGGTCCCGGCGCTGTGCGAGCAGGGCAATCCCGGCATGGCGAGCCCCGGCATGGGCGATGTGCTCACCGGCGTCATCGCCGGTTTGCTGGCCCAGTGCCGCGACCCCTGGCGGGCGGCGCGCGCCGGTGTCCTGGCGCATGCGCTGGCCGGGGATGCAGCCGCGCGCGGCGGTGAGCGCGGGCTGCTCGCCGGGGACCTCATCGAGGAGCTGCGCCGCTGCGTGAATTTCTGAAGAACGAGTACGACACCGGGATGCTCGGCGCGCGTCTCGCCCAGACGCGACCCGATCTGCGTGCGCGCTTTGCAGTGGTGTATCTGCGGGGTGATCTCGGCGCAGGGAAAACCACGCTTGCCCAGGGATTCTTGCGCGAGTGCGGCGTATCCGGTGCAGTGCGAAGCCCGACCTACGCGCTGGTGCACTCGTACTCGCTCGAGCGCGAGACCGTGGTGCATCTGGACCTGTACCGGCTGCGCGCCGCGGAGGAGCTCGAGCACCTGGGGCTGACGGAGTGGGCGCAGCCGGGATGTCTGTGGCTGATTGAGTGGCCGGAGCGGGGCGCGGGCAGCCTGCCGCAGGCCGATCTGACCGTGGCGCTCGGCCTCGCCGCCGGCGCGCACGAGGCGCACATGTCGGCCGGCAGCGCCTGCGGCGCCGCCTGGCTGGAGCGACTCGCCGCGCTCACCGCTGCACGCAGCAGTTGAAATTCGGCTGTGCGGCTCGTAGATTACACATCAACGAGTGCCGCGAAACCCATGATCAGGAAGGTTTTTTATCTTTCCATCGCCCTATTGGGCGCCGCGGCGGCATGTCCGGCGGTGGCCGGTATCGCTCAGTTGAATCACATCTGGCTCTCCAGATCGGCCAACACGGCCACTGCGCGGCTGTCCCTCTCGGGGTTCACCCAGGCCCGCTACTTCCGCTTGAGCCATCCGGATCGCGAGGTCGTGGACTTGCACGCAACCCGCGCCGGAGCCGGCCTGCAGCTGCCGCGCGGCGCCGGTTGGGTGCGCGATGTGCGCATGGGCCTGCAGCCAGACGGCAGCCTGCGCCTGGTGTTCACCACCGACTCGGCCGCCCACATGCGCCTGGTGTGGCTGCGCCCCTCCGGGCAGGGGCGGCAGATGCTGATCGAGCTGCGCGGCTTCGGCCCTTCGAGCCCCGCCAACGCGCTGCCGCGACCGGTGCGCACCCGCCTCGCGCCGCTCGATGACGGCCGGGACATCATCATCACGGTCGATCCGGGCCACGGGGGCATCGATCCGGGGACCATCGGCCGCTACGGCACCGAGGAGAAGAACATCACCCTGGCCATCGGCCGGATACTCGCGCATCGCATCGATGAGCAGCGCGGCATGCGCGCCACGATGACGCGCGACAGCGATATCTATCTGACCTTGCGCGATCGGATGCGCATCGCGCGCCGTGATCACGCCGACCTGTTCGTGTCCATCCACGTCAACGACGTCCCGGACCCGTACATCAAGGGTGCCGAGGTGTACATCCTGTCGCTGCACGGCGCCTCGAGCGAAGCGGCGCGGATCCTCGCTGAGCGCGAGAACTCCGCCGACCGGCTGGCCGGCGTGCGGCTGAAGGGCAAGTCGCACACGCTGGCGCAGGTGCTGCTGAACCTCTCGCAGACCACGACCATCGCCCACAGCATGGTGGCCGCGCGCGACGTGCTGGACGCGCTCGGGCAGTCGGTGCCGGTGCGCGATCCGACCGTGCAGCAGGCGGCCTTCGTGGTGCTGAAGTCTCCGGCCATTCCCTCGATGCTGGTCGAGACTGACTTCATGTCCGATCCAACCGAGGAGCTGAAGCTGCGTCAGCCCTGGTATCAGACGCGCATCGCCGATGCGATCTTCCGCGGCATCCTCGCCTACTTCCGCGACCATCCGCCCGCAGGCACCCTGTTCGCCGAGGAGCGCGCCGCGCGGCTGCGCACCCTCGTGGCGCGCAACGCGCGGTGAGCATCGAGCGACGGGTTGATCTTGCCGCCGGCCGCCACCGCCCCGTGAACCCACGGCTCATGGCGCGGTTCGTGACATTGCGCGCGAGAGGCTCTTGGGCGCCGACAGGTCCGCCTGATCGTGCGCCGCGGACCGCGCCAGATCGGAA
>JAKAYU010000106.1:0-1383 GCA_021809525.1 Pseudomonadota bacterium | reverse complement strand
ACGATCAGCACTGTCGCAGAGCGGGCTCACTCCTCGGAGAGCAGGGCGATCTCCCTCCAGATCTCGGCTTGCGCTGCGCCCGAGGTTATCGGCCCGTGCGCGCCGAGATACGTGTCGTTCGCATAAAGCTCCCCGCCGCTCACCCTCAGGCCCGCGTAGGGCCCGATGCTCCTGCGTTGCCCGTCGGAGCCCGTGACGCGCAGATAAATCGCTGCGCGGCACTCGAATGCCCGGTGGCGCTGGCGTGCGACCTGCCAGAGGCCCTCGGAGTAACTGGCGGCGATGGCGTTGTCAGGCCCGCGCAGCGTTCCGTCGGCACAGATTCTGAAATACGTGCCGCGCACGAACGTCATCGAGTCGCTGCCGAACGCCTTGAACGTGAGCGTGATCACCGGATGCGCCGGTCTGGCCGCTGCACGTGCGGGCGGGCGATTGCCTGCGGCCGCACGGCTGGTGGCAGGGTGCTTCGCGGCGCGGGATCGCCGCTGTGCGAGCTCGTGGCGTTCGAGGCGGCTTTGAGCGCTATCGCAGGCTGTGTGCCCGCTGAGCGCGCGAGCATGCGGGCATAGGCGAGACTGGCAGCGGCGGGGACGGCTTGCAGACAGTCCGGTCTACCGAGCGCCATGACAGCTCAATTCGGTCTCGATGGCGGCGCGGCGAGTGGTGGATGCGGATGAATGTCCAGCGCGATCGTCAGATGCAGTCTGCCGAGCAGGCAAAGGGCATCTGGCGGCAATTCGATCCTGAAGCTTGCACGCGCATAGAGGCTCACCAGCAACTCGGCGAGCCCGCCCTCATCGCCCAGTCGCTCGAGAAAGCTCTGCGCCCGACGCAGATGCGTGAGTGTCTGCACAATCACGCTCTCCACCGACACGCCCGCCCCTGAGAGCTCTGGCTCGGCCATCAGCCTGGCCATCCAGTAGCTGTCGTGATGTGTGCCGCCGAGCCCATCGCCCGCGGCGTCGCGGCGCGGTTGACCCGCGCGCCAGGAGTGCTGCGGCTGAATGCCGAGCGTCGCAGTGACCACAGCCGGATCGAGTGCCGGATGGCGGATCCTCAGCGACACGGTGAACTCGTACTCGCTCATCGGCAGAACTGTCCGGTCAGCCGATCTGGCATGGGGCAACGGCGCACCGCCAGTTCCGGCGGACTCCCAGGGCGCCCATTCAGCTGCCCCGGACCGGCTTGCCGGCAGCGCCGTGCTCCCCCTGCGGCGAGGACGAGCGGTCTGGTCCGGTCACATTGATCGCAAAGGCGCGCAGACATTCGCGCGAGCAAATGATCACGGGCGGGTCTTGATTATCGAGCGCTCCCCGGTTGGGATGACGGGTGACCACGAAATGCTCCTGTGGTCGCCGACCGTCCTCGAAGCCGACGTCCCGT
>JAKAYU010000105.1 GCA_021809525.1 Pseudomonadota bacterium | reverse complement strand
GCACTGCGCGCCCCTACCGCGATCAGGCGTGGCTTCGTTCATTGTCGTCACTCCCAGTCAAGGAGCCGGCGGCGCGTTTTCCCTGCGCCCCGCCGGCCCACCACACCTGTCGCTAGAATTGATACCCTAGGCTGAGCGTGGTCTCCGCGGTGTTCAACCCCTGTCCGTGACGGTTGACCAGCCTGCTGAGATAGCGGTAGCGGGCATCGAAGTCCATGAAGAGGCTGTGCGTCATGTAATACCTCGCGCCGAACCCAATGTTGGCCGTATATCCATTGCTGCCCCGAAGCGCCACCGGTGTCGTCCCGACCACGCCACTCAGGGAATGATTGAGATGCGCCCACGCATAGCCGACACCGAGCTGCGTGTACGGCAACAGCGTGTGCCCGCCGAGCTCGAGTCCTGGCGTGACGTACCAAAGTACATCGAGGTCCGTCGTCGTCAGTCCGAGGTTGCTGTCCCCGCCGGCGATGTCGGCGGCGCGACCGGGGCTGTACCCCGCGGAGAGCTGCACTCCCCACTGGCGCGCGAAATCGTAGGTATACCGTCCACCAAAGGTGGGATTATCATTGAGCATTGGGAACCGACCGGACAAGCGTGTATTTGTCAAGCGGTCGCCGGACAGCTCACCGGCATAGATTTGCACATCCTGCGTACCGGGACGCACCTGGGCAAGCGCAGGAACACTCTGCACCGCAGCCGCAGCCAGGATGGCAAGTCCCAGCATGGTGATTCTCATGTTCATGATGTTCTCCTTCCAATCCTGTCGCATCAACGTAGTGGCATTTCGTTGCGCAGCCTACTTCTTGTGGGCTGCCCCGGTGGCACCAACGCATCGTTGGTAGAAGGTGCGTTTCACGATGAAGCATCACCGCCGGCTGCATCGTTCGAGCGTGGTACACACCGCCCGTAAGTGAGCATCTGATCTATCTCGAAAGGGGGAGACGGCGCTGCGGCGCAACCGGTTCACCGTAAACGTCCCACCGGCTACAGGCTGGCGGCGTAGCCGAGCGAGCGGTAATAGGCTGGTGCATGAAGCACCAGAGAAGCGCGAGCTCGGCGCGTAAAGCAGCGGTGGCTCGGGTCGTTCGGACAGATTTCCGTGCGAGATTGCGTATTCCGGACGAACGTGACCGGCCGTTCCGGCCGAACGTGACCACTCATTCCGCTGGAAGGTGACCGATTTTGGGCGTGTGTCCGGAATCGCCGGTCACGATCCCGGAATCCTCGGTCACGTTCCCCCGGAATGATCCCCGCCGGGTCTGCGCTGGACCCCTGACCGCTGGCTAAGCTGCCCGATTTTTACCTCGGGAGAGCCGATGCCAGCCAAGCGGAGTGCCATGCGCAAAATCAAAGAAGTCCTGCGCCTGAAGTTCGAGGCGCGCTTGAGCCACGAGCGGATCGCGGCGGCGACCGGCGTCTCCAAGGGCGCCGTGAGCAATTACGTGCAGCGGGCGATCCAGAGGAGCCTGGGCTGGCCGCTGCCGGCCGATCTCGACGATGCGGCCCTCGAGCGGCTGCTGTTCCCCCAGGTCGCCCAGCAGGAGCAGTACACGCACGCGGATTACGCGTACGTGCACCAGGAGCTCAAGCGCAAAGGGGTGACGCTTCAGCTGCTGTGGGAGGAGTACCACGCGGCTCACGGCGAGCGGGCATACCGCTACAGCCAGTTCTGCTGGCATTACCAGCGCTTTCGCGACAGCCTCGCCCGCTCGATGCGCCAGACCCACCGCGCCGGCGAGAAGCTGTTCATCGACTACAGCGGCGACACCGTCCCGGTGATCAATGCCGTGACCGGGGAGATCCTGCAGGCGCAGATCTTCGTCGCCTCGATGGGGGCGAGCAAGTACACCTACGCGGAAGCGACCTGGACGCAGCAGCTCCCGGACTGGATCGCCTCGCACATCCGGATGTTCGAGCACCTGGGGTGCGTACCCGACATCCTGACACCTGACAATTTGAAGAGCGCCATCAAGAAAGCCTGCCGCTACGAGCCGGAGGAGAACTCCACCTACGGGGACATGGCGCGTCACTACGGCTGCGCAATCATCGCGGCGCGTCCGAAACGGCCGAAGGATAAAGCCGTCGCCGAAAACCACGTGCTCGTGGTGCAGCGCTGGATCCTGGCGCGGCTTCGCAACCGGCAGTTCTTCTCCCTGCCCGAGCTCAATACCGCGATCGCGGAACTGCTCGTCGAGCTCAACCATCGGCCGTTCAAGAAGCTCCCCGGCTGCCGCGCCGAGGCCTTCGAGTCGATCGATCGACCGGCGATGAAGCCGCTGCCGGCCCAGCGCTACGAGTACGCGGAGTGGCTGAAAGCCAAGGCTGGCATCGACTACCACGTGGAAGCCGATGGGCATTACTACAGCGTGCCGCACCAGCTCGTCGGCCAGTACCTGCACGTGCGGATGACGGCCTCGGCCATCGAGTGCCTGTTCAAGGGCCGCCGCGTCGCGGCCCACGTGCGCTCCTACCAGCGTGGGAAACACACCACGCTCCCTGAGCACATGCCCGAGTCGCACCGCCGGCACGCGCAGTGGACGCCGGGACGGCTGCTCGCCTGGGGAGAGAAGATCGGCCCGGGCACGCGCGCTGTCGTGCAATGGCAGTTCGACAACCGGCCGCATCCCGAGCAGGGCTACCGCACGTGCTTAGGGCTGTTGAACCTCGCCAAAACCTACAGCGATCAGCGCCTGGAGGCGGCCTGCCGTCGGGCACTGACGATCGGTTCGCCCACCCGCAAACGCATCGAGGCGATCCTCGAGGCCAAGCTCGATCAGCACCCGGAACTCTTCCCGGGCGCGGACACGGCCGCGCCCACCGCCTCGCGCACGCACGGCAACGTGCGCGGCGCGGAGTACTTCCGTGGCACCACCCAGACGGCTACACCGTCAACTACCGAAGGAGATGACGAGACATGCTTATCCAACCCACCCTCGATGCACTGAACCGCCTGAAGCTGCACGGCATGGCCCTTGCCCTGAGCGAGCAGATGACGAACACCGCCGCCCAGCAGCTCGCCTTCGAGGAGCGCATCGCGCTGCTGCTCGAGCGCGAGGTGACCCACCGGGAAAACCGCCGCATGGGGCGGCTGTCGAAGCTCTGCCAGCCGAAGGAGCGCGGGGCGGCAGTGGAGGACATCGACTACCGTGGCCGCAGCGGTCTCGACCGGGCACAGCTGGCGAGCCTCGCCTCCTGCGAGTGGATCCACCAGAGTCAGAACCTGCTGATCCACGGAGCGTGCGGCAGCGGCAAGACTTACCTTGCGTGCGCCCTGGCGCACCAGGCGTGCCGAGCGGGCCTCTCCGCCTGGTACGTGCGGGCTCCGCGACTGTTCGGGGAACTCAGCCTCTGCCACGCCGACGGCAGCTTCCGCAAGCGCCTCGCCGCCATCGCGAAAATCCAACTGGTCATTATCGATGACTTCGCGATCAGTCCCATCGGCCCACGCGAGCGCAATGATCTGCTGGAACTCCTCGACGACCGTGTCGGATCGCGCTCCTCGATCCTGGCCAGTCAGCTGCCGATCGAGCACTGGCACGAGTATCTGAACGACCCCACGCTCGCCGACGCGATCATGGACCGCCTGATCCACCGCTCGCACAAAATCCATCTGCAGGGCAAGGAGTCGATGCGCAAGCGCACCGGCGCCGGCAAGGACGGGGCGAGGGGCTGACGCGGTGATCCGGTCACGACCCAGTCGAGACGCCTGCGCAGCTGCTTCTGCCCGCCCTCCGGGCGGTCAGACTCCCCTACGGCTTCCCCGTGAAACGGGCAGCGAAGAACGGACCAGAACGCGGCAGACGTTGACGCAACGTGACCGGTCGGAGTAATAAACCCTTACAGCGCCGACCCGGCAGAATGCCTGGTCACGTTCGGCCGGAACGGCCGGTCAAGATCGCCGGAAGACGCACGAGATAGGTGGACGACCCTGCTGAGTTGATTAGACACGGTAACGGTTCGCTGTTCAACTCTTGATCTTGAATTCTACATCTGCAGGCTCTTCTCCTTTCATCGGCAAAGCCGTGATGCAGTCTGCCGCCTTCGGCGGCAGAAGTCCGCGCTCGAAAGGAACGCTGGCATCGCGGTGTCTGATGGTCTCCTGCGGCGCTCATGATGGGTTTTCAGGCTGCTGCCGCAAGATGGTCGGCACGGCCGGCGAAGTGGATCTCATCGGGCGTGCGGTAGTCGAGGGACTGATGCAGACGGCTGCGATTGTAGGTATCGAAGTACGCAGCGAGCGAGCACCCCAGGCCGGAAGATTCATCGACGAGGCGCTGCCGAGTGGCGGCGTTGGCTCGTTCGGTACGAGCGCAGCGGTCTTTCGCAGAGGGCGTTCTGCGCTCTGCACGGGCTGTCGCTTTCGACGCTGACGTATTGGCGCAGACACGAGAGAGCCGGGACCACCAAGCAGATAGCATCCTTCGTCGAAGTGCAGCAGGTTACCAAGCTCGCCGTGCCGCGAGAAATGGCAGACACGGGGATACTCATCGAGCTACCGAGCGGTGTGCGGCTGGCGCTCTCGCAGGCCACGGACCCGAAGTGGCTGGCGCAGCTGCTGCGCGAGCTGGGGACGGTCGCGTGTTTGCGTTGAACCGCACCACGCGCGTGTTTCGGCAGGTCGGGGCGACAGACCTGCGTCTCGGATTCGATGGCCTGTATGGCCAAGTGGTCTCGATCCTGCGGCAGGACGTGCTCTTATGCATCGGGCAACAATATGTGGCGCTGCACCGTGATCACCAGGATCTACCCGGCGACCGTTCTCGTTGCCGCCACATAATCATCGGGTTCCACTTCCCCCAAGACCGGGGATCGCCCCCGGCCCGAACAACGGGAGGGAGTGGCCATGTTGGAGCTCTATTTCAAGTATCGCCGGGTGATCGCGCGATTCCGCCGCGGTGCTCTCGGCAATGAGATCGATCATATTGCGGCGGCGATATCGCAGGCGGGTTATGCGCGCGACTCAGCCAAACTGTACCTGGCGCGCATTGCTCGCTTCATTGCGTATGCGACTGGGTGCGGGTGCAGCAAGTCGGCGCCCGTTCCAGCGCAGGTCGTCGATCGCTACCTGAAGACAAGACGGACGGCCGCCGAACGGTTGGGGGCGCAAGGAGCGATCGGCCACGCAGCGCGATGCGTTCCGGAGCGGTTTGCGGCAAGACCGATACCCCAAGACCCCGATGGTCCGCTGCTGGCTGCCTACTTGCGGTATCTGCGCGTTATTCGTGGTCTGCAGCCCAAGACGTGCGAGGGGCTCATGCTGACGCCCGACGGATGCTCGGGTGGCAGAAGAAGCATCTTCCGCGCCACCATCTCAATGATCTCACCGCGAAGGACATCCTGGCCATGACACACGGCCTGCTGTCGATGTGCCGTAGCGACGCCGCAAGGTCGTGCACGACGGCGTACATGCGGTCGTTTCTGCGGTATCTGCAGTGGGCTAGCTTCAACCCGCGGGAGTTATCGCAGTTTGTCCCGAGAACACCGGGCTGGCGGCAATCGCAGAGCGTTTTTAGCGTAGCGTTGCCGCAGAAGGAGTCAGGACGTGAGGTGGGGCCGGTCGGCGACGCTGCGCTAAAAATGGATTGGACTAAACCGCTGACGACGCCAAACACTATGGGGATTTGTTCTTCTGTCCCGAGGGCGTAGCTGGCCCGAAGGCATGGAGAGATGGAGTTGTGGCGCGCGAAGCGGAGGGACGGGACTGCTCATCGTGCAGATCATGGTATCGCGAGCAATGCTCAAGGAGCGCTGAGATGGGCTGGAGGCACGATAGTGACGTTGCCGATCCTCGGCGCCTGATGGTTCGATCGGAGAAGCGGATGTTTGGCGTGGTCGAATGGAGATCATGAGGTATCGAGACAGGCCGGCGGTTCCGGAACTCTCGATGGAGGAAGCTGCTCGATGGGGATCATGCGACCGCGGCGGCAGATGGGACAGTGATGCAGGGACTGACCGGTCAGGGCCTCGTATCGGTCTCGATAGTCCGCTGGGGCGGCGGCGTCCGGCTCCGTCGGGGTTGCCAGGCTCATATCCAGGAGGCGCCGGCACTGTTCGAGCTTCTCCTGGCGATGACGATTGCCGAGCAGCCCGTAGTAGCGGATGCGGTGAAATCCGGGCGGCAGGACGTGCAGCAGGAAGCGATGGATGAACTCCCCGGCGGCGAGGGTCATGGTCTTTTGGGCATCGCCGTCACGATAGTCTCGCCAGCGGAACGTGACGTGCCCGTTTTCGATGTCGAGCAGGCGGTTGTTCGATATGGCGACGCGGTGAGTGTACCGCCCGACGTACTCGAGAACCTGCTCTGGCCCTGCAAAGGGCGCTTTGGCGTAGACGATCCACTCCTTCTCTCGCAGCGGCTCCAGGTACCGGAGGAAGGCCTTCCGGTCTCGCAGGGACTCGAGAGCCGAGAAGAACTCGAGCTCGCCGCGCTCGAAAGCCTGTCCGAGCAGCTGCAGGAAGCGTCGGCGGAAGAAGCGCGAGAGCACCCGAACGGGCAGAAAGAACCCCGAGCGGCAGGCAATCCAGCGTTCCCCATCAGGGGAGAGTCCACCGCCGGGCACCACGCAGTGCAGGTGCGGGTGGTGTATGAGGTTCTGCCCCCAGGTGTGGAGGACCGCGAAGAAGCCGACCTCGGCGCCGAGGTGCTTCGGGTCGGCGGCAATGGTGCCCAGGGTGTCCGCGGTGGCGGCGAAGAGCAGTTTATAGACGACCGCTTTGTTCTGGTAGGCGATCGCGGCGATTTCCTCCGGGAGCGTGAAGACGACGTGGAAGTAGGGACAATCGAGAAGCTCGGATTTGCGATCCTCGATCCACTGCGCCCGGGCGAGGGACTGGCACTTCGGGCAATGCCGGTTCCGGCAGCTGTTGTAGGAGATGCGCCGATGCCCACACGTGTCGCAGGCCTCGACATGGCCACCGAGGGCAGCGGTTCGACAGGCGGTGATGGCCCGCATGACGCGCCGCTGCGTACTCGACAGTGCGCCCTCGTGCCCGGCACGATACGCATCCCAGCCGCGGCGGAGGATATCCGCCACTTCGAGCTTCGGACGCTTCACGGGGAGCGCGAGTCAGAAGTGCTCGGGCGGCCGGGTCGGCTCCGGTGGCGGCAGCGGATGGGGCAGCAGATCCAAGGGGCTGCGGGTGGCGCAGACCTTGGAGGTGGCCAGGCGCAGGTAGCGCGCGGTGGTCGAGAGGCTGCGATGACCGAGCAGGAGCTGGATGGTGCGCAGGTCCGTGCCGTGCTCGAGCAGGTGGCACGCGAAGGCGTGCCTCAGGCTGTGCGGTGTGACCCGCTTGGACAGGCCGCTGCGCTGGTGCGGCAGCTCGCAGGCGTCGCCGATGCCCTCGCGCGTGATGTGGGTGCCCGGAAGGAGGCCCGGGAACAACCACTCGGTGGGTCTGGCGAAGCGGTACCAGTCCCGCAGGATCGCCAGAAGCTGCTCGGAGAGCATCACATCCCGATCCTTCTGACCCTTGCCCTGAGTGACCCGGATGGTCATGCGTTTACTGTCGACGTCGGTGGGCTTGAGCGCAATGGCCTCCGAGACGCGAAGTCCGGCGGCATAGCACACCGTGAGGGCCGTGCGGGCCTTCCGTCGCGGTACGCAGCTCAGGAAGTGCCGCACCTCCTCGGGGCTCAAGATGATCGGCAGGGTTTGCGGCCTCTTCGGCATCGGGAGGACTTCCTCGACGTCCCAGGGCCGCTTCATCGTCACGGTGTACAGGAAACGCAGTGCGGCAGTGGCTATCTGGATCGAGCCCGGGGCAAGCTTCTTCTCGTTCGTCAGGTAGACTTGGTAGGCCCGGATGTTCACCGGACCCAGCCCTTCAGGTGATCGTCGAAAGTGGCGAGCGAAAAGCGAAACTTGTTGGAGGTTGGACCTCTGCGTGTTCTCCGAGAAATTGCGGACCTGCATGTCCTCGAGCATGCGTTGTTGAAGGGGTGTCATGGTTGTGCTCCGTTCCAAGGTGAATCGCTGCCTCACAAAGCGCAGCCCTCAGCAGCCGTCTCTTGGGTCACAGATTAATTCGACGGCAACCGCAGGACTCACTCCTCGACGCCGCGCGGAAGAATCTGAAGCCACGAAAGAAGACGGCCATCGTCTCTTTTTGGGGGAGAGGAGCGTCGCCTTGAAGCGAGGACTCCGCCCTGCGACAGGGCGGTTGAAGCGGGAGCGTCACAACGGAGGAGCGGCTGCAGCGTCGCGCCGGTGCAGTACCCGCTATCGGAGCCCATCCACCGCAGACCCCCTGCAGCCACATCGCGCAGCGAGTTATTTTGTTTATCATCCCTGACGGAGCAACCCAATCTCCTGACCCAACGTGCTATCGACCCCCCAAACCTTGCACGTTGGGATGCTTGCCGGCGGGATCGCGGATCTCGCCGGTTTTTTTTGTGACGGTCAGACCGACGCGCCCCTGCACAAGTACCGTCCGCATATCGGCACGCGCGTAGGCCGCGCAGCGTCCACGACAGAGTGCGTAGCTCTTGTGTTCCCTCAAGATCGACACGAGCGGGGGGCTGATGCATGATCTGCTCCACGGGCACGATGGGCATCTGACCGCGCGTTCTCTGCGAAGACGGTTCCGGAGCTGAGTTGAACGCAAAGTGCGAGCGTGGACGAGGATAGAGGCGCACGGGACGTCGTTGCAGCCGAGGCCCGATGCCTCAAGTCACGCGTGAGTGGCCATGGCCCCGCGCAACGCTGCGACGGCGAGCGCGTGCTGCATGTCTACGCGACCCGCGGTGCGGTGTGACAAGGTGCCGCGCATCCCCAAGGGCTTCACATCACATGAGCGCTACTGAAAATCCTGGCCTAAGTCCGGCCGAAGCGAGCGCCCGGCGGACCCATATCGGCCTGAATCGCCTCTTCACACCCGCTCCCGTGCGCTTTTGGACGATCGCCGGCCAGGAGATCACCGAGCCAATGATCCTGTTGCTGCTCACCGTGGGGGTGTTCTACACCTTGTGGGGCGGGCCCGGGGACGCATCACCATCTTCACGGTCATCCTCCTCCTCGTGGGCGCGGAGGTCATCAATGGAAGTGACCAGGAAAGGCTGGTCTGAAGGGAAGGACATGATCGGCATGCCCGGAAATTCGGAGTATCCGTCCAGCGGGTGCGAATCCCGCCCGGCCAAAGCGCAGACCCGCAGGCCGGTAACAAGCCTTGCGACGGCGGGGGTAACCCCGGCGGCGATACGTAGGCATGTGAGAGTGTGAGCCGTGGGAATGCAGCCTCGTAATTGCTCGGTTCACTGGCCTCTCGTAGGGTCGATCCGGTGGCCCCGTTGGGGGCGGCTGGGGTCGGAGATGTCTCCGCGGTCACCGGTTGGTCGCGCGCGTGGCTATGCAGCGGTGCGGCTCGCACGATCGGCCGCGCGCTGATCGCCTTGCCTTGCACTTCGGTGCGCTCGCGGAGCACATACGTGTGCACTCGCCCGCCCCTCTCTGCTGTGCGCAGAGGGTTTCTCAAACACTGTATGCGCATCTACGCCGCTATTTGACTGTCTGGTCAGTTCGCGATTAGACTGCCGCCTAAATGACGCAAATGAACACTGTGCCATGACACTACCGGCGCGCTACCGCTACCGGTTGAGGCTGATCGGGTGCCCGACCGGCTCCTCGGTCACCCGGATCGATGTTCTTCCGGAGGCTGAACGGCGGGGCGGGCAATGACACGCGCAATCGTGGTCGTGCTGGATTCAATGGGCGTCGGAGCGGCGGCGGACGCGGCCGACTACGGTGACTCCGATGCCGATACGTTCGGCCATGTCGTCGAGGCCTGTGCCGCGGGGCGGGCGGACAATGACAATCGCAGCGGTCCTTTGAGGATACCGCATCTGGCTGCACTCGGCTTGGTCGATGCCGCACAGGCGGCGCGCGGGACAGCCTTGCCGGCGACGGGGGGGCCGAAATCCCTGATGGGGCGATTCGGATACGCCGCCGAATGCAGTCGCGGCAAAGACACCCCAAGTGGTCACTGGGAAATGATGGGGCTGCCGGTCGAGTTTCACTGGGGCTATTTTCCGGATACCCAGCCATGCTTTCCTCAGGAACTCATCGACGCCCTGATCGCCCGTGGTGGCATTGACGGCGTCCTTGGAAACCGGCGCGCCTCCGGGACCCAGATCATCGCCGAGCTCGGCGAAGAGCACGTACGTACTCTGCGGCCGATCGTGTACACCTCCGGCGATTCGGTCTTCCAGATCGCTGCGCACGAGGGATACTTTGGACTTGAGAGACTCTATGAACTCTGCGCGGTTGCGCGTGAACTGGTCGATAAATACCGCATCGGGCGGGTCATCGCGCGACCATTCGTCGGGGAGCCCGGCCAGGGCTTCGTGCGCACCGGCAATCGTCGCGATCTCGCCACTCCCCCTCACCGGCCGACTCTGCTCGACGTGCTGAAAGAGGCAGGACGAGAAGTCATCTGTGTCGGCAAGATATCCGACATCTTTGCGCATCGCGGCGTTACGCGATCAATAAAGGCGCATGGCAATCGAGAGGTTATGAAAAAGCTGCTAGAGGCGATGCGGGATGCGCCCGAGGGCAGCCTCCTGTTTGCAAACTGCGTGGATTTCGATACCGACTACGGCCACCGGCGCAATGTCAGCGGCTACGCCCAGGCGCTGGAGGAATTCGATGCGATCCTTCCCTCGCTATACGCGGCGCTGCGCCCAGGCGACATCGGGGTCATCACGGCCGATCACGGCTGCGACCCGACGTTCCCTGGAAGCGATCACACACGAGAGTACGTCCCGGTTCTCGCCTTCGGCGAATCCGTAAGTCCGGGACCGATCGGCCGGCGCTCCAGCTTTGCCGACATCGGCCAGAGTCTCGCGACTCGTCTGGCGGTCCGATCTCTCGAGCGGGGCCGATCCTTCCTTTAAGAAGCGCGAGCTCCCGTCGCAGCGCATCAGCGTCGTACCCCGGTCCATGACGGACGTGACGCGTTGATGCCCGCTTCGAAGCTGCACTGCTAGGACAGCTGGCTCGTCGATGACATGCGCATCGAGGAGCCGTACTAGCTGTGGCTGCAGCATTTGTACCGTGCGATGGACTTTCTGGAAGAGAACAAGGACGTGATCGAACGGGCGATCTACTTCCGCGTCGCGGATGTAGTCTCGCTCGATGAGTCCGATCGCGGCATCGCGCTAAACGATGCGGTCTATGGCCGAGAAAA
>JAKAYU010000104.1 GCA_021809525.1 Pseudomonadota bacterium | reverse complement strand
TCGTGCAGATGAATCTGTCGTTGGACCGCGCGGCGGGGTATCTGAACGATCCCTATAAGATCCTCTCGGTGGTCGATCCGGCCGGCGTCACCACTGGGTATCTCAACGAGCGGCGACCGAGCCAACGGACCCGCGCAAGCGTGTATGTGGACAATCGCGTGGGCTGGCAGCGCCAGTCGGTGAATCTCGCGCTGCGGTATTTCGGCGATGATTGGGGCATTCGCTCGTATACGGCGCGCATCCGCTACCGCTGGTACAATTCCACTCAGACGGCCTATTGGCAGCCGAGCGTGCGGTGGTATCGGCAAACGGCGGCGAATTTCTACCGCCCCTGGGTTGCGCTGAGCGCGGTCGGGCAGTTCACCTATCAGTCGGCTGATAGCAGGCTGGGCGCCTTCCATGCGCTGACGTATGGCCTGGAGTACGGCATCGATATCGGCACACCCTACGTGCACCCAAAGTGGCTCACGGTGCGAATCCAGTACTATCGGCAGGTCGTCGATGACAGAACCCCGGGGCCGGGACAACTCGCGACCCTCGATCTGTATCCGGGCCTGAGTGCGATTCAGGCACAGGTGTCGTACAAGTTCTGATCGCGCGCCACGAGCAACTGTGCATTCGGTTCGCACCTCCCGTCTGTGCATGGTGGACCTTCCGGGCGAGATGCTCGCCGTCCGGTTCGAGGCGATGGCCAGTCCATGCGAGCTCGTGCTGCCTCAAGCGGATCGACCTCGGGCACTGGAGCTCGGGGAGCGGGTGGCCGAGGAAGCCTGGCGAGTGGAGCGCAAGTTCAGTCGCTACCGCGACGACAGCGTCATCGGCTGGATCCATCGAAACCGCGGCACCGTGCTCTCGGTCGATTCAGAGACCGCTTCCCTGCTCGACTTCGCGGCACACTGCTACGCGTTGACCGACGGGCTATTCGACGTGACTTCGGGCGTATTGCGCCGGGTCTGGAAGTTCGACGGGTCGGACCGGGTGCCGACGGAGGCGGAAGTTGCACAACTGCTGCCGCTGGTCGGCTTTTCCAAAGTCAAATGGGAACGGCCGGTTCTGACGCTGCCCGAGGGGATGGAGCTCGACTTCGGGGGTTTCGGCAAGGAATATGCGGTGGATCGGGCCTTTGAGATTCTCGTGCAGGAGCGCGCTGCGCCGTTTCTGATCAACTTCGGCGGGGATTTGCGCGCTGACGGCCCGCCGCCGCGGGGCAAGTGGTATGTCGGAATCGAGCGGCCGGATACCGAAAAACAGGCCGCGGCGCTGCTGGAGCTCGAGCGGGGTGCGCTGGCCACCAGCGGGGACTCGTATCGGTTTGTTCTGAAGAATGGCGTGCGCTATGGGCACGTGCTCAACCCGCTTACCGGCTGGCCGGTCGTTGGTGCGCCGCGCTCCGTGACGGTTGCCGGGAGCAGCTGCACGGAAGCCGGGTTGCTCGCCACGGCTGCCTTGCTTCAGGGTGTGAACGCGGAGCGATTTCTGCAGATGCAGGAGGTGCGTCATTGGGTTCTGCGCTAGTCTCGAGTCCCGGCGCACGGATCGACTCATGGCTCCCCGAGGCGGGGCGGTCGTAACCGCGGTCGGGATTTCGCGGCTGGCTGATGTTCCGCCCGAACGCCCGCAGTTCGCGTAACCGGCATCGCGGGAGTGCACCCACCGTACTCGACGTGTGCCGGTTCGCCGTGTTTCCGCCATGCCGCGGGTCATCCGGGCACTGGCAAGCCGGGAAAATCGATTGCGAGTTGAGCGACCGATAGATCGACCTAACGTCAATACAACTGTCCATCGTTCGCTTCATACGAGGCGAGGGTATTCCCGTGCGCTGCGGCGTATGCCTGTAGGTAGCGTTGAAACGCGTCATAACTGGCCGTTCCTTTGCTAGCAATCCACTCCTCGAACAGCGTCAATCAAATTTCGACAGTGACGTCAAACAAACTTGTACACCAAGAGTGTTAGGTGCGAGCGACCGTAGCGGCAGTTCCATGGCCATGGCCGCACGTCCTTCGCGTTTGGGAGAGATGATGGGCGGGGTGGTCTGACGGGGTGCAGGGGCGGTGGTGAGCCGGCCGGAACGCGACGGCGCCCACTACGGACATGGCGCGCTCTGGAGAGATTGGGAGGGTATGGTGGGGTGATTCCGGATGTAAGAGGCGGCCGGTGGCGGGGGTCAGCCGAGGTGGCGACGGCAGGGAGGCGGCAGGCGCCGAGCCTTTGGCTGCTGCTGGGGGCAGCAGGCGAGTGTGATTTCCTCGGCAGGGATCGCTGCCGAGACATCCCTGTGTTGGCGGTATGGGGCTCTACGAGGTCGGGTCCTCCTCCCAGCCCTGGCGCTGAACGCGCAGGGCGGCTTCGGTCCACAGCGGCCCGAGACGATGGACCGACTCGAGCATGCGCCCCCAGGCGCGTTGCAGCAGATCGTAGCGTTCCAGAACCAGGGCGACGGCGATACGCTCGCCGGTGCTCAAGGTCCCGAATCGAGTCTCGTCGGCCACGACCATTATGACTTTCTGGCGAATCTGTCTTTCGGCGTCACACATATCGGCGGCGTGGATCATGGGGGTTGCTCCAGGCAGGCGTGGAGATTTCTTCCGAGAGCCGCGGGGTAGAGCTCGAGTCCGTCAGGGCTGTAGGCGCTGCTCGGCCTCTTCTTCGCGGTGGCTCTTCTTGCGTTCAAACTCGAGGATGATCGAGCGGTGGACCAGGCGGTCGACCGCGGCCATGGCGGTCATCGGGTTCTTGAAGATCTGGTCCCATTGGGAAAACACCAAGTTCGAAGTCAACGCGGTGCTCCTCTGCTGCTGATGTCGCTCGGCGAGGAACGTGAAGAGCACCTCCATTTCCTCGGCGGTATGCTGAACGTACCCGATATCATCAAGGCAGATCAGGTCAATCTTTCCGAGCCGCTCCAAGGTCTGTGGCAGTTGATGCTCGCTCTTGGCCAGGAGCAATTGCGAGACGAGTTTGTAGGCCGGCACGAACCAGACTTTCATCCGGTGCTGCTGGATCAGCTCCCGGCAGATGGTGCCGCAGTAGAAGCTTTTGCCGCGCCCCGGGAGCCCAAAGCACAAGAGATTGTCGCCGCGGCGCACGAAGTCCCCGGTGAGCAGCGTCGGCAGCATCCGGCGCGGTTTCTCCGGGACCCTCGTCTGATCCATCCGGGCCAGGGTGAACTCCCGCGGGATCTCGGCGCGCTTGGTCAGCACTGCGATCCTGCGGCTCAGGCGCTCGGCGAGTTCCAGGTCGGCCAGGTGTTGCAGGAAGCGCCGATACCCCCAGTTCTCCTGCTCCGCCTGGCTGATCACCGCGGCGAGCTCGCGCTGCATCATGTGCAGCCCCAGGGCACCCAGGGCGTGCTCCAGGCTGTCCGCGGGACTCTCTTGGGTCATGTCGCTCATGGTTGCTCGCGGCCCAGGAGGTCGTTATAGGTGGCCACCGACGGGGCGAAAGGCTCGAGCGCGTGCACCGCCTCGGAGGGCTCGGCGAGCGCTTGCAGCGCTTGCTCGATGCGCTCGGGCAGGGGCACCTCGGCGGCGCGCAGCACCGCGATGATCGCCTCGGCGACGGCCGTCTCGCTGCCCTTGGCCGCCAGATGCAGCACCTGCAGATACCGCTTGTCGGCCCGGGACTCATCGTGGCGCTTGAACGCCTCGTAGGCTTGGCGGAAGGCGACGCTGGGGAAGAGGCTCTCCCGGTACACGTAGTTCGCGAAGGCTCCCGGCTTGCGCACCAGCCAGTCGATCACATGCCGGTAATCGATCCGCTGCTGGGAAGCGGCGGCGCGCGCGACGGTGCGCACGAGCCTGCCGTGGTGATAGATCGCGAGTTCGTTCTCACTCAGCTGCACGCTGAGTGTCGCGCCGATGAGGCGCGAGGGCACCGAGTACGGGAGCTTCTTTACCTGAACCACGCTCGCCGAGGACACGCGTGCGGTCAGCTCCTGCGTCTGGGGGTGGCGCTCTCGCGGGAGCGGGCTCAGGCGCGGCAGCTCCTCGGCGAGCCTCTGAACGCGCAGGGCGTTCGCGCCGCGACAGACCTTGGCGACAAAGTGCGCGTACTCGGTCTCGCTGCGAAAGTCGCTCGAGCCGCGCAGGATCAGGTGGTTGCGGAGCCTGCGCTTGAGGTGCCTGTTTGCGGCCTCGACGTCGCCTTGCTCATCCGGGGAGTTCACGTGGATCGTGCGGGGCTCGACCTTCAGATACCGGCAAAATGCCCGGTAATCCTCATTGAAGGTGCGCTCTTTGCCCTCCTGGCTGATCTGGTGCGTGGCGGCCGAGTTCTGATCGGTCTGCAGCACTTCGGGTACCCCGCCGAGCTCCCACACCGCATCCTGCACCCCGCGCTCGAGCGACAGCAGCGACTCGGAGTAGCATGGCAGGCGGCCGGAAAGTCCGCGAAATGGGTCGAAGATGTTCGGCTGCACGCATGAGGATGCTTAGGTTCCGGAGGCCTTTGGGGGCTGAAGAGAGAGGGGCGAGCGGGTGCGGGAAGAGCGGCTGGTTGTCCGCGTGGACGGTCGGCCGCATGGCCGACGATCACCGGCTTGAGCCGTATCCCGGAAACCCTCGCCTTCAGGCGAGGGTATGTTCATTTTGTCGTCACTGTCGAGAATAGTTTGTGTCTGGCCGAAAACGCAAAACTCTCGGGAAACGCTGGCGTTTTTGCGGAAAACGACAGCCGAAGAAGTGCGGGGTAGGCTATCATATAGGCGACGAGTGGCAGCGCTCAGTGCGACCGAAGGGCTGTTTTTCGTAGGCGAGAGAAGTCCCGGTGGTCGTAGGCGAGTGCGGCCACCCGAAAATCTTCGCCAAGTGAGACCGCCATGCGCACTGTGCTGAACCCTCAATTGACGCTGACCGAGACGAACATTGGGGCGATCCGGATTAGCCTGAAATCGCGCGACGATATCCCGAAGCTGCTGTTGGGATTGCAGTATCTTTACACCCATCCGGAAATCCGCGATGCGGTATTTGAGATACTCAAGGAAGTGGTGCCGAAGAAGGTGGGCGGGAAAGGCAAGGCGAGGATCAGCGTCGGCCGCCCCGGGATGGAGCAGTGGCGCATTCTGGTGCTGGGGACGTTGAGGCTGTGTCTGAATGTGGATTACGATCGGCTGGTGGATCTGGCCAACCATCATGTGACGATACGGCAGATGATGGGTCATCCTGGTCAGATCGACGACCTTGACCCGACGGAATACACTTTGCAAACGGTTAAGGACAACCTGCGGCTGTTCACGCCGCAGATACTCAACCGTATCAATGAGGTGGTGGTCCTGGCGGGTCATGAACTGATCAAAAAAAAAGACTCGCGCAAATACTCTGAGAAAGTCAACGCTCGAGCTGATTCGTTTGTGTTGGAAACGGACGTACATTATCCAACTGACGTGAATTTGCTGCTGGACGCAATCCGCAAGACGGTGACGATTTGCGGCAGGGCGTGTATGGAGCGAGGCTGGAGTGAGTGGCGGCAGTATCAGCACAATGCTCGCGCGTTCAAACGCAAGTGTCATAAGATCAGCAAGCTCAAGCGCTCCAGTGCGCGCAACGAAGTCACGCGCACGACCCGAAATCATGAGATTCAGGAGGCGCACCGCGACTACATTGAGGAGGCCGAAGGTTATTTGGCGCGGGCACGCGAGACTCGCGAAAAGTTGGAAAAAGAGGCAGCCGTCAACCTGATCTTGGCGATCGAGCTGAAAGAGCTCGATCGGTTCATGCAGCATGCCGAACGCCAGGTGGAGCAAATCCGCCGCCGGGTGCTGCAAGGGCAGATCATCCCCCACGCAGAGAAGGTGTTCTCGATATTCGAGGAACACACGGAATGGATCAGTAAGGGCAAGGCCGGCGTGCCGGTGGAACTGGGCGTGAAGGTAGCGGTGGTCGAAGATCAATATCGCTTCATTCTCAATCACCGGGTACTGCAGAAGACCGAGGATGTTGAGGCGGCAGTGCCGCTGATTGAGGAAACCCAGAGGAAGTACGAGACGCTCGACAGTGCCAGCTTTGATAAGGGCTTTCACAGTGCCGAGAACCAGATGGATTTGGCAAAGATCGTCAAGCTGGTCGTGCTGCCGAAGAAGGGGAAATGGAGTGCCGCGGATATGGCGCGCGAAAGTGATCCTGAGTTTGTCAGCTTGCGTAAGAAGCATGCGGCCGTCGAGTCGGCGATCAATGCGCTGGAGTGTCATGGTCTGGACCGCTGCCTAGACCATGGCATAGCCGGCTTCAAACGCTACGTGGCGCTGGCGGTTCTGGCGCGTAATGTGTTGCGCCTGGGCCAGATCCAACACAAGCAGGCGCAGCATCGTAGGCGACTTCCCTACAGACAAGCAGCATAAGCTGTCAGGTTCAGCGCCCGCAACGGGGCCATGGTGGCTCACGGGCTGCTACGTGTAAAAACCTCCTTCCTGTCTGTTATATCGCCTCTCGCCATCACGTGAGCCGACATGAGGTGGAATCTTCGTACTCCAACTGTACAGAATATCAGCGGTTTGCCGCGCCAAACTCGCGAAAACGGCCATTTTCGTCCAGACACTAATTAGGACGAGTGGGTGTCCGCGAGGCGTTTGCGCGGGGTTGCGCCCGCAGCCCGGTATGGAGCGCGTGGTGCACGAGCACAGCGAGCAAGGGGCGCGGGTCGGATCGGCCAGCAGGGGTGCGCACGTGTACGTGCGGGCATCGGCAAAGCCTTCCGGGTGGAATGCGATGTGCCGCTGCGGCGGTCGGTGATGAGGCGCGGGGCAACGGGGCCGGTAGTGTGGGTCTGGCCTCGTTCTGCCGGCCGCCGTTCGGCAGGACTATCTCGCCGCGGTCGAGCGGCGGTGCGGGCGCGCGGCGCCGAGGGACTCGACGTGCGGTTCGTGGGATCACGTGCCGTGCGGTGTCGCGGTGAGACGGCGCTGATGCGACCGGGACTTTTCGCGGGGCTGTTGCCTGCGGCGGCGGGCCTGTCGTTCAGATCAGGCCCATGCACGCGAACGCGATCAGCTGCTCTACGAGGTCGCCGACGCTGTGGCCGATGGCGGCGGCCGCGATGCTCTGCGACTTCTCGAGCCAGTACGCGTAAATGACGGCCAGCACGAACGCGTAGACTTGCTGGCCCAGGGCCTGTGGCCAGGAGACGACGAAAAAGCTCGTCGCATGCAGCAGCGCGAAGATGACCGCGGCGATGATTCCCGCCCAGTTCATGCTGAAACGGCCGAAATGCAGCTTCCCGGGCATGGTGGCCGCCAGGTAGGTGACGAGCAGGGCGCGGGTGGGGATCTCCTCCGAGGGACCCACGTAAATGTCGAAGGCGACCCAGTGCCAGAGACTTGCCTTCTGCGGCGGGTAGCCGGGCGGCCAGCCGGCATGTGTAAAGTTGTGCGCGAGCAGCTGCGGCGCGTAGTCGACGAGCGTCATCAGACCGCCGAACAGCACACCGGTGAGGATCGCCGGTCCGATGTACGTCTTGCCGCGGGGCCAATGCAAACCGTAGTCCGCAGGTACGAAGCGGAATTTCAATATTGCGATGGCCAGCAATCCGAGCGCGAGCATGAAGGTGTGCTGCACGAACAGCCACCTCACCAGGGACTGCCGGGGTAGCGCCGTATGAAACAGACGGGCGGAGAGGAAGGCGAGCCAGGTGCCGCCCACCACGACCGCAACCGTCAGCCCGACGGCGACCAGCAGGGGCACGACCCTCAACTTGAAGGGTGGGCCGATGGCCGCTGCGGGCGTGCTCATGTCCGAAGCTTAGTCCTTGACGGTGCTGATTGTCTCGAACAAACGTATCCGACGTGGAGCGGTGCGCATCATTGCGCGTGAAGTCCAGGTGCATGCCCGCAAAACCGCGGCCTGCTGGCGTGGTGCCCGCTCGAGCACACCCGCAGGCCGCCGCGTCATCTTCGGCCGGCTCGAGCGAAATGGGGGCGGGGAAGCGGCGCTACGCGCTCTCCTGCAGACCTCGGTCGCGGATCTGTCCGAGCAGCCTGCTGGTGAGGGATCCCGGCGCGAACCACGCGCACGCGGCAGGAAGGTTGTCGAACACCGCGACCGCACTCTCGGTCGTGGGATCGCGACCAGGCAGGTACCGGAAAGAATTCAACCAACGCCCGGCGACGAATTTCCCATTCCGCGTCCCGTAGACCGCCACGCGGTAGTGGGCGGCGATGCCCGAGGTATGAGCCCCGGCAAGGATCTCGCCCTCGAATTGCAGTGGGCGCGCTTTGCGCCGGCTGTCCAGCGTGAAGCGGCCGGGTGCATCCGGAGCACCGACATTGGGAGGCGCGGCTGCCTTGTCGATGCGAGCGTGGATGTCCGGATTCGGCGAACGCGGACCGGAATGTGCCGACCGGCGTCGGCCGCTGGAATTGAACATGGCTGAGGTCTGACGGAACCTGGACTACGTTGCGCCGCTGACACAGGGTCGGCGCCGAACGCCGACAACTGACTTGTACCACACTCCGGCGGCGCTCGTCACCGGAGCCGCGGCTACGGCTCCATGTCGCGCGCCACAAGCCTGTCGCGAGCCCCAGGCAGGCGCACAGGCGCGTACCGTCCGGCGAAAGGCGATGCCCGCCGTTTCGGCGGGGTCACGGGCGCGTCAGGATGCCGTAAGGCATTGATCTATACGGGAGGAGGGCGGCGACTCGATCAATGCCGCGCCGCAGAGGCCTGGAACCGGCGCGTCATCCGCCGCGTTGATGAAACACCGCAGGGACGTGGGTCGACTCGGTCCGTCACGCAGGGCGGCGCGATCCCGCGGAGCGGCCCTCGAGGGTGCATCGGGCCGACATGACGGTCCGGGCGAGGCGCATGGCATGTTCCCATGGCCGACCGGCCTCATCCGTGCCGGCCCTCAGTGCACGGCGCCCTGGGAGTCCGCCGCCAACGTGTTGCTGTAGAAGGTATCCAGAACCGCGTGCATCGCCTTCAGTGCATGCGGATTCAGATAGATCATGTGACCCGACTTGAAGTAGGCGAACGTGATGTGCTTGCGCAGCTTCGGGCTCAACATGGCATGGTCGAGATCGTATTCCGTCTCGAAAAACGGCGTGGCCAGATCGAAGTATCCGTTCTCGGACAACACGCGCAGATAGGGGTTCTTGCGCATGGCCGCCGCCAGATCGCCGGCGACATAAGGCCGTGACCGATGATCGTGCTTCCAATCCCACTGCTTGTAGGCCTGGTTGCTTTCCTCTTTGTAGTGACGGCTGGAGTAATATTTCAGTATGTTGTGAAGATACCATTGGAAAGCCGCCGCGAACGGCGCGCCGGTGAACTGGCTGGATGGGTCGAACGAATTCCGGGAGCTGACCGCATCGGCATCCGAGGCGGCAAACCGCGCGTCGTAACGTCCGAGGTGCTCGCGCTCCGGCAGCAGCAGCTCCTTGCGGAAGTGCGCGGCGGTGACACGGAGATTGGCACGCTCGAGGTACCGGACCGGCAGGCCCGTGAACTGGTGCATCCGCTTCGCCGTCGCATCGAGCTGGCTGCGCGGCAGAGTATCGCCTTGCCATAGCGCGCGTGCATACGGGCCGGCCGCGAATTCGCGCGCCTGCTGCACGAAGGCGGCCAGGTGGGCGGGTCTGTCCGGCAGCTTGTGGTGATACCAGGCGATCGCCGCGAACGAGGGAAGATAGAAGATGTATTTGTTGTCGGAGCCGGGCATCCAGTCGAAGTAATTGAGCACCGATGACTGCAGAATGACACCGTTCAGGGCGACGCCGTGATCCTGCAGGTAGTCGGACAGAGCCGCGGAACGCGTGGTGCCGTAGCTCTCGCCGTACAGGAACTTCGGCGACTGCCAGCGGTTGTACTTCGTCAGGTAGCGGTAGATGAATTGGGCGAAGGATTTCACATCCTGATTGACGCCCCAGAACATCTTGCCCGTGCCCTTGCCGACGATACGGCTGTAGCCTGTGCCCACCGCGTCGATGAAGACCAGATCCGAATCGTTCAGCAGGCTGTTGTGACTCGGCGTGATCGAATACGGCGCTGGCGGCGTGGGTCCGCCGTTTGTCATGTTGACCCGGTATGGCCCGAGTCCTCCCATCTGTATCCAGTTCGATGCGGCGCCCGGGCCGCCGTTGTAGAGAAAGGTCACCGGCCGGTGCGCGAGGTTGTGTACGCCGTCTTCGGTGTAGGCAACATAGAACATGCTCGCGGTCGGCTGATTGTCCTTGTTGCGCAGCAGGATCGTGCCTGCGGTCGCGGTGTAACGGATCGTGTGGCCATCGATGATGACGCTGTGTTGCGTGCTCACGGCCCGTTCCTTCGGCACGGGGAGGGGAGTCGTGGCGGCTGGTTTTGGGGGCGCGGCGAGTGCGGCCGAGGACACCATCAGCAGGCACAGAGACGGCAGGACGATCGGGCGGGACATGCGGCAATCTCTCCTCGTGAACTGCCGGACAGTCTCGCACCCGCGGCCGCGAGGGTGCACGGGAATGCGATGGGCCGTGTGCCGGTCACGTTGAACGGCTCCGGCTGAGAACGCACCCTCGGACAGCGATGGCGCGGCACGAGAGGCTCGGCGCCGTCAGGGCCGGCCAACTCCATGAGATCGGGTCGAAGTTTGGCCCATCGGTCGACGTTGGCTACCGGCAAGCCCGGAAACCCGGCGCTGCGCCCCGCGCGCGGGCTGAAGCTTGCGCGCGGCGCGGCAGCCCTGTGGGTCAGGAGCGGGGATCGGCTTGCACGGGTTTGGTCTTGCGCGCGGGTGCGCCATGGGTCGCGGCACGCTTGCGCAGACTATCGACAGCCTCCAGCGCCCGCCGCTGCTCCGGCGTGAGGATGCCGGCGTAGAACTTGCGGAACTGCGCGTTGGTGGCCAGGCCCTCCGCCTTGCCGTTCCAGGTGGAGCCGGCGGGCAGGCGATTCTGTACCCAAGTCGCGTCGGCAAGGACGTGTGCGAGGCCGCCGCTTTCCTTTCCGGAGACGGGTACGGGCACCCCGCGCGGATTGGCGACCAGCTCGCCGACGCGGGTCCAGTCGATCTTTTGCCCGTGCCGCCGCAGCTCCACGCGCTCGGCGTGGGTGATCAGGCTCGGCAGCAGCTGGCGCCAGTCCGTTTTCCACGGTCGCTTGCTGCCCTTCAGCGGCCCGTAGGCGACCATGTAGAGCCTGCCGTTGCGCCAGCCGAACAGGTACGGCTGGTCGACGGTGCGCAACTCGGTGCCGTTGGGCACCAGGTAGAAGAGCTGCTTGATGTCCTCGGGAAACATGTGGATGCAGCCGTGGCTC
>JAKAYU010000103.1 GCA_021809525.1 Pseudomonadota bacterium | reverse complement strand
TTGCGGATCATGATTCGCTCCACGTAACAAGCTTGTCCCCCTCGGGCAAGAACTCGCATGAAGCGTGCCTGAATTCGCAGGGCATTGATTTGAAATAAGTTGCATCGATCGTCAGCGGCAGCGCAGGCGGATTTCCTTCAATTTGCGCAAATTTGCTCGACTCGCGGGCGCCGCTAGGGCGGGATGGTGGTATCCGTTAGGTCGAGCCGGCTGAGCGGGGCTCCCGTCCGCGGACCAAAAACGGAAACGGCCCCCGCAGGGGCCGTTTCCGCTGACACCGGGGAGTGTCCTCGCTTAGACTGCGATCAGCTCTGCCGCGCAGCGCGTCGGCGGCGGTTGATGAACACTGCGCAGCCGAGCAGGCCCGCACCGAAGATTGCCAGGGCACCCGGTTCGGGGGTCTCGGTCGGCGGCGGCTGATAACCGGCTGACTCGATGTCGCCCGTTGCACCCATGCATCCGCCGTCACCGACGATCGTGCAGATGTCGCTCGCGAAGTAGAAATTCTTGGTGTTCGTGACGAAATCGCTCAGGCTGACGTTGTCGATCATGAAGCTGAACGACCCTGTGTAGGGACTGCTGCCGCCCTTGCCGCAGGCCCCCGGGTAGCAGGTGATCCCGTAGTACCAATAGCCCGATCCGTCCATCTTCCCGGTGAGCACGCCATTGTTGGTGACGGCGAAGCCTGGCGTCAGATTCGTGATCGTGACCGTCGGGTTGCCCTGCAGATCCCACAGCAGCGACTCCCCGGACCCGGTGTATACAAAACCCTCCCCGGGCGCCAAGGACACGGTCACGGTCACGTTCTGGCCACCATTGTCATTCAGGGTGACCGAGCCGTAGGGGCTGCTCGTAGGAGCGGTGCCGGTTCCCGTCCAGGTATTGAATTCGTAGGTGATCTGGTTGGCCCGGGCAGGTTGTGCCAGGACGAACGCCGAAGCCGCAACGAGTGCGAGCGCCAAGACCTTGGCCGGTGAACCTGCAGGTATGAGCTTGGAAAGGATTCTGCTCGGGAAGGTCATTGACGTTCTCCCATAAATAACGAACTCCACTGCCACTCGATTGAGACTGATGCAAGCAACGTGCCACTGGGACCGGAAATGATTTAAAACAGTAGCTTGCGGAGGATCTTGAGGATTATGAAAAATGGACTGACGCGCCGTTTGTAAATTTCGTCGACGGGCGGCGGATGATTCAGCGCGCGACATTTCGGCTTCGGGATGAAGTGCTCAGACAGAAAAAACGGCCCCTTTTCGGGGCCGTTCCAGTCACCATCCGTGATAGCAGCGTCAGGCTGCAATCCGATCAGCTCTGGCGCGAAGCGCGACGGCGGCGGTTGATGAACAGTGCGCAACCAAGCAGGCCTGCACCGAAGATCGCCAGTGTGCCCGGCTCCGGAGTCGGCACGATGGAACTGTCGGTGCTGTATTCCACGCAGTTGGAGCCCGTGCAGCCGCCGGAAAACTGGTCAATCAACTGAAGCGTGTAGCTGCCTCCTGAATACGCTCCGTTACCGCCCGTCGAAGTCAGGATGAATGTAGGTTTGCCGTTTGTCGGCATCCCGTTGCTCGATCCCACGTAGTCGCTGCCGATCATGGCCCACTGTGTGACCGTGCCCGAGCCATGGACGAGGTGCCCCGTGAGAATCTGCTCCAGACCGTTGGCCCCGACGTTCGCTGTCAATCCCGAGACGCTGAGGTCCGTCGTCAGCGCGCCACAGCTGCTCATCGCGCAGGCCACCGAAATATTGCTGATGTCAATGGTGGAGGAGGTCAGGCTGATGGAGCCGGCAATGTTCCATCCACCCACGCCGCCGCTGTACGAAAACAGCTGGGGGACACTGGTGAAGGAGTTGCTGTAGACGGTGCTGGTGGGTGAGCCAGTGGTCGCAGCCGTCAGCGTGACGTCAATGGGATTGGCAAACGCCGTTCCGACCGCCATGGCGCCGATAGCGGCAATGAGTCCCAGGTTTGAGATGCGCTTAAACATGTCCGAACTCCTAGTGCAGAATGGTTCTGCACACCGATACAAGCAAGCAATGTGCCAGACCTGAAGAGCCTCAAATTATCAAAGGCTTGTGGATTTCTCGCTCGTGTCTTTGATGTCGGCTGTAAAAAATGTCGACAAACAGTTCGACACGCCTTCCTGCAGCGGCTCGTACAGATCCTTACCGCGTGCGGCATCGCCTCAAAAACCCCTCGTTCGCGGACCTCGGGAGGCGGCAGTCCTGGCTCATCTTCAGGTCTCGATACCGCTCTGGCCGGGACCTCCTATACTCTGCGGACGTCCGCTTGCCGGGGAGATGCTGTCATGGGCGCAGGTGTGCAGTGTGGTTTCTGTGCGGGACGCTGGTCCCTGTTCGTCTTGGCCACGCTGGCGCTGAGCGCCTGCGGTGGCGGTGGCGGTAGTAGTGGAAGCAGCGGCAGCGGCGCAATGTCGATGTACAGCATCGGCGGGACTGTGAGCGGTTTGTCGGCGACCGGCCTCGTGCTGACGGACAACGGCGGGGACAGCCTGTCAGTGCCCTCGGGCGCCACGGCCTTTACGTTCTCGACCGCACTGACTTCGGGTGCAACCTACGATGTCGCGGTGGCTGCTCAGCCGACCAACGAAACGTGCGCTGTGTCTTCCGGCAGTGGGACGGTCACCGGCACCGTCACTTCCGTGACGGTCACCTGTACGGTAAACGCGTTCACTATCTCCGGAACCGTGTCCGGTTTGAACGCAGCACAATTGAAGTTGCAGGACTACAGCGGCGGGGAAATCCTGTCGGTGAGCCCGGGCTCGACGACTTTCATGTTCACGAATGCGGTGTCCTACGGCACGAACGTGCAGGTGACCGTGACGCAGCAGCCGTCTTATCAGGTGTGTACGGCGGGGGCATCCAATTTCTCCGGCCCGATTACAGCCAACATCACGTCGGAGACCTTCGTCTGTGCGGTAGCCACCAACGTGAGCGTTACGACATTGGCGGGCTCGACCACAGCGGGCAGCACCGACGGCACGGGGTCTGCAGCATCATTCTCAGGTCCGGCCGGTGTTGCTGTGGATTCATCCGGCAATGTCTATGTGGCTGATTCGAAGAACAACGAGATTCGCAAGATCACCCCGGCCGGCGTGGTGACCACTCTGGCCGGTTCTACCACCGCGGGTAGCGCCAATGGGACCGGTTCGGCCGCCTCCTTCGATCTGCCGGTCGGCGTCGCGGTGGATTCGGCCGGTAACGTCTACGTGGCCGATACGTTCAATAACGAGATCCGCAAGATCACCCCGACCGGGGTGGTGACGACGCTAGCGGGTTCGACGACGGCTGGAGACGCCGATGGCACCGGTTCGGCTGCGTCGTTCAACGGACCGGAAGGGGTGGCGGTCGACGCCTCGGGGAACGTCTACGTGGCCGATACGGGCAACAACGAGATTCGCAAGATCACCCCAACCGGGGTGGTGACCACGCTGGCCGGTTCGCTCACGGCCGGAAGCAACGATGGCACGGGGACCGCAGCATCGTTCAATGGGCCCACGGGCATAGCGGTCGACTCGGTTGGCAATCTCTATGTGGCGGATCACAACAATAACGAGATTCGCGAGATTACCCCGAGCGGGGTGGTGACGACTCTCGCGGGCTCGACCACTGCCGGCAATAGCGACGGAACCGGATCCTCGGCCTCGTTTTCGCAGCCGCAATCTGTCGCAGTGGATGGGGTCGGTAACGTGTACGTTGCCGACAGCGGCAACAACGAGATCCGCTTGGTGGCGCCGACGGGCGTCGTGACCACGCTGGCAGGCTCGGCCACGGCGGGAAGCACCAATGGCCCGGCGGGCACTGCGTCGTTCGATAACCCGAGTGGCGTGGCCGTGGATGCCTCGGACAACCTGTACGTGGGTGATTTCAACAACAACGAGATTCGCGAGATTACCCCGTAGCGCCGCGAGGGCAGGACTGGCCGGAAGCAGCTGCCGCCCCGGGCCGGTCGTCTTCGTGCGATAGCACGGCACTTCGGTAATCTTTCTCGCGCTGCATTACGATTTCGCTGTGATTGCATATCTGGTCTGCGCCGCTGCGTATGCGCTGCTTCTCATGGCGTGCCTCACGCTGTGGCGGCAGCGCCTGGCAGGCTCGGGGATCAGCACGGCGGTGGCTGCCGAGCTCGGTTGGTCGATCGTCCTTGCCGGGCAGGGGTGGCTCGGCTCGTACGCGCCCGCTCTGGTGATCCCGGCCGAGTATCTGCGCGATCTCGCCTGGGCACTGGTGCTGATCCGCTGCTTGAGCGGGGCGAAAACCTCAGGCCTTGGACGTATCGTCCAGCGCGCTCTCACAGGACTGGTGGCTCTCGTGGTTCTTTGGGCCGTCGGCTCGTTCCTGCCGGGCGAGCCGGGGTTGCTGGTGCGCCACGCAGAGCGCTACTGGCTATGGGGCGGGTTCCTGCTCGCCATTGCCGGACTCGTCCTCGTCGAGCAGGTCGCCCGCAACACCCGCTCCACCCAGCGCTGGGCGCTGAAGTACGTCTGGCTTGCGATCGGGGCGCTGTACGCCTGGGACCTGTGCCTGTATTCGGTCGCGATGCTGCACGGGAGCCTTGCCACCGTGTTCTGGATGGACCGCGGCTTCGTCAATGCCGCACTCGCAGGGCTGCTCGCCGTGGGCTTGAGCCGCCTCCCCGAGTGGGAGTCGGCCGCCTTTCTCTCCCCGCGCATCGTGTTCTTCAGCGCCACGCTCCTGGGAACCGCCCTGTATGTCCTCGTCATGGCGGTGGGGAGCTTCCTCATCCGCCACTTCGGCGGCTCCTGGGGTGCGGCCGGGCAGCTGCTGTTCCTCGCCGCCGGCGCGCTCGTGCTGGCGGTGGCGGCGCTCTCGGAGCAGTTCCGCGCCTGGTCGCGGGTGACGATCGCCAAGTACCTCTTCCCCTACCGCTACGACTACCGCAGCGAGTGGCAGAAGCTCACCCGCGCGCTCTCCGAGGGGGGCGAGACGCCGCTGCACGATCGGATTGCACGCGTCATGGCCGGGTTCTTGAGCGCCACGAGCGGCGGGCTGTGGCTGCGGGACGAGGAGGGCCTCTACGCGCCCGCCGGTGGGGATCTCGCCCCGCCCGATGCCCCCCGTGAGAGCGGACATACGGAATTTTTCGAGTATCTGCTCGCGCACGAGTGGATCTGCGACCTCGATGAGGTGCGCACCCCGCGCCGCCCGCACTCGAAGTCCCGCCCGCCGCTCGATCCGCCGCAGTGGATGCGCGAGAACCCGCGCCTGTGGGTGGTCGTGCCGCTGATCTGCACCGAGGCGCTGGTCGGCTTCGTCGTGATCGGCCAGCCGCTCGCCGCGGTGCGCCTGTCCTGGGAAGAGCTCGATCTGCTGCGCGCCGCCGGCCGCCAGGTCGCGAGTTTCCTCGCCTTCGAGCAGGCCGCCGAGCGTCTCGCCGAAGCCCATCAGTTCGAGGCGCTGAACCGCCTCTCGGCGGTGCTGATGCACGACCTGCGTCACCTCATCGCCCAGCAGGCGCTCGTGGTGCAGAACGCCGCCCGCCATCGCGGCAACCCCGAGTTCTTCGACGATGCGATCCTCACGATCGATAATTCGGTCAAGCGCATGACGCGACTGATGGATGAGTTGAGAAGCGGGGTGCTCACCGAGCAGAGCCATCGCGTGGAGCTCGCCGAGCTGTGCGCCGAGGCCATCCGCCGCTGCGCGGGCCGCGCGCCGCAGCCCGTCCTCGAGGTGCGCGAGCGCGCCGAAGTGCTGCTCAATCGCGAACGGCTGCTGCAGGTCCTCGAGCACCTCATCCGTAATGCCCAGGAGGCGACACCCGAGAGCGGATCGGTTACCGTATCGGTGCAGCGGGCGGGCCACCAGGGGAGCATCGAAGTGGCCGATACCGGCTGCGGGATGGATGCGACGTTCATTCGGGAACGGCTGTTCCGGCCCTTCGAGACGACCAAGGGCGAGCGGGGCTTCGGCATCGGTGCCTACCAGGCGCGCGAGTTCGTACGCAAGTGCGGCGGTTCGATCGACGTCGAGAGCACTCCGGGACGCGGGACCCGTTTCATCCTCCGGCTGCCGCTCGCCCCGATGCTCGCGGCACGAGAAGGAAGCGCTCTGCATGAGCTTGAGAGAGAAAACTAGACTGCTCATCGTCGAGGACGATCCGGGATTGCAGCGCCAGCTGCGCTGGGCGCTCGATGAGTTCGAGGTCGAGTGCGCGGGCACGCGCGAGGAGGCGCTCGCTGCCGCACGGCGGCTTGCGCCGCCCATCGTGCTGCAGGATCTCGGCCTGCCGCCGGACCCGGACGGGGTGGAGGAGGGCTTCGCCGCCATCACCGAGCTGCTGCGCTTCTCGCCTGCGACCAAGATCATCGTGGTCACGGGCCGCGAAGGGCAGGAGCATGCGCTGCGCGCGATCCGGCTCGGCGCCTACGATTTCTGCCAGAAGCCCATCGACATGCCGGTGCTCGCGCTCATCATCGACCGGGCGCGGCGCATCCACGAGCTCGAGAGCGAGAACCGCCGCCTCGCCGCGAGCCGCCCGGCGAACGCGCTCGATGGGGTCATCGCGGCGAGTGAGCCGATGCTCAAGGTCTGCCGCCTCGTGCAGAAGCTCGCCCCCACCCAGGCCACGGTGCTGCTGCTCGGGGAGAGCGGCACGGGCAAGGAGCGCCTCGCACAGGCGCTGCATGGCTTGAGCGGACGGGCCGGCCAGCCCATGGTGGCCATCAACTGCGCGGCGATCCCGGAGAACCTGCTCGAGAGCGAGCTGTTCGGCTATGAGCGCGGCGCCTTCACCGGCGCGGTCAAGCAGACCCGCGGCAAGATCGAGACCGCCGACGGCGGCACGCTCTTTCTCGATGAGATCGGCGACATGCCGCTTGCCCTGCAGGCGAAGCTGCTGCGCTTCCTGCAGGAGCGGGTCATCGAGCGGGTCGGCGGCCGGGAGCTGATCCAGGTGGACGTGCGCATCATCGCCGCCACCCACCGCGACCTGAAGGCCGCGATCCTTGAGAAGAGCTTCCGCGAGGACCTCTTCTACCGCATCAGCGAGGTGACGGTGAATATCCCGCCGCTGCGCGAGCGGGGCTCGGATGCGGTGCTGATCGCGAACTACCTGCTGCAGGAAGCCTGCAGGCGCCACGGCAAGGCGCAGCTGAAACTCTCCCCCGATGCGATCGCGGCCATCGAGCACTATCCCTGGCCCGGCAACGTGCGCGAGCTCGAGAACCGCGTGAACGCCGCGGCCATCATGGCCGAGGGCAAGATGGTGACCGCCGAGGATCTCACGCTCGAGCAGCCCGAGGACGGTCATGTGATCCTCCCGCTGCGCGAAGTGCGCCAGCGTGCCGAGAGCGCCGCGGTGCAGCGGGCGCTCGCCATCACGGGGGGGAACATCTCCAAGGCCGCAGAACTCCTCGGCGTGACTCGCCCGACGCTCTATGACCTCATGGAGCGGACGGCCATACCGGCGCCAAAATAGCTCGGAGGCCTACCGAGCGAACCGGAAGCGGCGCCGTACCAGCGCCAGCGCACCGAGCCCCGCGGCAATCAGCGCCAGCGATCCGGGTTCAGGAAGCGCTTTGACGTTCGGATTGCCTCCGCCATCCGATGTGGTGCTGGGACTTCCCCCGCCGATGGCTGTGGAGCCGGAATTGCCGCCGCCGGGTGCTCCGCCCGGATTGCCTCCACTATCAAAAGCTGGGCCCGACGACAACGGCGGATCCGCGCCGATGGCAGGTGGTCCGTCGGTGAACGGCACGCCACCTCTGCCAAGGTTCGTCGGTCCCGTGAAGGCCAGATCCCCGACCAGATCGTCGGCGGGTGACCCGTTGCTCATCCTTATTGGGGTGACCGATGCGAGCTGCGGCGCAGAGGCGGTCAGCCCGCCTCCGGCATCGGAGTCTCCCAAGGCGAGCGGCGCGTGCGCTCGCGATGCGCGACGGGTGCGCGGAAACCGGTCGGGTACGGCGGCATCGAGCGGCCTGTGGACTGAGAACCTCGCGGGCGGCGCACCCGCTGTCACATCGCTCCGGGCCGACAATGCAGCCACGGTGTTGGTTGCTGCGCGGTCTGGACCGTACCCGGCGATCACCCATCCGTGCGTGGCCAAGAACCCGAACAGCAGCACGACGAGCAGGAGTCTGGCGGTGTTGGCGTTCATTGGCACGCGTCGGCGGGCCTCTTGGAAGGACCCGAACTATGGTGAGTTTACCGGGCCGAGAACTGGGTCACAAGTGCTTGAACTGCTTGCACATAATCGCTTCCGGGCTGAGATGTGCCCGGACCCCGGTGCGGCATCCGGGCGCGCCTTGAAGTGTGAAGTGTATGCGTGCAGTGGAATGTGCTTATCCGGCTTATGTCGCGAAGGCCGGTGTTATGTTTGATGTTGGAATCGTGCGGTGCAGAGAGGTGTCGCGCACTGACAATTCGCGGCACCCCGTGACAGCAAATGACATGGGTGTGCGAACGGCGCGGCTTTGGCTGGTAAATCAGGTGCTTGCAGCCGATGGCGTCGCTGCGGCCTGAGGGCGTCGTCTGTGCGCACCGACAGCTGCAGTCGACCGGTTGCGGATGCGACGGGTAGAGGCGCTTCTAAGTAACTGAATAAAAAAGAGAAAACTGGATGGCACGATAGTTGCTATGGCTCTGGCTACGGCCGCTGCTTTGGGGCGCATTTGCTTCGGGCTCCGGCGGCGGATGAGAAGTCCGCGGAATGGTCCCCGGATCCGGAGCCGATATCGATATGCGTGCGTGGGCGTCAGTCCGATTCGTCTGTTGCGGCCTTGGTGTGCTGGGTGCGCTTGCTGGTTGTGGTGGCGGTAGCGGTGGCTCCAGCATCAGTGCCAGCAGCGCGCCCGCGGCGGCCCCCTCCGTCAAGAGCATGCAGATCAGCACGAATGCGGCCGGTCAGGGTTCGGTCTCGGTCGGACAGACGTTCACTCTGGCAGCAAAAGTGACCGGTGGAAACGGTAAGACGCTCACTTTCAGCGTGACGAATGCCGCCAGCTGGATGAGCTTCAGCGCCAGTACGGGCGTGCTCACCGGAACGCCGACGGCGGCAGACGTCGGCAGCTACCCAAATATCGTGATCTCGGTGAGCGACGGACAGCAGACAGCCTCGGCGGCGCCTTTCACGATCCAGGTGGTTGCGGCGAATTCGGCCAGCGGCACCGCTGATGTGTCCTGGACACCGCCGGTGACCAATAGCGACGGTTCGACGCTGACCGATTTGGCAGGCTACAAAATCTACTACGGCACCAGCGCGACGGCCCTGACCCAGAGGCTGCAGGTCTCCAATCCCGGCATCACCAATTACGTCATCACCGGCCTTACGACTGGCACGTGGTACTTCGCAGTGGCTGCCTATACGACCAGCGGCACGCAAAGCAGTCTCTCGAACGTTGCCAGTAAGACCATCACCTGATTCCCTCCCAAGCGGGGGGCGGGCGGTCCTACGGTCTCACCGGATCGCCTGCGGATTTTCGTTCGATCCGCCTACGGGTAGAAATTGCGATCCAGTTCCTGAACCTGGAGGGCCGGCTGCGCTCTAATCCGCCGGTAGCGCCGGCCCGACTACGGGGCGAAAACCCGTCCGGGCTGGTAGGATAACTCTGCAAATTCTGGACGTTTGGAGAACGAAGCGCACACGGTGCCCCGCGTGCGTGCGCCGCATGGCAGATTTAAGCTCAGACCCGGGGTGGAGGGATGGCGCCACTGAGGTTCCCGGCGCAGCGAGCACCGATGCAGGTGAGCGGGCCCAGGGCTGGGATCGTTTGGTCGTGATCTATGGCCTGTGGGTTGCGGTGGCGCTTGCCTACTGGCCGAGCGCGGTGGCGCTGAACGGTTTCTGGACCGATACCGTGAACAACGCCTACACCCACGGCTACCTGGTGTTGCTCGTATCCATGTGGCTCGTGGTGCGGGACCGGCGGCGCGTTTTTGCCGCGCCGCTCAAACCCGAGCCTCGCGCGCTGGCCGCGATCGGGATACTTTCGCTGGCATGGGTGTATTTCTACGGCGCGGCGATCCAGGATCCTCAGCTGCTGCTGCTGCCCCTGCTGTTGTTCGCGGCCATCATTGCCGCGCTGGGTTGGCCGGTGGCACGCACGTTGCTCTTTCCGGTCGGGTTTCTCTACTTCGCCATGCCGGCCTGGACCGACATCAACTTTTTGCTGCAGTGGCTCAGCATCAAGGTGAACGGTATCTTGGTGTGGGTGACGGGGATCCCCGCGTATCTGACTGGTAAGTACATCCATTTGCCGGGCGGGACGCTCGAGATTGCTTTTGGATGCAGCGGGTTGCACTTCTTCGTGGTGGGACTGGCGCTTGCGGCCCTTTATGGTGAGCTTGCCGGCGACAGCCTGCGCCGGCGCTTGTTCTGGCTGGGCTTGATGGGGCTGTTCGCGCTAATCGGCAACTGGGTCCGCATCTTCGTCATCGTGATCGCCGCCTACGAGACGAACATGAAGACCTATCTGGTGACCGTGAGTCATTACGCGTTCGGCTGGGCGGTGTTCGTCGCTTTCTTTTTCCTGTTCCTAGGACTGGCGGGGAGCCTTGCGCACCGGTGGGACCGGCGCCGCCCTGTCGAGGGCCACACCGCGCCTTTGCAGAGCCCCGCGGCGCCTTCCCGGGACATCGTCGGGGTGTCCCTGAGCCACGCATTGACAGCGTTTGCGGCGCTCGTGGTGTTGCCGGGTCTCGTCTACGGACGGAATCTGGTCTGGCCCGTCGCCGGACAGGGGCTGAGGATCGACTGGCCGGCCGCTCCCGCGGGCTGGTCTGGACCGGAGCGCGTGAGCTACAGCCTCTGGACACCCCAGTATTTCAATGCCACCGCACAGTCCTTGCGCCGCTATGACACGCCCCGTGGGCGGTCCGTGGAGGTCTTCGCCGTGGCCTATCGCAGCCAGACCCAGCAGGGCAAGCTCCTCGGCTACTGGAACTCGCTGCTCGGCGACAAGGCGGGCCTCAAACCACTCGGTGCACGCATCGTGCGGACCGCCACGGGCCGCTGGCGACAGCTGACGGTGCGGGATGCCACGGGCACGCGCTCGATCATCTGGTCGCGGGATGCCATAGGCGCGCGCCACTTCGTCGACGCGCGCCTGTCCCAGCTCTGGTACGGGATTGCGGCGTTCACGACGCGGCCGGTATCCTCGCTGACGGCATTGCGGGCGATATGCCGTCCGGATTGTGCCGCGGCACGGGCGCGACTGAACGTGGCCGCGGCCGAGCTCGTGCCCACGGTGCGTGCGGAGATTGGAAGATGACGAAAAGGATGAACACCTGGCATTGCGGGTGGGCTGTCGCGGCAGTGGCGCTCACAGCGCTTGCACTGAGCGGCTGCGGAGCATTGCTGACGCCGCAATACCGGAGATCGGAA
>JAKAYU010000102.1 GCA_021809525.1 Pseudomonadota bacterium | reverse complement strand
TCCGATCTATCAGAATGGGCGCGTCCTTCAACAGCGCCCGCGCGATGGCGATGCGCTGGCGCTGCCCGCCCGAGAGCAGCACGCCGCGATCGCCCACCAGCGTATCGAGCCCCTGCGGCAGCCCGGCGGCGAACTCGAGCACGTGCGCCGCCTCGGCCGCGCGCAGAATAGCCTGCTCGGGCACGTCGCTCCCGAAAGCGATGTTGTTGCGGACGGTGTCATCGAAGAGGGTCACCTCCTGGCTGACCACCGCGATCTGCTGACGCAGGCACTTCAGCTCGTACTCGCGCACATCGCGCCCGTCGATCAGAATCGAGCCGGCGCTCACCTCGTAGAAGCGCGGCAGCAGGCTCACCAGAGTGGACTTGCCGCTGCCGGAGCGCCCGACGATCGCAAGCTGCGTGCCGGCCGGCACGTGGAAGGAGACCGAGCGCAGCGCGGCGCTGCGGGCCTGCGGGTAGCTGAAGGTGACCTCGCGGCACTCGACGTCCCCGCGCACGCGCTGCGGCCGGTAATCGCCGGTCTCGGGCTCGGGCGCCGCGTCTATGAGCTCGAACAGGCTCTGCGCCGCGGCGACCCCCTGCTGGATCGGCCCGGACTGGCTCACCACCTCGCGCAGCGGCTGGCCCATCATCGACAAAGCGGCGAAGAAGCCCACGAGGTCGCCCGAACTCATGGTGCCGAGCACCGCGTCGCGAATGGCGAGGGCGAGGACGAAGGCCCCGCCGATTGCCGTCACGAGCTGCACCGTCGGGTTGGCGAGCCCGTTGGTGAGGATGGCTTTCATGTTGGAGAGCCGGTTGTGCTCGTTGATCCGCTCGAACCGCGCCTTGAGGTGTTCCTGCGCCCCGTACACCTTCACGAGCCGCGGGGCCTCGAAACTCTCCTTGGCGAGACGGGTGACATCCTCCATCGAGTGCTGGATGCGCTGGCCGTAGCGGCGAAAGCGCCGGTTGATCACCGACACCAGCCAGGCCACCAGCGGTCCCATGGTCAGGGCGATCAGCGTCAGCGGTGCGTTGAACCAGACCATCTCGGCGATCAGGAAGACGATGATCAGGCTGGCGCGCACCAGGATGACGATCGAGCTGGTCGTGGCCTGTCCGACCTGCTCGCAGTTGTAGGTCAGGCGCGAGAGCAGCGAGCCGACGGCCTGGCGGTCGTAGAAGGCCACCGGCAGATCGAGCACCCGCTCGTACACCTCCCCGCGCAGGTGCTTGACCACGCGCCGCCCGACGTAGCCCATGAAGTAGGTCTGGATCAGGTTGCCGACCCCCCGCACCGCGAACAGCACCACCGTGGCGGCCGGCAGCCACACGATCATGCGCGGGTCGGGGTGATGCAGGAGGCTGCCGACCCGCTTGGCCAGATACACCAGGCCGCTCGCGCTCGCCGCGTACACCGCCCCGCCGAGGATCCCGAGCGCGAAGGCGCCCTTGTGCGGGCGCAGGTAGCCGAGCAGCCGCCGGTAGGTGTGCGCCGCCTCGCGCTCCCCGTCGCCGCCGGCGCGGCTCACGAACCGCCCTCGGCGGGGGCCTTGATGGTGGCGATGTCGAGCTTGACGAAGCCGAGCGCCCCGAGCACATCCATCGCCGTCACCACCGACTGCTGCGTGGCGCGCGCATCGGCGCGGATCAGGACGCTGTCGTTGCGCGCGGCGGCCGGCTCGGCCGCCAGCGCCGCGCGCAGCGTGTCGGGGCTGTTGTTGAGCAGCTCACGGCCGTTGACCAGGTAATCGCCGTTGGCGGTGACCGTGACCACCACCGGCTCCGGCCGCCCGCGGGCGGCGGGCACGGCCTGGGCGCGAGGCAGCACCACGTGCAGCCGGCCCTCCTGGGTAAAGTGGCTCGAGAGCATGAAGAACACCACGAGCAGCAGCACCACGTCGATCAGCGAGACGACGTTGATCTCCGGCTCCTCGTGGCGCCGCGGCTTGAGGTTCATGGGCGGATCAGTCGCCGCTCGCGGCGGCGGCGCCCGCCGCTTCGAGCGCATCGGCCATGCGCAGCGCGTGCTTTTCCATCTCGACGACGATGCCCTCGACCTTGCCGCGCAGGTACCGATAGGAGATGAGCGAGGGAATGGCCACGCAGAGCCCGGCCGCCGTGCACACCAACGCCTCGGCGATGCCGCCGGAGAGCGCGCGCGGATCGCCCATGCTGCTCGCCTGGATCGCGTCGAAGGCGCGGATGATGCCCGTGACGGTGCCGAGGAGCCCGAGCAGCGGGGAGATGCCGGCGATGGTGCCGAGTGTGTTGAGGAAACGCTCAAGCTCGTGCACCACGTGCCGGCCGGCATCCTCGAGCCGCTCCATGAGCACCTCGTGCGGCCGATGGCGGTTGGCAAGCCCCGCGGCGAGCAGCCGCCCGAGCGGGGAATGCTGCTCGAGCGCGGCGATCACCTTGTCAGTGACCTGGCCGGTCTCGATCAGCTGCCAGACCTTCTGCGGCAGCTCGCGCGGCAACACACGTCGGTCCTGCAGCGTCCAGAGCCGCTCGAGCACGATCGCCGCAGCGACGATCGAGCAGAAGATGATCGGCCACATCAGCGGACCGCCCGCCCGCACGATTTCCCACATCAAACGACCCCATTGAATCGGTGAGACGGCATCATACCGGAGTGCGCCGGGCACCGGAACGCGCGCCCGGGCCGGCGCTCCCGCCGCCGTGGTACAGTGCCGGCGTTATGCCGCGTCGCATGCTGAAGAAGATTCTGCCGAAGCCCCACCACATCGAGGGGCACCGGCTGCTGCGCGTGTTCGGCGACCGGCTGATGGACCCGCGGCTGTGGGTCGTGCACCGGCGCGCGGTCACCGGCGCCTTCGGCGTGGGGCTGGCGATCTGCTTCATCCCGCTGCCGGTGCACTCGCTGCTCGCCGGGCTGCTCGCGCTCACTTGGCGGCTGAACGTGCCGGCGATCTACGGGACGATTTTCCTCATCAATAACCCGCTCACCATGGTGCCGATCTACTACCTCGCCTACCGGGTCGGCGCGCTGCTGCTCGGCACACCGGCGCAGCACTTCGCGTTCCAGCTGAGCTGGAAGTGGCTGCAGTACGGACTCGGCCCGCTCTGGCAACCGTTTCTCTTCGGCTGTCTGGTCTGCTCGCTGGTGGCGGGGCTTGCCGGCTGGTGCGCCCTGGAGTTCATCTGGCGTTGGGAAGTCAGGCGGCGCTACCGCGCGCGCCACTGGGCGCACCCGTAGGGGCCTGCTCCGCGAGCCGACCGCCCCGCAGCTCGTAGACGCGGTCCATCCGCGCCGCCAAGCGCGGATCGTGCGTCACCACGATCAGGCTCGTCCCGCGCTCGCGGTTCAGCTCAAGCATCAGCTCGAAGACCGACTCGGCATTGGCGCCATCGAGATTGCCGGTCGGCTCATCGGCGAGCACGATCTTCGGCTGCGTCACGAGCGCCCGCGCCACGGCCGCGCGCTGGCGCTCCCCGCCGGAGAGCTGGTGGGGCCTGTGCGTCAGCCGACCGCCGAGCCCGACCCGCTCAAGCAGCTCGCGCGCGCTCGCGCGCGCCTCGGCAACCTTGGCGCGCCGCACGAGCAGCGGCATGGCCACGTTCTCGAGCGCAGAGAACTCCGGCAGCAGGTGGTGGAACTGGTAGACGAACCCGAGCGTCCGGTTGCGCAGCATCCCGCGCTCGCGCTCGGTGAGCGCATGGATGTCCCGCCCGTCGATCAGCACCTCACCGCGGGTCGGCCGATCGAGGCCGCCGAGGATCTGCAGCAGCGTGGTCTTGCCCGAGCCGGAGGCCCCGACGATGGCGAGCCGCTCCCCGGCGCCCACGCTAAGCGCCACGCCCTGCAGCACCTCGATCGTACTCGGGCCCTGCACGAAGCTGCGCCCGACCTCGCGTGCCTCGAGCACCGGCTCACTCATGACGCAGCGCCTCGGCCGGAGCGGTGCGCGCGGCACGCCACGCCGGATAGATCGTCGCCAGTGCGCACAGCAGGAACGCCACGCCGCACACGCGCAGCACGTCGAATCCCTCGACGTAGGCGGGAAGCTCGCTCATGTAATACACCTTGGGGTTGAGAAACTGGGTATGCGCCAGCCGCTGCAGCAGCGCGACCAGACTCTGCAGGTGATGGGAGATGAGGATGCCGAGAGCGGCGCCGAGCAGCGTGCCGGCAAGTCCGATCAGCAGCCCCTGGATGGCGAACACCGCAAGGATGTTCCCCGGCGAGGCCCCGAGGGTGCGCAGGATCGCGATGTCGGACTGCTTCTCCTTCACGATCATCACCAGCGTGGCGACGATGTTGAAGGCCGCCACCGCGACGATCATCGAGAGGATCACGAACATCATGGTCTTGGTGATCTGGATGGAGCGGAAGAAGTTGGCGAGGTGATCCGTCCAGTCGCTGACGTAGTACCCGGAGCCGCCGAGGGAGTAGGCGATGCGGCGCACCAGCTGCGGCGCCTGCCACGGATCGGAGAATCGCATGCGCAGCCCGCTCACCCGTCCCGGGCCGAGGGCGAACAGCCGGCCCGCATCGGTGATGTTCACGAGCGCGAGTTCGCGGTCGTACTGGTACATGCCCGAATGGAACAGTCCGACGACCGTGAAGCGGCGCATGCGCGGCATCAGTCCGGCGGGAGTGGCGATGCCCTCCGGGGCGATCAGCACCACGGACTGCCCCGGCCGCACGTGCAGCGCGCGCGCCAGATCGACCCCCAGGATCACCTGGTAGCTGCCCGGGCGCAGCTCGGACAGATCCCCGCGCTCGAGGTGGCGCGCGAGCGCGGTCACGTGCACCTCCTGCGCCGGCAACACCCCGCGCACCGCCGCCCCGGCAATGTACTGCCCGTGGGTGAGCAGCGCTTGCTGCTGCACGTAGGGCGCCACGGCCACGACATCCGGCTCGGCGCGCACCCGCCGCTCGAGCGCGGGCCAGTCCCCGATGCTGCCCCTGAGGCCCATGAGCGTCGCATCCGCGGTCACATCGAGAATGCGACTGCGCAGCTCGCGGCCGAAGCCGTTCATCACCGAGAGCACCACGATCAGGGTCGCCACCCCGAGGGCGAGCCCGCACACCGACATGACCGCGACGAAGGAGACGAACCCGCGCCGGTGCGTCGAGCGCAGATGCCGCGTGCCGATCAGCCACTCGTAGGAGTCGAACAGCATCGCCCTACTCGTAGCGCAGTGCTTCGGCCGGCGCGACCCGTGCGGCGCGCACCGCCGGGTACACGGTGGCGGCAGTCGTGAGCGCGAGCGCCGCGATGCCGATCACCGCGACGTTGTCCCATTTGACCACCGAGGGGATGGTGGTGATGTAGTAGACGCTGGAGTTGAAGATCTGAAAACCGAAGGTGCGCTCGAGGAGCAGCGCCACCGCATTGACATGGTAGGCGAGCGCCAGCCCGAGCCCCACCCCCAGGCCAACCCCGAGCCAGCCGATGGTCAGCCCCTGAGTGAGGAAGATCCCGAGCACCCGTGCCGGGGAGGCTCCGAAGGTGCGCAGGATCGCGATGTCGGTGCGCTTGTCGGTGACCACCATCACCAGCATGGCCACGATGTTGAAAGCGGCGACTGCCACGATCAGCAGCAGGATCAGCGACATCATGGTCTTCTCGATGCGGATCGCGCGAAAGTACGCGGCGTTCTGCTGCGTCCAGTCGATCACCTCGAAGCCCTTTGGCAGTCGCGCGCGCAGCGCGGCGGAGATCTGCGGCGCATCGAGCGCATGGCGGTAGCGCACCCTCAGGCCCTGATCGAGCCCGCCGCCGGGCAGCAGTGCGCGCACATCGGCGATGTTGCCGTACACCAGCGTCGCGTCGCTGTCGGCGAGCCCCACCGAGAACACCCCGGCGACGGTGAAGCGGTGCAGCGCGGGTACCGGCAGCCCGCCCGGGGCCACCCCGGGGATGAGCAGCGTAATCTTGTCCCCGGGTGCAAGCCCCAGCTCCTCCGCAATCACCTCCCCGAGGATCACCCGGTCGCTGCCGCGCTTCAGAGCCTGCAGCGCCCCGGCGCTGCTCACCTGCGCCAGGCGCGTCACCGAGGGCTCAGCGGCCGGGTCGATCCCGCGCAGCAGCACCGGCAGCATCTGCGGGGTGCGCACCGCGAGCGCCTGGGACTGTACGAACGGGGCAACCCCGATCACCCCGGGGCTCGCGCGCACCCGCTGCTCGATGCGCTGCCAGCTCGCCGGTGAGGGCGGGCCTGCGGTCTCGGCCGAGCGGCTCGCCACCACGCGCGCGTCCGCATCGAGGGCGAGCAGCCGCTGGCGCAAATCGCCCTCGAAGCCGTTCATCACCGACAGAATCACAATCAGCGCCGCGACCCCGACGCACACGCCGGCAAGCGAGGTCCAGGTGATGAAGGACACGAAGAACTTGTGCGACCGGGCGCGTACGTAGCGCCAGCCCACGAACACCGACAGGGGGTAGAACATCGGTGGATTTAACCATAGTTCCCGCCCCCGGCGGCTCTTTGCGGCGCGTCACAGATTTGCTACGCGCAGCGGCCGGGCCGCTTTGACAGAATGCGCCCCGGTGTATAGTCGCTGCGGGAGGTCCCGACATGCGCGCCCGAGTTCTTTTGGCACTGCTGGTCGCCTGCGCGGTGAGCGCCAGTGCGGTGGCCGAGACGATCGTGGTGGACGGCCAGTTGCAGGTCGCCCCGAGCACCGTGCCCCACCCCCACCGCAGTCAGACCATGCGCCAGGTGCAGCGGCGCTTCGGCGCGCCCGAGAAGCGCTATCCGGCGGTCGGCCGCCCGCCGATCACCCGCTGGGACTACCCTGACTTCAGCGTCTTCTTCGAGTACAACCGGGTCGTGCACGCCGTCGTGCACGCCCCGGCGGCGCACTGACCCCGCACGGGGCGTTCAAGCTGCGGCCGCGCGGGCCGCTAACCCATTGCAGTACCCGGCGCATGTGCGCCCCGCCCACCGCGGGCGTCTGCAGGCGGCGACGCACGACGCACGGATTATGGTAGGCTCACGTTTCACAGAAGAATGATCGGATAACCCTCCCGTGGTCTTGGATAAATCGCTCAGCATCGAGGAGCTGATCCGCGCCGGCGCCGTGCGCCGCGACTTGGCGCAGGCGCACCTGCAGGCCGAGGTGCGCCGCCGCGAGGAAGTACTGCGGCGCGCCGTGCGCCGCTACGTATCCCCGCAGCTCGCCGAGAAGATCCTCGAGGACGTGCAGCTGCGCGAAACGCTGCTCTCGGCCGATGACCTGCGCACCCACGCGGTGGTGCTGTTCGCCGATCTGCGCGGCTTCACTGGCCTGTCCGAGCGGCTCGAGCCGCGCCAGGTGGTGCCGCTGCTGAACGAATACTTCGCGCTGCTGACCGAGATCACGCTGCGCCACGACGGCACGGTGTTCCACATGGCCGGCGACTGCCTGATGCTCGGCTTCGGTGTGCCGCTCGAGCAGCCCGACAGCCCCGGCCGCGCCGTGCGCGCCGCCCAGGAGATGCTCTCGAGCTTCGCCACGCTGGCGAGCTCGTGGATGAGCCGCTACGGGGTGGAGGCCGGCCTCGGCATCGGCATCAACGAGGGCGATGTGGTCGCCGGCAACATCGGTTCGAGCTCGTACATGAGCTACACGCTGATCGGCGACACGGTCAACGTCGCCGCCCGGCTCTGCCAGCGCGCACGCGCCGGGGAAATGCTCTTCTCGTACACCATCAAGCAATCCCTCGATGCGCTCGGGGTGGATGTGGGCGCCACGCCCCTGCCGCCGATGCAGCTGCGCGGTCGCAGTCGCACCATCGACATTTTCTGCGTGCCCGCCGCCGCACCGCGCACCTACGCCACGGAAGTTCCGGTCGCAGTTTGAGAGTGCTAGATCCGCCCGTTCCGGGCCCCGCCAGGCGGCACCTGCGCTGGCAGAATCTGCGCGGCAGCGCCGCAGCGCTCGCGCTCGCCGAAGCGGCCCGCTCGGACCAGAAGCTCTACGTCGTCGTCACCGACGCGGCGCGGGAGCTTGCGCGCCTGACGGCCGAGCTCGCCTTCTTCGCGGGAGCCAACCTGCCGCTGCTGACGTTCCCGGACTGGGAAGTGCTGCCGTACGACCTGTTCTCCCCGCACCCCGACATCATCTCTGCGCGGCTGCGCACGCTCTATGAGCTGCCGAGCCTCACGCACGGCTGCCTGATCGTCACGGCTGACACGCTCATGCAGCGGCTGCCCCCGCGCCAGTACGTGCAGGCGCGCGCCTTCGAGCTCTCGCGCGGCGAGCGGCTCGATCTGGAGCCGTTCCGCGCCCGGCTCGTCGATGCCGGCTACGCGAGCGTCAGCCAGGTGCGCAGCCCCGGGGAGTTCGCCGTGCGCGGCTCGCTGTTCGACGTGTTCCCGATGGGCGCGGCCGAGCCGCTGCGCATCGATCTGTTCGACGATGAGATCGAGGCGATCCGCAGCTTCGACCCCGACACGCAGCGCTCGCTCGAGCCGATCGAGCACGTGCGGCTGCTGCCGGCGCGGGAGATGCCGCTCGATGCCGAGGCGGTGAAGGAATTCCGCCGCCGCTTCCGCGTCCGCTTCGAGGGCGACCCCACCCGCTCGAGTGTCTATCGCACTGTCAGCGAGGGAGTCGCGCCGGCGGGCGTGGAGTTCTATCTGCCCTTGTTCTTCGAAGCGACCGCGACGCTGTTCGATCATCTGCCGGCCAACGCGGTGATCGTGCACGATGCGGCGCTGCCCGAGGCGCTCGCGCACGCCTGGCGGGACATCGAGTCCCGCTACGAGGAGCGCCGGCACGACCTGGAGCGCCCCGTGCTCGCCCCGGCGGAGCTGTTTCTCGAGCCGGCCGCGCTCGATACGGCGCTTGAGCGATTCGCCTCGGTGCGGCTCGGGGATGCACCCGATCCGGCACAGACGGCCCCCGCGCGGGACTTCGCTACGCTCGCGCCGCCGGAGCTGCGGGTCGATACGCGCGCCGAGCGGCCGCTCGCGCGGCTCGATGCCTTTCTCGAGTCGTTTTCCGGCCGGGTGCTGCTCGCAGCCGACTCCCCCGGCCGGCGCGAAGTGCTGCACGAGCTGCTGCGCAGCGAGCGGCATGACGTTGCGCTCGTGGCCGACTGGGACAGCTTCCTCGCAGCCGAGGCGCCGCTCAGCCTGACCGTGGCGGCCGATCTGTCCGGGCTGTATCTGACGAGTCCTCCGCTTGCCATCATCGCCGAGTCGCAGCTGTTCGGCGCGCGCGCCCGCCAGGAGCGCCGCCGCACCCGAGCGGCCGCCGACCCGGAGACGATCCTGCGCGATCTGCAGGACCTCACACCCGGCTCCCCGGTCGTGCACGAGCAGTACGGCGTCGGCCGCTACGTGGGGCTGCAGCCGATGGAAGTCGCCGGCGAGGCCGGGGAGTTCCTGGTGCTCGAATACCTCGGCGGCGACCGCATCTACGTGCCGGTGCAGTCGCTGCACCTGGTGACCCGCTACACCGGCGCGGCGAGCGAGAGCGCCCCGCTGCACAAGCTCGGCACCGACCAGTGGGCCAAGGCGCGCAAGCGCGCCGCCGAGCAGATCCGCGACGTAGCCGCCGAGCTGCTCGATCTGTATGCCCGGCGCAAAGCGCACCGGGGCTTGAAGCTCGCCTTCAGCGAGACGGACTACCGGACCTTCACGGCCGGCTTCCCGTTCGAGGAAACCGAGGATCAGGCCGAGGCCATCACACAGGTGCTCGAGGACCTCAAGAGCGACCGGCCCATGGACCGCATCGTGTGCGGGGATGTCGGATTCGGCAAGACCGAGGTGGCCATGCGCGCGGCGTTCGCGGCGGTGCAGTCCGGCAAGCAGGTCGCGGTGCTTGCCCCGACCACACTGCTCGCCCAGCAGCACTTGACCAACTTCCGCGACCGCTTCGCCGATTGGCCGGTGCGCATCGAGGGGCTCTCGCGCTTCGGCAATGCCAAGGAGACCCGAGCAACCCTCGAGGGCATCGAGCGCGGCGCGGTCGACATCGTGGTGGCGACCCACCGGCTGCTGCATGCGCACGCGCGATTCAAGGACCTCGGACTGCTGATCGTGGATGAGGAGCAGCGCTTCGGCGTGCGCGACAAGGAGCGCCTGCAGGCGCTGCGCGCCAACGTGCACGTGCTCACGCTCACCGCCACACCCATCCCGCGAACGCTCAACATGGCGCTCGGCGGCCTGCGCGATCTGTCGCTCATCACCACCCCGCCCGCCGAACGCCTGGCGATCAAGACCTTCGTGATCGAATGGCACGGGCCGACGCTGCGCGAGGCGGTGCTGCGCGAGTTGCGCCGCGGCGGGCAGATCTACTTCGTGCACAACGAGATCCGCACGATCGACAAGATCGCCGCCGAGGTGCAGCAGCTCGTGCCCGAGGCGAGCGTGCGCATCGGGCACGGGCAGATGCGCGAGCGCGAGCTCGAGCAGCTGATGGTGGACTTCTACCATCGGCGCTTCGACCTGCTGCTGTGCACCACCATCATCGAGAGCGGCATCGACGTGCCCACGGCCAACACCATCATCATCAACCGCGCCGACCACATGGGGCTCGCGCAGCTGCACCAGCTGCGCGGCCGGGTCGGTCGCTCGCACCATCGCGCCTACGCCTACCTCATAGCCCCGCCGCGGCGGGCATTGAGCGGCGATGCCGCCAAGCGCCTGGAGGCGATCGAATCGATGGAGGAGCTCGGCGCGGGCTTCGCGCTCGCCACGCATGACCTGGAGATCCGCGGCGCGGGCGAGCTGCTCGGGGAGGCGCAGAGTGGCCAGATGTCGGAGATCGGGCTCGCGCTGTACCTGGAGCTGCTCGAGCAGGCCGTCACGGCGCTGAAGGCCGGGCGGGAGCCGGCGCTGGAGCAGCCGCTCGCGGCGGCCACCGAGGTGGAGCTTCGCCTGCCGGCGTTCCTGCCCGAGGCGTATATCGGCGATGTGCAGGTGCGGCTCGCGCTGTACAAGCGCATCGCAGCGGCCGACAGCGCCGATGCGCTCGATGCGCTCACGGCCGAAATCTACGACCGTTTCGGCCCCCTGCCCGCCCCGGCCGAGCGCCTCATCCGCATCAGCAAACTGAAGCTCACCGCGCGCGCCCTCGGCATCCGTCGCCTGGACCTCGGCCCGCAGGGCGGTCTGATCCTGTTCGAGGAGAGCACCGCGGTACAACCGCAGGCGCTGGTGAAGCTGATGCAGCAGTCCCCGCGCGAGTACCGGCTCGAAGGGGCGATGAAGCTGCGCATTGCGCGGCAGATGCCCGAGGAACAGGCGCGCTTCGAGTTCGCCGGCGCGCTCCTGAAGCGCCTTGCGGGCAAGCCGAACTAGGCCGCTTCGATTACACTTTGGGCATGATGCACCGTCTCGCAACGATCCTGGGTGCGCTCGCGGCGCTCGCCCTCGGCGCCGCCCAGCCGGCCGTGGCCGCGGCCGCCCCGCCCCTTCAGGCCCATCCGGCCGGCGTAGCGGCCGCGGCGAGCACGCTAGATCGG
>JAKAYU010000101.1 GCA_021809525.1 Pseudomonadota bacterium | reverse complement strand
CGGGCCGGGGCCCCGGCCGTGCCGGAAATTGAACAGCTGCGCGGCTGTGGCGCGCCCGGGCGCCGGTGAGGCGCCCGGGCGTGCCAGCGGCCGTATACTGATCGACCATGCACACTTCAGCGGTCGATCACGGGCATGACGTTCGTCGGATCCTGGCGCGGTTCAAGGACCGTCCGGGACCGTTGCTTGAGGTACTGCACGCGGTGCAGGGAGCTTTCGGGTTCATTCCGGCGGAGTCCGTCGGCCTCATCGCCGAGCAGCTGAACTTGTCGCGCGCCGAGGTACACGGCGTCGTCAGCTTTTATCACCACTTCCGGGCGGCCCCGCCGGGGCAGCACGTGCTGCAGATCTGCCGCGCCGAGTCCTGCCAGGCGGTCGGCGGCGAGGCGCTCGCTGCGCACGCGCGGGAGCGTCTCGGGGTGGATTTCCACGAGAAAACGCCGGACGGACGATTCTCGCTCGAGCCGGTCTACTGCCTGGGGCTGTGCGCCTGCTCGCCGGCGGTGATGCTCGATGGGCGTCCCCACGGCCGCGTCACGCCCGAGCGGCTCGATACGCTGCTCGGGGAAGCGGACCGGCACTCTGGCGGGCACGAATGAGCACGATCTACGTACCGGCAGACTCCGGCGCACTGGCGCTTGGCGCCGATGCCGTATGCCGGGCGATCAGCCGCGAGGCGGCCGAGCGCAGGCTCGATGTGCGGGTGGTGCGCAACGGCTCACGCGGCGCGTACTGGCTCGAGCCACTGATCGAGGTGGCGAGCGCGCAGGGCCGCATCGCCTACGGGCCGGTGAGCGCCGCGGACGTGCCCGGCCTGTTCGAGGCCGGCTGGCTCGAGGGCGGGGCGCATCGGCTGCTGCTCGGCCCGACCGACCGGCTGCCGTGGTTTGCCGGGCAGCAGCGTCTGACGTTCGAGCGCGTCGGGCTCACCGATCCGCGCAGCGTTGCCGATTACGTCGCGCACGGCGGCTACCAGGGCCTGCGCCGCGCGCTGTCGATGGACCCGGCGAGCGTGGTCGAGCGGATCAGCCGCTCCGGTCTGCGCGGCCGGGGCGGGGCGGCGTTCCCGACCGGCATCAAGTGGAAGACGGTCCTCGAGCAGCCCGCGGGTCAGAAGTACGTGACCTGCAACGCCGATGAGGGAGACTCCGGCACCTTCTCCGACCGCATGCTCATCGAGGGCGATCCGCTGAGTCTGATCGAGGGCATGACGATTGCGGGCCTCGCGGTCGGCGCGACGCACGGCTACATCTACCTGCGCGCGGAGTATCCGCACGCCTGGCGCACGCTGACGCAGGCGATCGCCGCGGCGTACGCGGCGGATTACCTGGGCAGCGATGTCATGGGCAGTGGAAGGTGTTTCGATCTGGAGATCCGCCTCGGCGCCGGCGCGTACATCTGCGGCGAGGAGACCTCGATGCTCGAGAGCCTCGAGGGGCGGCGCGGGGAGGTGCGCGTGCGCCCGCCGCTGCCGGCGATCAAGGGTCTGTTCGGCCGTCCGACGATCGTTAACAACGTGATTACGCTCGCCACCGTGCCGCTCATTCTGCGCGAAGGCGCGGAGTTCTACGCCGGCTTCGGCATGGGTAGATCGCGCGGCACGCTGCCGCTGCAGCTCGCCGGCAACATCAAGCGCGGCGGGCTCGTCGAGCGGGCCTTCGGGCTGACGCTGCGCGAGCTGCTGTACGAGTACGGCGGCGGCTCGGCAAGCGGGCGGCCGATCCGCGCCGTGCAGGTCGGCGGACCGCTCGGCGCCTACGTGCCGGCCGCCCAGTTCGACACGCCGGTCGATTACGAAGCGCTCGCCGCCATCGGTGCGATGCTCGGCCACGGCGGCATCGTCGCCTTCGACGACACGGTCGATATGGCCCGGATGGCCCGCTATGCGATGCAATTCTGCGCGATCGAGTCGTGCGGCAAGTGCACTCCCTGCCGGATCGGCTCGACCCGCGGCATGGAGATCCTCGATCACATCATCGAGGGGCGCGATGCGCAGCGCAATCTGCAGCAGCTCGATGCGCTGTGCGAGCTGATGGTGCAGGGCTCGCTCTGCGGCCTTGGCGGCATGGCGCCCTTCCCGGTGCAAAGCGCCGTGAAGCACTTCCGGGAGGATTTCAGCGCGCGCGCGGCATTGAGGTAGGTACGGCTGCGGCCGGCGCCGAGCGCCGCCGCCACCGGCGTCGGAGGCGTTGACGATGTTTGCAATCGATTATCATGACCATGGCACGGCGGCGCCGCTCGCGGGCGCGCCGGTTACCCTGCAGATCGATGGCCACGAGGTCACCGTACCGGCGGGCACCTCGCTCATGCGGGCTGCGGCGCTCGCCGGCATCGACGTGCCGAAGCTCTGCGCCACCGATACGCTGAAGGCGTTCGGATCGTGCCGGCTGTGCCTGGTGCAGGTCGAGGGCCGCAAGGGTTATCCGGCCTCCTGCACCACGCTTGCCGAGGCCGGGATGAAGGTGCGTACCCAGTCGCCCGATCTGCAGCGGCTGCGCCGCGGGGTCATCGACCTGTACGTCTCGGATCATCCGCTCGAGTGCGACGACTGCGCGGCCAACGGGCACTGCGAGCTGCAGTCCATGGCCGCCGTGGTCGGCGTGACCCAGACGTCCTATGCGCGCGGCGCGATGCACCGGCCGCTCGCGGTCGACCGCAGCAATCCGTACTTCGAGTTCGATCCCCAGCTGTGCATCGTGTGTTCGCGCTGCGTGCGCGCATGCGACGAGGTGCAGGGCACGTTCGCGCTCACCGTGCAGAGCCGGGGCTTCGCCTCGAAGATCGCCGCCAGCGAAGATCGGCCGTTTCTCGAGTCCGAGTGCGTCTCCTGCGGAGCGTGCGTCGAGGCCTGTCCGACGGCCGCGCTCAGCGAGAAGTCGCTCGCGCACGGCAAGGCGCGCGAGCGCGCCGTCACGACCACCTGCGCCTATTGCGGCGTCGGCTGCAGCTTCACCGCCGAGGTCGGCGGCACGGCGGAAGCCCCGGAAGTGGTGCGGATGGTCCCGAACCGCAACGGGCATGCCAACCACGGCCATGCGTGCGTGAAGGGACGCTTCGCCTACGGCTACGCCATGCATTCGGACCGGCAGTTGAAGCCGATGATCCGCAAGAGCATCCGCGAGTCATGGCGGGAGGTGTCCTGGGACGAGGCGATCGCCTACGCGGCGAGCGAGATCCGCCGCGTCCAGGCGAAATACGGCCGCGACGCGGTCGGCGGCATCACCTCCTCGCGCTGCACCAACGAAGAGACCTTCCTCGTGCAGAAGCTGGTGCGCGCCGCCTTCGGCACCAACAACGTCGACACCTGCGCGCGCGTGTGTCACTCCCCGACCGGCTACGGCCTGAAGAGTACGCTCGGGGAATCTGCCGGCACGCAGGCGTTCACCTCGGTGAGCCAGACGGATGTGATTCTGCTCATCGGAGCGAACCCGACCGACGGCCACCCGGTGTTCGCCTCACAGATGAAGCAGCGCCTGCGCGAGGGCGCCAAGCTCATCGTCATCGACCCGCGGGCCATCGGCCTGGTGCGCAGCCCGCATGTGACGGCGGACTTTCACCTGCAGCTGCGGCCCGGCACCAACGTGGCCATGCTCAACGCGCTGGCACACGTGGTGGTGACCGAGGGCCTGACGCGCGAGCAGTACGTGGCCGAGCGCTGCGAGGTGCCCTCCTACGAGCGCTGGAAGGCGTTCGTGTCCGAGCCGCACAACTCGCCGGAGGCGCTCGCCGAAGTCACGGGTGTGCCGGCCGAGCAGGTGCGCCGCGCCGCGCGCCTGTATGCCACCGGCGGCAACGGGGCGATCTACTATGGACTCGGCGTGACCGAGCACAGCCAGGGCTCCACGGCGGTGATGGCGCTCGCCAACCTCGCCATGGCCACCGGTAACCTCGGCCGCGAGGGTGTCGGCGTCAACCCGCTGCGCGGGCAGAACAACGTGCAGGGCTCGTGCGACATGGGCTCCTTCCCGCACGAGTTCAGCGGCTACCGGCACGTGTCCGACCCGGCGGTGCGCGCGCTGTTCGAGCAGGCGTGGGGCGTGAAGCTCGATCCCGAGCCGGGTCTGCGCATTCCGAACATGTTCGAGGCGGCACTCGACGGCACGTTCCGCGCGATGTACGTGCAGGGGGAGGATTTCGTGCAGTCCGACCCTGACACGCACCACGTCACGCACGCTATGGAGGCGATGGAGTGCGTGATCGTGCAGGATCTGTTCCTCAACGAGACGGCGCAGTTCGCACACGTGTTCCTGCCGGGCTCGTCGTTTCTGGAGAAGGACGGCACCTTCACCAATGCCGAGCGGCGCATCTCGCGCGTGCGCCAGATCATCCCGCCGCGCGCCGGCTACGCCGACTGGGAGGTCACGATGCTGCTGTCGAACGCGCTCGGCTATCCGATGAACTACCGCCATCCCGCCGAGATCATGGACGAGATCGCGCGGCTGACCCCGACCTTCGAGGGCGTCTCCTACGCCAAACTAGACCGTCTGGGCAGCATCCAGTGGCCGTGCAACGAGGCGGCGCCCGAGGGCACCCCGACCATGCACGTCGGGCAGTTCGTGCGCGGCAAGGGGCGCTTCTACACCACCGAATACGTGCCGACCAGTGAGCGGGTGAACAGCCGGTTCCCGCTGATCCTGACTACCGGCCGGATCCTCTCCCAGTACAACGTCGGGGCGCAGACCCGGCGTACCGACAACGTGGTCTGGCACGAAGAGGACCTGCTCGAGATCCATCCGCACGATGCCGAAACGCGCGGTATCGCCGATGGCGACTGGGTGGGCCTCACCAGCCGCACGGGCGAGACCGTGCTGCGCGCCCGGGTGAGCGAGCGGATCGCCCCGGGGGTCGTGTACACGACGTTCCACTTCCCGCAGACCCAGGCGAACATCGTGACGACGGAGAATTCCGACTGGGCGACCAATTGCCCGGAGTACAAGGTCACCGCTGTCGAGGTCGTGCGGATCACCCAGGCGGAGGCATGGCGCGCGCGCGCCGCGCAGGAGCGCGCCGCCGGGAGCTCGCGCCAGCCGGTGCATGCCTGAGATTCCGCAAGGCCCCGTACCGCTCGTCGCGCAATTGGAGGTCGAGCGCTGGCGGCCGGGCGGGACCGTCCGTGCGCTCGATCGGGTGGCCGAGGAGGTGCCGGTGACGCTCATCTATGAGGACGTGCCGCACGGGGTGATGCTGGCCACGCCGGCCGATCTGGAGGACTTCGCCGTGGGCTTCACCTTGAGCGAGGGCCTGGTCGAGCGCCCCGCGGAGATCCGCGGCGTCGAGGTGCGCTACGCGCTGGAGTCGGCCGAAGCCCGGGTGAGCGTCGCCTGGGAGCGCTTCGCCGCGCTGCTCGAGCGGCGGCGCAGGCTGACCGGCCGAACCGGATGCGGATTGTGCGGCGTGGAGAGGGCTGAGCAGGCGGTGCGGGAGATCAAGCCGGTGGGCACCGGCCCCACCGTGAGCGTCGCGCAGCTGCACGCAGCCATCGCGGCGCTCGGGGAGCGACAGCCGCTGAACGCGCTGACCGGCAGCGTGCACGCGGCGGCCTGGGTGAGGCCCGGGCACGGCATCGAAGCGGTGCGCGAGGATGTGGGCCGGCACAACGCGCTCGACAAGCTGATCGGCGCCGAGGTTCGTTCGGGTGCGGATCTATCCGGTGGCTTCGTGCTGCTCACCAGCCGGGCGAGTTTCGAGATGGTGCAAAAGAGCGCCGCAGTCGGCATCGCGTTCATCGCCGCGCTGTCGGCGCCTACGGCGCTCGCCGTGCGCCTGGCGCGTCAGGCGGGCGTAACCCTGGTGGCGTTTGCGCGCGAGCGGCAACATGTCGTTTACGCGCACCCGCATCGACTGATTGGCGATCCCGGAGATAACCGACCGTCATGAACATCGATCTGCTGACGAAGATGGCGAACGAGATCAGCGCGTTCTTCGCGACCGAATCCCCGCCCGATCAGGCCGCGCAGGACGTCGCCCAGCATCTGCGCAGATTCTGGGAGCCGCGCATGCGCCGTCAGATCATTGCGCACGTGCGCGAGCACGGTGGCGCCGGGCTGACGGATCTGGCGCGGCGCGGCGTCGAGACGCTCGCCGCAGGGGAATCGGACGGTGCGTGAGCCGCGGCGGGAGCGCGCCCGCCCTGGTGTCTGGAGGTCATTTCGGTTAGAATGGCACGCTCATTCAGACGAAATGATACGGCATGACACAGACTTTCCCGGTGGGCGGGGTGTCACGCAAGGCTGAGAGCACCCGCAAAGCGCTGATTTGCGGCTCGGTGGCGTTCGATTCGATCATGCGATTCGAAGGCCGCTTCCGCGACCACATCCTGCCCGAACAGATCCACATCCTGAACGTTTCGTTCCTGGTGCCGCAGCTGCGCCGGGAGTTCGGCGGTTGCGCCGGGAATATCGCCTACAACATGCGCCTGCTCGGGGATGTCGGGGCGCCGATGGCGACCGTCGGGCGCGACTTTGACCCGTACCGACAGTGGCTCGAGGACGTCGGCATCCCGCTCGATCACGTGCGCGTCGTCGAGGAGGAGTTGACCGCGCAGGCGTTCATCACGACCGATCTTGACGATAATCAGATCACCGCATTTCACCCCGGCGCAATGCAGCTGGCGCATCTCAATGAGGTGAGCGCGGCGAGCGACGCGGCCATCGGCGTGGTGGCCCCCGACGGGCGCACGGGCATGATCGAACACGCCGCTCAGTTCGCCGCCGCGGGCATCCCGTTCCTGTTCGACCCCGGCCAGGGGCTGCCGATGTTCAGCGGCGAGGATCTTGCCCGCTTCATCGAGCAGGCCACCTGGGTGGCGGTGAACGACTACGAATGGCGGCTGCTCGAGCAGAAGACCGGCTGGAGCGAGCGGCAGGTGAGCGAGCGAGTGGCGGCGCTGATCGTCACGCGTGGCGCGCAGGGCTCGGTCATCCACACGCGCGAGGGGAGCATCGAGATTCCCTGCGCCAAGGCGCGCGCGGTCATCGACCCGACCGGCTGCGGCGATGCGTACCGGGCGGGCCTGCTGCACGGGCTGCTGCACGGCCTTGACTGGGAAACGACCGGGCGGGTTGCCGCGGTCATGGGCGCGATCAAGATCGAGTCGCGCGGCACCCAGAACCATAGTCTCTCGCGCGCGGCGATCGCCGATCGGCTGAGCGAGAGTTTCGGCGCTGCGGCCGCGCAGGCCGCGTTCGGCGCGGCGGGTGCTGTGCATCCGTCTCACACTAAACTGTCCACGGGAACCAACCGATGACCAACCGCTATCTGTTTACCTCCGAGTCCGTGTCCGAAGGCCATCCTGACAAAGTGTCCGATCAGATCTCGGACGCCGTGCTGGATGCGATCCTTGCGGAGGATCCTCGGGGCCGTGTGGCGTGCGAGACCCTGGTCAAGACCGGCGTGGTGATCGTGGCCGGCGAGGTGACCACCACGGCCTGGGTGGACGTCGAGGCGCTGGTGCGCAAGACCGTGCTCGACATCGGTTACAACACCTCCGATATGGGCTTCGACGGCGCGAGCTGCGGGGTGCTCAACATCATCGGCAAGCAGTCCCCGGATATCGCCCAGGGCGTCGACCGCACCGACGAGCGTGCACAGGGCGCGGGCGATCAGGGGCTGATGTTCGGCTACGCCACCAACGAGACCGACGTGCTGATGCCCGCGCCGATTACGCTCGCGCATCGGCTGGTCAAGCGCCAGGCCGAGGTGCGCAAGTCGGGCAAGCTCCCGTGGCTGCGTCCGGACGCCAAGAGCCAGGTCACCCTGCGCTACGAGGACGACAAGCCGGTCGGGCTCGAGGCGGTGGTGCTGTCCACCCAGCACAGCCCCGAGGTGCCGACCGAGCGGCTGCGCGAGGCGGTGATGGAGGAGATCTTGAAGCCGGTCCTGCCGGCGGAGTGGGTCGACAAGGGCACCCAGTTCCACATCAACCCGACCGGCCGCTTCGTCATCGGCGGGCCGGTGGGCGACTGCGGCCTGACGGGCCGCAAGATCATCGTCGACACCTATGGCGGGTTCGCCCGTCACGGCGGTGGGGCGTTCTCGGGCAAGGACCCCTCCAAGGTCGATCGCTCGGCGGCGTATGCGGCCCGCTACGTGGCCAAGAACATCGTTGCGGCGGGCATCGCCACGCGCTGCGAGGTGCAGGTGTCCTACGCGATCGGCGTCGCCGAGCCGACCTCCATCATGATCGAGACCTTCGGCACCAGCCGGCTCTCGCGCGAGCAGCTGACGCGCCTGGTGCGCAAGCACTTCGACCTGACGCCGTACGGACTGCGGCAGATGCTCGATCTGGCGCGTCCGATCTACCAGCTCACCGCTGCCTACGGCCACTTCGGCCGGACCGAGCCGCAGTTCACCTGGGAGCGGACCGACCGCGCCGCCGCCCTGGCCGAGGACGCCAAGGCGTCCAAGGCCGCCTGAACCGGCACCCCGGCGGGCCGCCGCAGGCGGCCCGCCGGGGTGCATGCCTTCACCACTGCACGGTGCGGTGGTGCGGCGTCTCTCGAGGAGCGTTGCGACAGGCTGGCGGCCGATCCGCGCCCGCCCCCTGCCAGGCTCGAAGGACGCGCAGTCAGTCACACGGCGCTCAATGAACCCATTGGAGCAATAAGCCATGAACGCCACACGCAAACCGGCCGCCCAGCCCACGGACTGCAAAGTCGCCGATCTGTCGCTCGCCGAGTGGGGTCGCAAGGAGATCCTGATCGCGGAAACGGAGATGCCGGGTCTGATGGCGATCCGTGCGGAGTACGCCGCGGCGCAGCCGCTCGCCGGGGCGCGCATCAGCGGCTCGCTGCACATGACCATTCAGACCGCGGTGCTGATCGAGACGCTGCAGGCGCTCGGTGCCCAGGTGCGCTGGGCGTCCTGCAACATCTACTCGACGCAGGATCACGCCGCCGCGGCGATCGCCGCCCGCGGCACGCCGGTGTTCGCCTTCAAGGGCGAGTCGCTCACCGACTACTGGGACTTCACGCACCGCATCTTCGAGTGGCCCGACGGCCACTACACCAATATGATCCTCGACGACGGCGGTGATGCGACGCTGCTGATGCACCTCGGAGTGCGCGCCGAGGCCGACTCGGCCGTGATCGCCAAGCCGACGAGCGAGGAGGAGCAGGTGCTGTTCGCGGCGATCCGCGCCAAGCTCGCCCACAATCCCAAGTGGTACTCGACGCGCATCGGGCACATCCGTGGCGTGACGGAGGAGACCACCACGGGCGTGCACCGGCTGTATCAGATGGCCAAGGAGGGACGGCTCGCGTTCCCGGCCATCAACGTCAACGATTCGGTCACCAAGAGCAAGTTCGACAACCTGTACGGCTGCCGCGAGTCGCTGGTCGACGGCATCAAGCGCGCGACCGACGTCATGGTGGCCGGCAAGGTCGCCGTGGTGTGCGGTTACGGTGACGTCGGCAAGGGATGCGCCCAGGCGCTGCGCGCACTCGCCGCGCAGGTCTGGGTGACCGAGATCGACCCGATCTGCGCGCTGCAGGCGGCCATGGAGGGCTTCCGGGTGGTGACCATGGAATACGCGGCCGACAAGGCGGACATCTTCGTGACTGCCACCGGCAATCTGCACGTGATCGCGCACGATCACATGGTGCGCATGAAGCATAACGCCATCGTGTGCAACATCGGGCATTTCGACAACGAGATCGACGTGGCGAGCCTTAAGCGCTACCCGTGGGAGAACATCAAGCCGCAGGTCGACCACGTCATTTTCCCGGACGGACGGCGCCTGATCCTGCTCGCCGAGGGCCGCCTAGTGAACCTTGGCTGCGCCACCGGACATCCAAGCTACGTGATGAGCTCGAGCTTCGCCAACCAGACACTGGCGCAGATCGAGTTGTACCGCAATCCGGAGAAGTACCCGGTGGGGGTGTATGTGCTGCCGAAGCGGCTCGACGAGAAGGTCGCGCGTCTGCAGTTGAGCAAGTTCAACGCGGAACTGACGGAACTCACGGAAGGGCAGGCCCGCTACATCGGCGTTGATCGTGCCGGTCCCTACAAATCCGACCACTACCGCTACTGACAGTGTGACGGCCGTCCGCGCCTGCGGCGAGGGCGGCCGTCAACTGCGCCGAGCGTCGAATCTGACCTGCAACATCCGCCCCGCGTCCCGGCGGACTTCCTACAACATATCAATTGAAAGAAGTTGGACGGGCGTAAAAATACGTGTATGATCCGCCCCGAAACCCTGTAGTTGGGTGTATTTGGGAGTCTATGATGGCGAAACGTCCCCCGAACGATGGCGCGTCCTGGAGCGCCAGTGAGCTGAAGACCTTGAAGGCGCTGGCGAAGGCGGGCACTCCGACCACCGAGGTCGCCAAGAAGCTCGGGCGTACTCCGGCGGCCGTGCAGCAGAAGGCGATGCGCGCCGGAATTTCCTTCCGGGCCGCCAAGCGGGCCGGCGCACGCAAGAAGAAATAGGCGTCGAACGGCGCACCGAGGCCGGGTATCCCACGCTCGCTGCGCGGGACCCGGCCTTTTATTTGGCCACGGCCCCGGCCGCGCTCGAGACTCTTGTCAGAGCCGAAATTAGTTGCCAAACTTCGCCGATTAAATCGGTGTGTTTTCAGTCAAAGAATTGCGTCTCGGAAGGAGGCGACATGCGACAGGCTCTGCGGTATTCGATCGGGGTGGCGGCGTTGGCATTGGCCGGGTGCGGTGTGCAGGTGCACAACCAGACGCCGTCGCAGTTGCAGGCTAATCCGGATATCGGCATGTATCCGATCTCGGCGTCGCTGAAGGCCGGCGCTCTGGTGAGTCAGCCGATCTACCTGTTCCAGGTGGGCGGCGGTCAGAAGGTTCCCCTGCAGTCCAACGCCACCGGCACCCACTGGCAGACCATGTACCCGGTGCGCTGCAAGAGCAGCTTCCCCGTGCAGTACCTGGCGGTCTGGCGCGTGCAGGGCATGGCCACGCGTCAGAAGCTCTTCCCGGCCCAGCCCGTCGAGATCAAGCTGCTGCAGCCCCCGCTCACCAAGGAGGCGATCATCAGCACCGCGGGGGCCCCGAAGGGCGGGGTGTGGGAGGGCGCAGTGAACTACGTGTTTGCCACCGCCGCGAACACGACCATCACCGGCGCGAAGATCGAGCCCGTGAGCAGCAGTCGTGCGGACGTGCTCGCCGCCAAGGCGATCCGCGTCGTCAGCACCTTCCCGGTCCCTGCCGCCTGCGATACGCCGACCGGCGTCGAACTCGCCTCGCGCTTGCGCAAGGCCGAGGCGAATCTGGTGATCACCACCGATTCGAAGCAGGTGCCGACCTGGACCACCAAGGTTACCTTCGCGCCGGGGACCGTGGGCGAGTAACAGCCCACCGGGAGCCTTGCACTGAGGGAACGGGGTTCGCCGGTGGCGAACCCCGTTCGCTTATGGGGGGGAGGGAAAGCACCGGGCGAGGCGACTCGAATCCGA
>JAKAYU010000100.1 GCA_021809525.1 Pseudomonadota bacterium | reverse complement strand
CCGATCTCGGCCCTCAACAGCGCGCGCGCGGCGGTCACGAGCGCAACCGAAGGAGTCGATTACACGGAGATCCGCGCCCCGTATGCCGGAGTGCTGACCGGGCGACTGGTCCAGGTCGGCGAGGCGGTCGCCCCGGGCACGCCCTTGCTCGGATTTGCCTCGCTGCGCTCGCTGCGTGTCGTGGTGAGCATTCCGGAGTCGCTCGCCAACACCGTGCGGCGCGTGGGCCGGGCGAGCATCTCCTTCGACGACAGGATCATTCCCGCAGCGCACGTGACGGTCTTTCCGGTCGCTTCGCCGCAATCGAACACCTTCAAGGTGCACCTGGCCATGCCCGGCCCGGTGCCGGGCCTGTACCCCGGAATGGTGGTGCGCGCCGTTTTCGACACCGGCGAGCACGCGCAGCTGCTCGTGCCGCAGCGCTCGATCGTGCGGCGCAGCGAGGTCACGGCCGTCTACCTCGTGCAGCCGAACGGCCAGACGCTGCTGCAGCAGGTGCGGCTCGGAGAGCCGGTGGGTGAGCGCATCGAAGTCCTCTCGGGTCTGACCCCGGGGGAGAGGGTGGCGCTCGATCCGATCGCGGCCATGCGGCGGCTCGAGCCGTTCCCGGTGCTTACCGGAAGCGCGCAGTGAGTACGGAACTCGGATTCAGCGGGCGGCTCGCCCGACGCTTCCTGCACAACCAGATCACCCCGCTGCTGGCGCTGCTCGCGGTGGGGCTCGGGCTGTTCGCCCTCGCGATCACCCCGCGCGAGGAAGACCCGCAGATCAACGTCACCTTCGCCAACGTCTTCATCCCGTTCCCGGGCGCATCCCCGCGCCAGGTTGCCAGTCAGGTGACCACGCCGATGGAGCAGGTGCTCGGAGAGATCTCGGGCGTGAAGCACATCTACTCCGAGTCGCGCCCGGGGCTCGCGGTGCTCACGGTGCAGTACGAGGTCGGTCAGCCGCGCAACCAGGCCATCGTGCGTCTGTACAACGCCATCTATTCGCATCGCGACCTGTGGCCCCCGAACGCCGGCATATTGCCGCCGCTCATCAAGCCGATGGGCATCGACGATGTGCCGATCGTCGCACTGACGCTGTGGACGAGCGACCAGAACCGCGGTTCGTACCAGCTCGGTCAGGTGGCGCAGGCGATCGAGACGCAGCTAAAGCGCGTTCCCGGCACCCGCAAGGTGTACACCATCGGGGCGCCGCAGAGCATCGTGCGCGTGCGGCTCGAGCCTGGCCGGCTTGCCGCCTACGGCCTTGCCCCCGGGGACATCGCCCGCGCCCTGCAGGCGGCCAACATCGTGCGCCAGGCCGGCGATGTGATCGGCTCCGATCGCGTGGAGCCGGTGCAGGCGGGCGTATTCCTCGCCGGCCGCGACGATGTCGCCAATCTGGTCGTCGGCGTGCACGACGGCAAGCCCGTGTACCTCACCGACGTCGCCGACGTGTCGGGCGCACCTGACGCGCCGCAGTCCTACGTCTGGTTCGGCACCGGGGCCGGTGCGGCGGTGCGTCACCTGCCCAAGGTGAGCTACGCGCCGGCGGTGACCATCGCCATTGCCAAGAAGAGCGACACCAATGCCAGCACGATCGCCGATGCGGTGATACAGCGCCTGCACGAGCTGCGCGGCACGTACATTCCCGCAGGGGTGCACGTCACCGTGACGCGCAACTACGGACACACCGCCGATGAGAAGGCGATGGAGCTCATCGAGAAGCTCATCGAGGCCACCCTCTCGGTCGTGCTGCTCGTGATGCTCACCATGGGCCGGCGCGAGGCGGTGGTGGTCGGTGCTGCCGTCAGCGTTACCCTGATGGCGACGCTGTTCGCCTCGTGGGCGTGGGGCTTCACCATCAACCGGGTGTCGCTGTTCGCGCTGATCTTCTCCATCGGCATCCTCGTCGACGATGCGATCGTGGTGGTGGAGAACGTCCATCGGCACATGCGTCTCGGCGGGGGCACGCTGAGCGATCTCATTCCGGTGGCCGTCGATGAGGTGGGAGGACCGACCATTCTGGCCACCTTCACGGTTATCGCGGCACTGATGCCCATGGCCTTCGTCGGCGGCATGATGGGGCCGTACATGAGCCCCATCCCGATCAACGCCAGTTCCGGCATGCTGATCTCGCTCGGGGTGGCGCTGATGTTCACCCCGTGGCTGTGCCGCAAGCTGCTCGGCAAGACTCACATCGACCCCACCGAGCATCGCCAGCAGCTGCCGCTCCTGCCGCTCTTTCAGCGCCTGGTCGGACCCTTCCTTGCCGGCCCCGAGGGGCGCCGGCGCCGCCGCTGGCTGTACGGCGGCATCGGTGCGGCGATCCTCGTGGCCGTGAGCCTGGTGGTCACCGAGGCAGTGGTGCTGAAGATGCTGCCCTTCGACAACCGCTCCGAGTTCCAGGTGGTGGTCAACATGCCGGTGGGCACGACGGTCGAGTCCACCGCGCACGTGCTCGATGCGCTCGCCCAGGTGCTCGCGCGGATGCCCGAGGTGAGCGATTATCAGGTGTACGCCGGAACCGCAGGTCCGGTGAACTTCAACGGTCTGGTGCGCCAGTATTATCTGCGCAGCGGTCCGCGCCTCGGGGAGATCGACGTGCAGCTGGTGCCGAAGAGCGCGCGCAGTCTGCAGAGCCACGCCATAGCGATGGCGGTGCGCAAGAAGCTCGCGCAGGTGGCGCGCCGCTACGGTGCGGCGATCTCCGTGGTGGAGATTCCGCCCGGTCCGCCGGTGCAGGCGCCCATCGTGGCCGAGATCTACGGGCCGAGCTACGCCGAGCAGCGCCAGATCGCCCTCGCCGTGCACAAGGACTTCGAGGATACCGCCGGCATCGTGGACATCGACGATTCGGTCGATGCGCCCGCGCCGCGCCTGCTTCTTCAGGTCGAGCGGCAGAAGGCGGCGCTGCTCGGGGTCTCGCAAGAGCAGATTGCTCGTACGCTCTCGCTGGCGCTCTCCGGGTACGACGCCACCTACGTGCATATCGGCCGGGAGCGCAAGCCGATTCCGGTGCGGCTCGAACTCTCACCGGCCGATCAGGCGCGCATCTCGAAGGTGCTTGCGCTGCGCGTGCGCGCCGCGAGCGGCGCGCTGGTGCCACTCGCGGCGCTGGTGCGGGTCAGGCACAAGAGCTGGGAGCAGCCGATTTTCCATCGCGACCTGCTGCCCGTCACCTACGTGACGGGGGATATGGCCGGGCGGATCGACAGTCCCCTCTACGGCATGTTCGCGATCGCCGCGAAGCTGCGCCGTCATCCGCCCGCCGGGGTGCATGTCGTGCAGCATTTCGTCAGCCCGCCTTCCAATCCCAACGAGTTTGCGATCAAGTGGGGCGGGGAGTGGCAGGTCACGTACGACACGTTCCGCGACATGGGCATCGCCTACTCGGTTGGCCTTGCGCTGATCTACCTGCTCATCGTGGCGCAGTTCGGCTCGTACTTCGTGCCGCTCATCATCATGGCGCCGATTCCGCTCACCGTCATCGGCGTGCTGCCGGGGCATGCGCTCTTCGGAGCGCAGTTCACCGCGACCTCGATGATCGGCATGATCGCGCTCGCCGGCATCATCGTGCGCAATTCGATTCTGCTGGTCGACTTCATCGACGGGGCGGTGCGCTCGGGCTTCTCGCTCGAGGAAGCGGTGGTGCGTGCGGGGGCGACCCGCGCCAAGCCGATCGCGCTCACGGCCGTGGCGGCCATGCTCGGGGCGGTGTTCATCCTGTCCGATCCGATCTTCAACGGCCTGGCGATATCGCTGCTGTTCGGGGTCTTCGTCTCGACGCTGCTGACGCTGGTGGTGATCCCGGTACTGTATTACGTGTATCTGAAGCGGCGGGAGGCGCGCACGGCGCGCGCAAGCGCGGAGGGCGCCCATGAGTGACGGGTGCCGTTTTGCGCCGGTTCGGCGAGTCACTCGCCTCGGAGAGTCTCTCCATTGGGGGTTGCCATGGCACACATAGTCATCATCGGTGCCGGTCTCGGCGGAGTGCCTTGCGCATACGGCATGCGCAAGCGTCTCGGCAGGGCGCATCGCGTCACGCTCATCGGATCCTCGCCTTACTTCGAGTTCACCCCATCGAATCCCTGGGTGGCGGTCGGCTGGCGCGATCAGACTCAGACGCGCGTGGCTATGCGCGAGCCGCTCGCGGCCCGCGGGGTCGAGTGGATCGAGCAGCCGGTCAGGACGATCGACGCTGAGCACCGGGTGCTCACGCTGCACGACGGGAGCACGCTCGATTACGATTATCTGGTGATCACCACCGGCCCGAAGCTCGCTTTCGAGGACGTGCCGGGGCTCGGGCCGGACGGGCATACCGAGTCGATCTGCACGCAGGCGCACGCGGTGCGCGCCTGGGAGAACTACCAGAAGTTCCTGCGCGAGCCCGGGCCGGTGGTCATCGGCGCGGCGGCCGGCGCGAGCTGCTTCGGCCCGGCCTACGAGTTCGCGATGATCGTCGATGCGGATCTGCGCCGGCGCAAGCTGCGCGATCGGGTGCCGATCACCTTCGTCACCAGCGAGCCGTACATCGGTCACATGGGCCTCGGCGGCGTCGGGGACAGCAAGGGCCTGATGGAAGCGGAGCTGCGCCAGCGGCACATCAAGTGGATCACCAACGCGAAGGTCAGTTCGGTCGCCGCGGGCGCCATGAGCGTCATCGAGCACGGCGAGGACGGCAAACCGAAACAGGAGCACCAGCTCGGCTTCCGCTTCGCCATGGTGCTGCCGGCGTTCAAGGGCGTCGAGGCGGTCGCGGCCGTGCCGGGGCTGTGCAACCCGCGCGGGTTCGTGCTGATCGACGAGTTCCAGCGCTCGACGAAATACCGCAACATATTCTCTGCCGGAGTGTGCGTGGCGATTGCGCCGGTGGAGCCGACCCCGGTGCCGACCGGCGCGCCGAAGACCGGCTACATGATCGAGTCGATGGTTTCGGCGATCTGCGAGAACATCGCCGCGGACCTGGAGGGCAAGCCGGCCGAGGCACGCGCCACCTGGAACGCGGTGTGCCTGGCAGATTTCGGCGATACTGGCGCGGCGTTCGTCGCTCTGCCGCAGATCCCACCGCGCAACGTAACCTGGACCAAGGTGGGCAAGTGGGTGCACCTTAGCAAGATCGCGTTCGAGAAGTACTTCCTGCGCAAGGTGCGCACCGGCTCGATCACGCCGGTCTACGAGCGCTACGTGCTGAAAGTCCTCGGCATCACCTCATTGAAGGGCACCGAGTCATGAGGCAGCGCAGCAGGCTGCCGCTCGCGGCGACACTGCTCGCCGCTAGTGCGTCGCTCGCCCTGCAGGCGCACGCCGAGACGCTCGAGGAGGCTTGGCGGCTCGCTGCGGCGCGCAATCAAACGCTGGCCGCCGCAGCTGCCGAAGTGCAGGCGGCGCGCGCGGGTGAGCGGGCCGCGCGCGATCGGCGCTGGCCGAGCATCGAGGCCGACGCAAGCTATACGCATCTCGGCCAGGCGCCGGAACTCGATGTGGTCACGCCGACGCTCGCATTCCGTTCCGGGCCGATCTTCAAGGACAATCAATATGTCAGCGGCACTGTGCAGATGCGCGTGCCGCTGTACACGGGCGGTGCAATCCGCGCCGCCATTGCGGCGGCGCGCGCCGGTCTGAGCGGTGCGTCCGCCGAACGGACCGCCACCGCCGCTGATGTGAAACTCGCCGTCGCGCAGGCGTACGTGACCGTGCTGCGGACCCGGCGCCAGCTGCGCGTCGCGCGGGCGAGCGTAACGAGTCTTGCGGCGCATCTGCGCGACGTCGAGGCGATGTTTCACCGGCAGATGGTCGCCAAGAGCGACCTGCTCGCCGCCGAGGTCGCGCTCGCCAACGCGCGCTCGAGCAAGGTGAGCGCCGAGGATGCAGTCGAGGTCGCGCAGGAGGAATACAACCGGCTGCTCGGCGAGCCGCTCAGCCGCGTGCCGCACCTCGATCCGGTCCTGCCGACGTTTTCGGTGGACGCTCTGCCGCTGAAGGAACTCGTGCAGCGCGCGCTGGCGAGCCGTCCGGAGCTGCGTGCAATTGCAGCGCGGGCGGGCGCACTGGCGGATCGGGCGCGGGCAGCGGGCGCCAGCCGCCTGCCGCACATCGCGGCCATGGGCGGCTATACGCATTTCGACAACCAGATCCTCAACCGCGAGAATTTCTCCTCCGTGGGCGTCGGATTCACCTGGAAGCTGTTCGACGGCGGCGCGGCGGCCAATGAGGCCGACGCGCTGCGCGCACGCAGTCGCGCTGACCGGCGGCGGCTCGCCGACCTGCGCTCGCGCATCGAGCTCGAGGTGCAGGCGGACTGGCTCGCGCTCGGAGCGGCGCGCGAGCGCGTGCGCGCCTCGCGCGCTGCAACCGCCCAGGCCGCGGAGAACCTGCGTATCTCGCGCGAGCTCTATGGAGTTGGACTGGCCTCGAACACCCAGGTGCTCTCGGCGGTGACGCTGCGCACCCAGGCCGAGGAGAATTACAACAACGCGGTGCTCGATGCCGCGCTCGATCAGCTGCGCCTCGCCTACGCGGTCGGTGCGCTGTGAGCGCGCGGCGCGTCTAACCCGCATCATTCGTGAACGACGCCATGTGGCAGCTGATCAACCCGCGTAGCGAGAATTGGAGAGGCAGAGGCAGTTTTCGATGACCGATCGACAGCTTACCGACGTGTTTTATGTGCATAACGGTCATTTTATGCCAACATCGGTGCGCTGTGGGCAAGCCGACTCCTCATCGAAGGTCGATGATGAGTGCGAAGCGAGGTTACCGAGGTGTTGGCTACGCCGGCACTGCGCCCACCGAGCGGGCGATGCGCAGCCAGTCGCAGAGGTAGGGAAAGGATTGTGGCAGGTGCAACACGATACGCCGCACGGAGCGCTCAACCCAGACGCCGAGCTTCAACAGTCGCTCGCGCAACGTGCTGACCTGGGCCGTCGCGCTCTCGCTGCCGCAAGCGCTCAGGCGCAGCTCCTGCATCAGAACGTAGGCGGCGGCGGTGAGCAGGACCCGCAGCTGGTTCGCGAGGAAACTCGTGCAGCTGGTGCGGTCGATCTCAAGGCCGTGGTGCAGCTCTTTGATCCTGTTCTCGATCATCCCGCGACCGCAGTAGACTTTCTTGTAGAGGTGCCGGGCAGAGCCCTTGAGGTTCGTCACCACGAAGCGCTCATTGTCCCTCGGCTCCCGCCCCTCCAAGCGCACCACTTCGGCCTTGATCAGCACGCGCCGCTTGCGGCCCTTCCAGCTCTTGGCCGCGTAGCGCGTCTCGCCGAACACGTTCGCAGTCCTGCCACGACGCTTCGAGAGCCGTCTCGCCCGGCCCATCCGTCGCCGGGCACGGCGCTTGAGGACCTTGTTTTCCGCCATTCCGATGATGTAGTCGACCTTCGCCTCATCCTCCAGGAAATCCAACAGCTCGGGGCCGCCAAACCCGCCGTCGAGCCGCACGAGGATGCGCGCCTTGGGAAATGCCGCCCGCAGCCGTTTGATCACTCGAGCCAGGATGCCGATGGCTCCCTGCTTGGCCGGCGCATTGCCGGCCCTCAGCACGTAGCAGAAAAGATACTGCTCGGCTTCTCGATTGAAGGTCAGAAAGCCGGCCACCGGCAGGTAACACCAGCTACCGTAATGACCGTTGAAGAAGGTGAGCTGCTGCCCGCCGTGGGTCGGATCGTCCGTGGGGTCAAGATCGATCGTAATGTGTTCGACCTTGCTCCTGCCCAGGCGCTTGCGGTGCCGCTCGATGACACTCTGCGCCAGCTCTTCGCCCATGCGGTACAGGTCCGCCCGCCGCGGGGCGTTCTCAAAGCGCGAGAGTGTCGGCTGCGAGGCCAGCGCTGCACCCGTCAAAGGGTCGCGCCCGAGCAGCAGCTTGTGGATCGGGTCCTGCGCCAACCGCGCCGAATCATTGCAGTCGACGTAGCCGCAGGCGATTGCGAACAGTCGCTGTCGGACCAGGTCCCGGATCGTGTGCTCGACCTTGCCCGCCTGACGGCCATCGCTGATGCAGGCGGCCAGCCGCTCCGTCAGTCCCAGCCGCTCATCGCACGCCTTCAGCAGAATCGCCCCGCCATCGCAGCTGCCGTGCCGCTGGTCGAACTTCACCACCACCGGGCGGCGAAAGAGGTCGGGGAACAGAACACTCTGTCTCGTGATATCCTCTGCCACGCAAAAGCCTCTCGAGTGGTGAAAGTACTTGTAGCAAAGCCTTTTTACCACGAAAGGGGCTTTTGTTTTTCACGAATCACGAATTTTCCGGGTTAGCAAATGCGCCGGACGGGGTGCATTCGCGACACTACGCACGCGCCGATCATCGGTACAAATAACGATAACGCGCGCGGTGGCGAGGGATGAGGATAACGATAGGCGCAGCGCCCAGCGGGTCCACCGCACGATCGCGATCGCCCTGCGGTGCTGTACGTCGCAACTATGGGGGCTCGGGCAAAGCCGGCTCTCACGTGGGCGGCCGGACCCGATGGCCCCTCGGGTGCGCCGTCGCGCACGGGACTCAATACCGCTTGTGCGTCCCGATGAGTCTTCTGGAGCAATCAGCATGACCAAGATCTATGTCGGCAATCTCCCGTTCTCGGCCACCGAGCAGTCGCTTCGCGAGCTGTTCGCGCCGTATGGCACCGTGCAGTCCCTCAAGATCGTCACCGACCGTCAGAGCGGCCAGTCCCGCGGGTTTGCGTTCGTCGAGATGCCGAGCTTCGAGGCCGCCCGCGCGATCGAGGGACTCAACGGCAAGAACCTCGGCGGGCGCCCGTTGCGCGTCAATGAAGCCCAGGAGCGCGCGGGCGCAGGCGCACCCCGCCGCTATCGGTAGCCGCTCAGGCTGATGCACCCCGTGCGCACTCACCCGCCGCTCAGTTCCCCGCGGAAGCGCGAAGTGACTCTTGAGCTTGTCGGTGCGGCGCTGGGCGCCGTCTTGCGTGTCCCGCAGGAATCGCGCGGCATCGTCCTGTTCGCCCACGGCAGCGGCAGCGGGCGGCTCAGCCCGCGGAACAACTACGTCGCTGAGCGATTCGCGTTCTACGGCATTGCGAGCCTCCTGGCAGACCTGCTCACCGCACAGGAGGAGGAAATCGACGCCGTGACCGCGCAGTTGCGCTTCGACATCGCTCTGCTCACGGACCGGCTGCTCGCCGTGACCGCCTGGGTAGAGCGTCATGCCCAGCTTCATGCACTGCCGATCGGCTATTTTGGCGCCAGCACGGGCGCGGCCGCAGCGCTCGCCGCCGCGGCCCGGCTGCCTCACATTACCGCTGTCGTCTCGCGCGGCGGCCGGCCAGACCTGGCGGCCGCAACGCTCGAGCAGGTCCACGCGCCCACTCTGCTGATCGTCGGCGGTCATGATCCTGAGGTGCTGAATCTGAACCGCAGCGCGCTCGCGCGTCTGCGCTGCGAGGCACAGCTTGAGGTCGTGCCCGGGGCAACCCATCTGTTTGCCGGGCCGGGCGCCCTCGAGCAGGTGGCGACGCTCGCCGCTCGCTGGTTCGAGCGGCACTTCGACGCCGAGGCAGCCCGGCGCACCGCGTCCCCCGAATCCGGCCCTTAGACAGTGGCATCGCAGCGTGCACCTTGACCTGAGAGTCTGCCCTGGCGCAGGCTGCACCGATGCCGTCCCGTGCCTCGCACACCGGTCCAGGAGCGCGCTCGCTGCAGCGGGATCTCGCCTTGCTCCTGGGAAGCCTGCTGCTCGCGTACCTCACGGAGGCAATCGGCGCGATCGCCTCGGTCGATGCGGCGGCGTTCTACGCGCGGCTCGTGCAGCCCTCCTGGGCGCCACCCCCATGGCTCTTCGGTCCGGTGTGGACGCTGCTGTACTCTCTGATGGGCATTGCGCTCTGGCGCGTATGGCGCAGTTCACCGCCGCGCACCGCGGCCATCGGTCTGTTCGTCGCGCAGCTCGTGGTCAACGCCCTGTGGTCGTGGCTGTTCTTCCGCTGGCATCTCGGCGGACCGGCCTTCGCGTGGATTGTCCTGCTGCTGGTACTGATCGGCGCGACAATGGCAGCGTTCTGGCGGATCGAGCGTCCCGCCGCGCTGCTGCTCGCACCCTATCTCGGCTGGGTGGTCTTTGCCACGGTCCTCAGCTGGTCGATCTGGCGCGCCAATCCCGCAGCGCTCGGCTGAACCCCGGAGACGCCGCAGCGCCGGCCCATCCCGTGCCAGCTCAGCCCGCCGGCACGCGGAAGCGATCGAGGTGCCGGCGGACCGACTCGCGGAAACCCTCGCTGCTCGTGACGGTCGAGCCGCCTGCCAGCACCAGAATGAAATCACCCCGCGGCGTGCGGCTGACGCTGCGCACATGGTTCATGTTCACGAGACGCGAACGGCTGATGCGTAGAATCGGTAGCACCTGCAGGGTCTTCTCGGCCTGCTGAAGCGTGCCGCGCACCGGAAACGTCTCGCGGCCCACCGTCAGCTGGATGTAGTTGCGCTCCGCCGTCACGAGTTCAATCAGCTCCACGTCCAGCATGCTTTGTTCGCTGCCCGTTCCGACCAGGATGCGCGGTATCGCATCGACACGCGCATGCTGCGCCCGCTCGATGCGCTCGAGCAGTGCCTCGAGCACCTCACGCCGCTGCGCAGCGGTCTCCACCGCCACCCGTCGCCGCACACGATCGATCGTGTGTCGGAACCGCTCCCGATCGAACGGCTTGAGCAGATAATCCACCGCGCTCAGCTCGAACGCCTCGAGCGCATAATGGTCGTAGGCGGTGACAAACACGATCAACGGCAGCGTGCGCGGGTCGAGCGAGCGAACCAGCTCGATCCCATCCATCGATTCCATCCTGACGTCGAGCAGCAGTACGTGCGGCACGTGCGTGCGGATTGCCTCAAGGGCCGTCCGCCCGTCGCCGTACTCGCCCATGACCTTCAAATCCGCTTCCAGTGCGCAATACTCGCGCAGAACACGGCGTGCAGCGGCCTCATCGTCTACCAGCACTACCTCGAGCATCTTCTGGCCTCTCTAACTGACCGAGGGAACCCGCAGGTCGGGCAACCGGGGCAGGCGGATCTCACCGACCCATTCTCCCGAACGGCTGGGCGCCGCGCGCACGGATGCCGCCGCGCCGAAGTGGATCTCGAGCCGGTCGCGCACGTTCTTCAATCCGATCCCGGCGGCTGAGCACCGCCCGTCCCCGCTCATCGTGTTGATGACTCGCAGCGTGAGGATACCGCCGGCGCTCACCGCCTCAACGCTCACGGTCACCGCCCCATGGTGGCCCGTCAGGCCGTGCATGACGGCGTTCTCCACCAGCGGCTGCAGGATCAGGCTCGGCACCCACACCGTCGCGGAGGCCTCCTCCTCGCGCACACTGACCGTCAGCCGGTCGGCGAAGCGCTTTTGCTGCAGCTCGAGATACAGACGGGCGAACTCGATCTCCTCGGCCAGCCGCCAGAACTCCCGCTCGCTGGCCTTGAGCAGGCGGCGCAAAAAATCTCCGAACCGGATCACCAGGGCGCGCGCCGCCGCCGGATCCCACTCAATCTGCCCGTGGATCGTGTGCAGGAGGT
>JAKAYU010000099.1 GCA_021809525.1 Pseudomonadota bacterium | reverse complement strand
GATCTCGCCGACCGGCTCGGCTTTCACGGTGTGTGGCTGGTCGAGCACCACCTGATGCCCGGCTACTCTCACCTGTCGAAACCCGATCTGCTGCTCGCGGCGCTCGCGCGGCGCACCACGCGTCTGCGGCTCGGGCTCGGAGTGATTCCTCTGCCCTATCATCATCCCCTGCACGTCGCCGAGCGCATCGGCACGCTGGATGTGCTCTCGGCAGGGCGGCTGGAAGTGGGTATTGGCCGCGGATTCTCCCCGCAGGAGTACGCGGCCTTCGGCGCAGAGCCGGCGCACAGCCGCACGCTCGTCGAGGAGTCCCTCGCGATCCTGCGCGCTTGCGCGGTGGATGCGCCGGTCGTTCATGAGGGTCGGCACTTCCGGCTCGAGGGAGTGCGCGCGCTGCCGCGACCGCTGCAGCGACCCTACCCGCCGCTGTGGAGCGCCGCAGTGAGCCCAGAGACCTTCGAATGGGCCGCCGCGGAGGGGCTTGGCGTGCTGGCCGGACCTTTCAAACCGTGGGCCATGATTGCGGCGGACCTGAAGCGCTATCGGCAGGCGTGGCGTGGCGCACACGCCCCGCGCATCGGGATGACCGTCGCGATGCTGTGTCTGCCCGACCGCAAGCGCGCTCGGAGGCTCGCCGACCCGGCACTGCGCTGGTCGTACGGCGAGTTGCTGCGCATCACGGCACCGGTTCTCGAGCGGCTTCTGCCGAGTTACGAGCACATGCACCAGTTGGGACGCTTCCGGCGCCTGTTCAGACTGGGAGCGCGCCTGAGCCTGCTCGAGCTGGCGGGACTGGCCATTGTCGGCACCCCCGAGGAATGCCTCGAGCGCATCGCGCGGCTGCGCGAAGCGGGCGTGACGCATCTGCTCTGCTCCATCGGAGCCGGTGCGTTGCCCACCGAAGTGGTGCGCGAGTCTCTCAGGTGCATTGGGTCGCAAGTGCTGCCGCAGCTCGCGCACGCGGGCTGATGCCCTCATGCCCAGTACTCCGGCGAGCTGATCCAGCCCCTGCGCAGACTGCGCGCATCCGCGCAGCGCAGAACTTCGCGCCGGTGCCGCTGCGCACGCGCATAGGCGCCGTCGTAGAGATCGCCGAGTTCCTCCTCATAGTCCTGCAAGGCCTCGCCTACGCCGCCGAGCCAGGCGCAGACCGCGCGGCCGGCGAGTTCCCCGGAGCGCACTGCGGCCTCGATGCCCGCACCCGTCACCGGGTTTGTCAGTCCCGCCGCATCCCCGGCGAGCGCAACCGCAACCGTACCGAGACGCCCGCAGGCTCTCAGGCGTCCGCCCACGGGAATCAGCCCTCCGGTGAGCATCGCGCCGGGCGCAGGGCTGATGCGCGCATCGGCCGCGAGTTCAGCCTGCAGTGCCTCGAGCAGCGACTTCAGCCGCGCGCGCTCGGTCTGGTCCACGCCGACTCCGAGATTCGCATCCCGGCCCTTGGGAAACAGCCAGGCGTAACCGCCGCGATACTCCGCCCGCAGGAAAATGTCAGTGGCGTCGTACGGCGCCTCGAGGCGCACCGTCACTTGTCGCGCTACCACGAGTTCACGATTCGCCCGGCCGATGGCCGCGCCCACGCGTGACCGCGGCCCATCGGCGCCGATCAGTGCTCGCGGCCAGAGCGACTGTCCGTTGGACAAGCGTATGCGCCCATCGGCAGCGACAGCGCTCACTGTGACTCCAAGCACGAGACGCGCACCACAGGCCGCGGCATGCTCGGCAAGCCGCTGATCGAACTGCCGCCGCGAGATCATGCGGCCGGCGAAACCCTCGGTGCTGTCGGCCGGCTCACGCTCCACCCGCGTGACCATGCGGCGGATGCCCTGGGTCGTCACAGCCTCCCAGCGCATGGTTTCGACGGTGAACGCGGCGGAAACGAGCTCGGCGCACTGCACAGGATCCCCGATCCGCGCGCGCCGTTCGATGGCGAGGACCTGCAGGCCGGCGGCTGCGGCGACGGCGGCCGCGCGGGCGCCCGCCGGTCCGAGGCCCACGACCAGCACATCGGGCCACTGCGCGACCGTGCGCTCGGTGAACGCAGAATCCTCGCAGGCGCCATCCGGGCTGGACATGGGCGCGCGGCGGCTCTCTCAGCGCCGTTTCGGGCAGAACTGGTCGTGTAGCGTCTTGATCACTTCAGCGACTTCCGCACTCGCCAGGCCGTAGTAGACCGACTGGCCGTGCCGGCGCGTCGTAACCACGTGGTGCCTGCGCAGCAGCGCTAGATGCTGCGAGACGGCCGATTGTGCGAGCCCGACGCAGGCGGTGAGCTGTCCGACGGATTTCTCTCCTTCGGCCAGCTGGCAGACCAGCATCAAACGCGCACCGTTGGCGATCGCCTTGAGCACGTCCGACACGCGGTTGGCGTTGGCCTGCATCTCGCTGAGCTGCTGAGGACGCAGCACGCCGACGAGGGGAACGGGGCGCCGCGCGGCCGTCCCCGTGGCTCGCTTCACGGCGCGCATCCGGCGAACCCATCCGCGGCCATCTTCGCCTCGTACGGAGCGGCGACCGCGCTGCCCGGAATGAGCGTCGGCTTGACCGAGTCCCACGCCTCGGGCTTGATGATGAGCAGCCAACCCTTGCCGTAGGGGTCCTCGTTGGCCAGCGAAGGCGTTGCAACGAGCGCCTCGTTGACCTCGACGATGGTGCCGCCGCTGGCGACCTTCGCCGGTCCGACCCACTTGCCAGACTCGATGGTCGCGCAGGACTTGCCGGCCTTGACCTCCTTGCCGACGCTCTTGGGGGTAAACGCTACCAGGCGCCCAGCCATGGCGGTCGCCACCGCGGTCATCCCGACTTTGACGTTGCCGTCCCCGAGCTCCTGGAACCAGATCTGGTTCTGAACGTCGTACAACAGCTCATCGGGTAGATTGCAGCCGCGCACAGTCGCCATGGATTCAGTCCTCTGTCAGAAATATGCCTCGCGGCAGCCCGTTCACTCGGCCTGCGCCCGCAGCGGACGCGACGCGCAGCAGAACTCCCCGAGCTGCCTGATCTGAAGTTTACCGGCGACGAACAGATACAGATGATTGGCGAGTCGCGCCATCGTCTGCGCCCGGGCCGGTGTTTCGCCCGCCGCCGGCTCCGATACTACCAGATTGTAATGGTACACGAGCTCGCGGCAGCTCTCGCGGCAGGCGTTGAAGCTCGGCTCATCCTGCGCGCCCTGCCGGTGCAGCGCGAGCAGTCGAAACCCCTCGCGTCGCTCCTGCGTCGGAGTCTGCCCGTGCGCACTCACCCAGTGCTCGAGCACCTCCTCAGCGAGCCGGAGCAGCTCCCCGGCATCGTCCGCCTGCGCGTCGCGCTCGAGCAGCTCCGTAAGGCGCGCCTCGATTTCGGCAAGGGATCTCACGCCACTCCTCGGCTCTTCAGCGCAGCGAACACGTCCGAGACGTTCTCGTGCAGACCGACCTTGCGCGGGGAGAGCCCGAGCGCGATCCCGAGCAACTGCGTGAAGTAGACGATCTTCACCTCGGTCTTCTTGCCGAAGCGCTTCTCTGCACGCACCTGGTGCATCTCAAGCCCCGAATGGCAAGTGGGGCACTCCGTAGCGATCACCTCGGCGCCGGCCGCCTCGGCCGCCTGCAGGATGTTGAGCACGAGCCGCGTCGACATGTCGCTGTCGGAAAGCGTATGTGCGCCACCGCAGCAGGCGGTCTTGAGGGCAAACTCGACGTTCTCCGCTCCGGCGGCCGCCAGCAGGTCGTCCATGAAATGCGGCTTGGCGGTCGACTCGCTGCCCGGACCGGCGTTCTTCTCCGGGAAGATATGCCGCGGCCGGGTATACATGCAGCCGTAGTAATTGGCCACGCGCAGGCCCTTCAGCCCGCCGCGGATCCGCTCGCGCAGTCCCTGCTCACCGATGGCCGACTTGATCCACTCCAGCGCGTGTATGGTCTCGACCTGCCCGGCACGGTATGCGGTCTCGCCGGCCTTCTGCGCGAGCCGCCCGACCACCTGCGCGCTATCGGCGTCGTGGGCCAGATCGTACTCGGCCTTCTTCAGGTTGTGATAGCAGCCATTGCACGGCGCCATCACGACATCCATGCCCATCTCATTCGCCGCGATCGACATCACGCGCGAGGACAGATATGTCTGGACCTTCGGGTCGATGTTCTTCGCCTCCATCGCCCCGCAGCAGTTCCAGTTGCGCACCTCGACCAGATCGAGCCCGAGCGCCTTGCCCACCTGTCGGGTCGAGCGGTCGTAGGCGTGGCCGGTCCCCTCGAGGGCGCAGCCCGGGTAGTAGGCGACCTTGCGGTACTTGTCGGCCTTGGAGTCGGACATAGCTTCGTTACCTAAGCGTGTGGAATGCCGGCCGCGTCGCGCTGCGCGCCCTCGATCAACTCGTTCAGCCCCAGCGCCCGGCGCTGACGGGCGTGCTCCTCGGCCACATACTCGCGCAACGCTGCGCGCGAGCGCGCCCAGCCGTGCGTACGCGGCGCGTGCACGCTCGAGAGGCCGAGTCGTGTCAGCATGGCGAGCGGCAGCCGTCGCAGCAGACGCCGACCCATCTCGATCAGCCAGTCCTGCCCGAGCGCCTGCCCGGTGCGACGGAAGAAGCTCTGGATGATCCGGCCCTCTTCAATGCGGCCGCGCTCGATCACCTGCTCGGTGAACACCTCGTCGAAAATCATCGACGGGGACTTGCGCGTGTGGCCCTTGAGCTCAAGCCAGTGGCTGAGCGCCTTCATCACGCCCTCCGGGACCACATCGCGCGGACACGCGTAGGTGCACTTATTACAAGAGACGCACTGCCAGATGATGTCCTTGTCGCGTAGCAGCTCCGACTCCATGCCCATGCGCACCAGGTAGATCCAGTAGCGGGGATTGAAGTCGGGGTTGACCGCATTGACCGTGCAGGCGTTCGTACACGAGCCGCATTGCCAGCAGCGGTGGATGTTCTCTCCACCCGGCAGAGCGGCGATCTCCTCCTGCAGCGCCTCGTTGTAATCGGTCACGACGCGCGAGTGGATGAACGTGCTCCAGTGCCCGGACACATCGACGCCATCGACCACGAGCTTCTCGTGGGTCTTGAGGTTTTCCGGGCGGATCAGCGATTTTTCGTGAATGGGCATCAGGGGCCTCAGTCGAGCAGTCCGTGCGGTGAGTCATCGGCGAGCACGAAAGCCTTGCCATCGATCGTCTTCAGACGGGTGCGCCGCGTGCCGGGTCTGACGCCATCGAGCCCAAGGAGCCGGCGCGTGTACTGCAGCGGATCGTCCTCTGCGGAGAAGTCGGTGCGCAGGTAACTTCCGCCCTGCTCGCAGATGTACTCCGCGTACACCTGCGCGCACAGCAGGTCGACGTAATAGATGACGTCCCGGAAAAACCCGTTGCCGCTCAGAAATCCGCTGAGCTCCTCACGCAGAGTCAGAAATGTCGCGTAGGTGTCCGGCACCTCGATGCGCGCATTTTCACGCTCGTCCGTGAACCACAGCTCGCGGATCACCCCGGTATTCGTCGCGGCATCCCAGACCCAGCGGTTCATCAGCGGGAAGCGCTCCGGCGCGACGTTATGCAGAATCTCGGCGGCGAGGTCGCGCACCCAGCGCTCGGGCGAACCGCTTGCGAAGCCGCCGCCGAAGGCGGCGAGCGCCGGGTCCGTATTCGAGGTATCGCCGATGACACGGCTGAGTCGCGCGAGCTCGTCTCTGAGGGCATCGAAGTGCGGCCGCTCGAGCCACGGGGCGACACGCCTGCGCACCGTTGCCATGAACGTGCACAGCCCCTTGAAGGTCTCAGGCTCCAGTTCCGCCGACTGTTCCCCGGCCGCCCCGAGCGCGTCGCGAAACATCGCGCTCTTGAGCTTCACCGCCTGTGCGTAGCGCTCAATGCCGCCATGCGCCTCGCATCCGGCGGTAAGTCGCGCCAGGCTCGCCTCGAGCCGCGGCCCACTCAGCTCGAGCCGCACGCCGGGCGGCTTTGGTTGCGCGCCCCGTTGAGCCAGCCAGCCCGCCATCTGTGTCCTCTCAGGCCCTCGCCTGCGCCGGGCGCATCAGCGCCAGCGCCCGGGCTGCCGCCGCATGGCCCTGCGCGATGGAGTCGTCGATCGTCTCCGGCCCGGTCGCCGCGCCCGCCACGAACACGCCCGGCCGGGATGTCTCGGCGGTATTGGCGTACGAGTTGCCGCGCGCCAGATAGCCGTGCTCCTCGAGCGTCACGCCGAACACCGAGGCGATCGATTTGTTCTCGACATTCGGATCCATGCCGATGGCATGCACCACCATGTCAAAGGGAATGGTGATCGGCCGCTTCACGAGCGTGTCCTCGCCCTTGACGATGAGCTTCTCGCCGTCGGAGGTCACCTCGGCGATGCGCGCCTTGATGTACTTGACCTTGAATTCCTCCTGGCTGCGCCAGTAGTACTTCGTCTCATACAGTCCGAAGGTGCGGATATCCATGTAGTACACGTACACATGGCAGTCCGGCAGCTCCTCGCGGATCTCCATCGCGATGTTGGCCGACACCGTGCAGCAGATCTTCGAGCACCACTCGCGACCGATCTGCCGGTCGCGCGAGCCGACGCACAGCAGGATCGCCACCCGCTGGGGCTTGCGGCCGTCGGACGGGCAGCGCACGCCCTGGCCCGAGGAGATCATCTGCTCTACCTGGGCGGTGGTGACGACGTCCGGAAACGTTCCAAAGCCCCACTCCGGCTTGTTGAGCGAATCGAAGTGGGTGAAGCCCGTGCACAGGATCGCTGCCCCCGCCTGCAGGCGCTTGCCGTCGGACAGCTCGACGTTGAACTCCCCGGGCGCGCCGCTGAAGGCGGTGACGGTCGCTGCGCGATGCACCTCGATGAGCCGGTCCTCCTCCACCCGCCGCACCATTCCGCCGATGGCGTCCTTGGCCCACTCCCCGGAGGGAACGAGCTTGGCGTAGCCGGAAAGAATGGGCGCGCCCCCGAGACGCTCGGCCTTCTCCACGAGCACGGCGCTCTGGCCGACGCTGGCGAGCGCATGGGCCGCTGCGAGCCCCGCAGGGCCTGCCCCGACGATCAGAATCGGTTTGCTCATCCGGGTTGTCCAATACGCTTGAAGCCGGGACCGGAGGTGATCTTGCGCCGCGGGTCATACAGCGTCTCGCCCCGCCCGGCCGCAACCTCCTTCAGATATTCCTCGAACTCGGCTTTCTTGGCTTGCCAGTCGATGCCGAGCTTCTCCATCAGCGTCTCGGTCGCCGAGGCATGCCAGTGCGACTGAACGATCTTGTATGGATGGGCCCCGCACACCAGCGCCGCGAACTGACAGTCGGCGAGCACCGGCAGGCCGACGGGCCGCCCGTCCGCCTTGCTGATCCACTGATTCTTATCGAGGGTGGTGATGCAGCCGGTGTCGTGGCCGATCATGACGTCCGCGTGCGCCTCCTCGACCGCGACGCGTATCTTCCGATCGATCGCGAACGAGCGGGTAAACTCGCGCTCGGAGATGATGTGCCGGAAGCCGAAGCCGCAGCAGTCATACCAGGTCGAGTAGTCGATCACCTCGGCGCCGAGGGTCTGCATGATGCCTGTCGATACCGCGACCCGGTTTCCGTCCAGCACTTTGTCGTCGTAGATGACGTCCTCGGGCACCATCTTGTAGACGTGGCACGCCGGGTGAATGGTGGCGCGGATGTTGCTGCAGTCGATCTGCCGGAGCTTCGCGACCTCCTCGCGCATCACGTGCAGCCACTCCGAGTAGTGCACGATCTCCTCGGGGATCAGCAGCTTGCCGTCGACCAGCCGGCCGAGCTTGCCGAGAATCTGCCGCACCCGCTCGCGTAGCTTGGCGGAGTGCAGCAGATAGCCGCGCACCTCCTTGTAGTTGCCGAATGAGGTGCCGCAATGCACCAGCGGATAATAGTAACCGTCCGGCAGGCCCTGCGCCTTGGCCGCGACGTAGGCCTGATGAAAGTTGCGCAGGAAAACCGCCGCCAGGCTCTCGATGTTGCCGATTCCCGAGCCATGATAGTTCCAGGCGGTGCAGGAAGTCTGATCCGTCTCATCGAGGTACTCGGTCCCGAGCTGGTTCATCAGCCACAGAAGCGAGGCCGGGTAGCCCGGGATGTTGCCGCACTGCCCGCAGGACTTGTGGTGCCACAGGCGCACGGTCGGGATCTTCTTGTCCCAGCCGTAGAGCGTCTTGACCATCACCGGCTTGTGCTCCTCGGTGACGCGGTGCACTACGATCTGCCCGTCCTTCTCCAGCTGCCACATGATGTCGCGCACGTCCTCGACCCGCTCCTTGCCGGTCTGCATGCTGCGCTTGTTGATGATCTGCTCGACCCAGACGGTGGCGACCTGCGCATCCTTGGCGTTCAGCCGGGTGCTCTGCCACTCCGGTCCATGGCCGGTGAAGCGCTCGCCGGCTGGCGTATCAGTGGGATTGCTCATAGCTCGGAACCTCAGATTGCGTGGCGGGCAAGCCGCTGGGACGGGGCTGTCGTTCGGCTAGTCATCGTCCTCTTCCTCCTGCTCCTCCTGCCAATCGGAATACTCCTCGCGCTTCTCGTCCATGATGTCGCGGATCACATCGAACAGATTCGGGTCGACCGCCTTCAAGCTCTCGAGCACTCCGGTCTCTTCCCAGATCGTGTAGAGCTCGACAGAGGTCTTCAGATTGACCTCCCAGGCGGTCTTGGTGGTGTGCAGCGTCGGCACCGGGATCGCCTTGCGCAGCGTCGCAAGCGGCGCGTCCACTTTGGAGATGTTCGGACCCCAGTCTGGAAAGGCGTCCCGGCTGATCATGTCCGGGGAGAGCTGGTTGCCAGTGGAGATGAGCTTGAGCATGACGCGGCTGAAGGGGCGCAGCACGTTCTTCGCCGACTCCATGCCGTGCTTGATCGCCGTCTCGCGCATCAGCATCACCAGGCCGCCCGGGGAGTTGCCGAACGGGCAGCGGGCTGCGCACGTGTAGCACTGCGCGCACGCCCAGATCTTCTCCTGCATCGCGTCGTAGATGCCCTCGAGATTCTCGGTCCAGAGGAGCTGCACGATCTCGCGCGGGCTGTAGTCGTAGTAATGCGCCGAGGGACAGGTGGCGGTGCAGATGCCGCAGTTGAGGCAGCCGTTTAGCTGGTGATCGAAGCGCAGGTCCGCCTGGATGTCGCGGAATATCTCCTCGAGCTTCGAGCGCTCGACCGGCGCGGCGCCCGTGAGCGGGTCGCCGATGAACTGCTGAACTCGTGTGCTGCCGGAGTGTTCCATCGGTATGCTCCGCTGCCCGCCGCTAGTAAGTCAGCACCTTGTAATCGTCATCCATCACACGCTCGACCAGATACGCACCGCCGACCACCCCGCTGCATTGCGGAATCATGTCCGCCTCGGACATTTCGAACAGATCGAGATTCGGCGAGCAGCAGAGGAACTTCACCCCTGCCTCGTGCGCATCGACGATGAAGTCGAGCACGGATTTCGGCGAGCCCGCCTTGACGCGCAGATTCTCCGCGACACCCTTCTTAAGGAGCAGACCCGCGGCGGCGGTGCAGATGACCTCCACCTCGAATTCCATCGCGGCGGCGACGGTCGCCTGGAAAATCGGCGCGCCGAGCTCCGCGCCGTTGCGCGGATCGGTGTTGGCCATGACGATCAGGAGCTTTGAAGCCATTCGACGCGGCCTCTTCTGTGACGGCGATCCCCCCGGATCGTCTATGAGAAAATCCTAATATCTATCCCTGCAAACCGCAAGCAAAATTGCGCTTTATCAATCCGCTGTCTCGCCCATCAACCCGAGGCAGCGAATCAGTCCGGTCATCACTGCCCCGAGCGCCGCGTGCAGCTCGGCCTGATGCGCGCGCAGCGCGGCAAGCGGCGCCACGGTCTCGGCCGGAGCCTCGGGAAACTCCATGATCAGATCCTCGATGATCGCGGACTTGATGCCGGGGTGCCCCGCGAAACCGAACGCGCGCTCCCCGAGTTGAAAGAGCGCTGCCTGGCCCGCCTCGTCACAGGCAAGCGTGCGCGCATGCGGCGGCACCATCAGCTGGTCGGGGCCGTAGCGCACCAGCGGATAGCGGCTCGGCAGGCACCCGGCGAGCGCATCATCCACCACCCGCCGTGCGGTGCCCACCTCGAACCGGAGCGGGCCGGGCCGCACGCTGCCGCCCGCGGCGAGCGCGAGGATCTGGGCACCGAGGCCGAAGCCGATGACCGGACTGCCGGCCTCGAGCGCGTCGGCGGCGAGCTCGAGCTCCTGATCGAGCGACGGCAGGCGCCGCTCGCCGGGACTCGCCGCCCAGGGTCCGCCGCCGAGCAGCACCAGTCCGTCGGCCGCCTCCGCCGTGCGCGGTGTTCGGCCGCCGGCGGTGAAGGGGCGAAAGTAGCGAAAGCGGATCCGCCGCAACTCCAGGTGATCCTCGATCAGCCCGAGGTACTCGCCCGAAGTGTGCTGCACGACCGCCAGGGTCTTCAGCGCATCTGCCATGGAGGCCTCAGCGCAGCTCGGGCGCGGCCGACCCGCCGGCGGCCGCCTCGAGCGCATGGCGGAAGTCCGCTGCCGTCACCGAGAGCGTGCCCGGGATCTGTGCCGCAAAGAACGCCTCCACCGCGGCCCCGATCTCATCAAGCTCGAGACCGCGCAGCCGGCTCTCCAGATCGAAGACGAGCCGCGGCGGCGCGACGAAAAAATCCCCGGTGATCATCACCTGACCGATGCGCCCGCCCCGCGCCCCCTCGCGCCTGAGATACGCGACGATCGTACCTCCCGGCCCGGTATGTGTCCCCATCGAGACACCTGCGCCGCCTGGCGGCCCATCGATTTCCGCGACGAACTCATCACGGCCGATCAGCGTGTCATGCAGCTCCTCGGCCCGCTGCAGCTCGCACTCTGAAACGCTGCACGGCTCGAACTGCAGCCCCAGATGCGCCCTGAATCCCTCGAGCAGCGCCTGCTGGACCTGCGCGATGCTCGGCGTGCGCTCTGCGAGGAGCTCGCGCAGCGTCACGACCCGCTGCGCCGCAGAGTCGAGCCCGCGTTTGGCCGTCTTCACCTGCGGCACGCGCAGCGCGCCGAACATTGCGGCGCTGTCGAGGTCGACCAGCACCGTGCCTTGATAGAGAAGCGAGTTGCCGTCATAAAAGCCGCCGGTGCCGCCGATCTTGCGCCCGCCGACTTCGATGTCGTTGCGGGGCCGGAATCGCGCCTCGACTCCAAGTGAGCACAGGCCCGCGGCGGCCGCCTCGCACAGTCTGCGCGCCACCTCGCCGAGGGAAGCGCCGCCGAATGCCTCACGCTCGAACACGAGCGCCCAGCCGAGCTGGCCGCGATCCAGGTAGATCGCCCCGCCGCCGGTGATGCGCCGGCCGGTCTGAATGCCATGCGCCCTGCAGTACTCGAGATCGAGCTCGGCGCTGAGGGACTGGTGACGCCCGAGGAGCGCCACGGGCTCGAAGTGGATGAACCGCAGCGAGTTCCCGATCAGCCCCTCCTGATGCAACTCGAGCATCGCCTGGTCGAAGGCGATGTTGTACCGTCCGGTGCGCAATCCGACATCGATCACGCGAAACGCGCGATTCACGAGTCCAGATC
>JAKAYU010000098.1 GCA_021809525.1 Pseudomonadota bacterium | reverse complement strand
CGATCTGCGCGAGCGCGCAGTCCTCGACCGTATGATGCTCGTCGACGTGCAGATCGCCTTTGCAGGTGAGCTCGAGCGCGAAGCCGCCGTGCGCGGCGAGCTGCTCGAGCATGTGGTCGAAGAAGCCGATCCCGCTGGCGATGCGCACCGGGCCGGCGGCATCGAGATCGACGCGCACCTCGATGTCGGTCTCGCGCGTGCGCCGCTCGACCCGCGCGCGGCGTGCGGTCAGCTCAGCCACTACCGCGGGCCAGGTTTCATGCGGCGCGCCGTCGCGGCGCACGCGCACGCCCCGCACGCCGAGATTGGCGGCGAACTGCAGATCGGTGTCGCGGTCGCCGATGACGGCGCTCGCGGCGAGATCGACGCGCTCGGCGCGGATGTACTCCTCGACGAGCGCGGTGTTCGGCTTGCGGCAGGCGCAGCCGTCGGCCGCAAAGTGCGGGCAGACGAAAACCGCCTCGAACGTGATGTCCTGGCTCGCGAAGGTGTCGAGGACGAACTGGTGCGCCGTCTCGAAGTGCGGCCGCGGGAAGGACGGGGTGCCGAGACCGTCCTGGTTGGTCACCATCACCAGGCGAAAGCCGCGCCGCCTGAGCGTGGCGAGGGCAGCGAACACTCCGGGCATGAAGCGCACTTTCTCGAGCCCATCGACCTGCCGATCGGCGGGCTCTTCGATGAGCGTGCCGTCGCGGTCGATGAACAGCGTGGCGGCCGGTGAGTTCATGACCAGGCCTCAAGCAGCCGTGTGTTCTGCTCCGGCGTACCGACGCTGATGCGCAGCGCGCGGCCGAGCCCGGGATAGGCGCGCGCATCGCGCACGAGCAGCCCCGCCGCCGCGGCGCACTCGAGCGCCGTAGCGGGGTCGGTGAACTCGGCGAGGATGAAGTTGGCATCGCTCGGCCAAATGCGCGTGATCCGGGGCAGCGCGGGGAGCTCGCGCTCGAGGCGCGAGCGCTCACTGAGCAGTGTGGCGAGCTGCGCGCGGCCGGCTGCGAGCGCCTGCGGCACTAAGCGCTCGAGCACCGCCGCGACAGTGAGCCGCGGGATGGCGTACGGCGGGATGATCTTGCGCAGCAGCGCGATCACCTGTGGATCGGCGAGCAGTGCCCCGCAGCGCGCCCCCGCCAGGCCGTAGGCCTTCGAGAGCGTGCGCAGCACCGCGAGGTTGGGGTACTCGCGCAGCTGCTGCGCGAGGCTCGCGCGGCCGGAGAACTCCAGATACGCCTCATCGACCACCACGAGTGCGCGCTGCGCAAGCTCCCCGGCGATGCGCAGCATCGCGCGCTCCTCGAGCAGGTTGCCGGTGGGGTTGTTCGGCGAGCACAGAAACACCAGCTTGGTCGTGCCGGTGCAGCGGGCGAGCACGGCGTTCGCATCGAGCGCGAAGCCTTGCTCGGGCACGAGTGGCGCTTCGAGCACTGCGGCCCCCTGAATCCGCGCCGACACCGCGTACATGCCGAAGGTGGGCGGGCAGACGAGCACGGCATCCTCGCCGGCGCGGCAGAATGCCCGGCAGAGCAGATCGATCGCCTCGTCGCTGCCGCGTCCGAGCAGCACCCGGGCGGGCTCGACGCCGTAGAGGGCGGCAAGCCGCTCGAGCAGCTCGCGCGGCTGAGGCTGTGGGTAGCGGTTCAGTCCGTCGCGGGCATCGCCGCCGGCCGGATCCCACGGCAGCTCGTTGGCGTGCAGCCGCTCGAGCTCCGGGCGCCATGCCGCATGCTCGTAGACGCGCAGCGCCACGATGTCCGGACGGGCCAGCTCGTTCACCCAGCTCATGCGCGCTCTGCGGGGAAGGATGGTGCGCAGGCGCCGTCGGCCTCGAGCGCCCGCAGACGGCAGGTGACGGCGGCCGCGTGCGCATCCAGGCCCTCGAGCTGAGCCAGGGTGACCGCGGTGGGGCCGAGGGCGCGCAGTCCGGCCGCAGTGAGCTCCTGCACGGTGATGCGCTTGAGGAAATCGGCGACCCCGAGGCCGCTGTAGGCGCGGGCGTACCCATAGGTCGGCAACACGTGATTGGTTCCCGAGCAGTAATCGCCCATCGGCTCCGGCGACCAGGCGCCGAGGAACACCGAGCCGGCGTTGACGATGCGCCCGAGCAGCGCGCGCGGCTCGCGCACCTCGAGGATCAGGTGTTCGGCGGCGTACGCATTGGCCACTGCCACGGCCATATCGAGATCCTCGACGAGCAGAGCGCGGCACGCGGTGAGGGACTTCGCCAGAATGGCGCGCCGCGAGAGCACGGCGGCCTGCCTCTCGAGGGCCGCATCGACCGAGTGTGCGAGCGCGCCGCTCGGGGTGACGAGAATCGCCTGGGCGTTCGGATCGTGCTCGGCCTGCGCCAGAAGATCCGCGGCGACGAAATCCGCGCGCGCCGTCTCATCGGCGAGCACCATGACCTCGGACGGTCCGGCCGGCATGTCGCATGCCGCGCCGAGCGGATCGGCCGCGACGGTCTGCTTGGCGGCCGTGACCCAGGCGTTGCCGGGGCCGAAGACCTTGTCCACCTTGGGAATGCTGTCCGTGCCATAGGCGAGGGCGGCGATGGCCTGCGCGCCGCCGACCTTGAATACCTGCTCGACGCCACACAGCTCGGCGGCCACGAGCACGGCCGGATGCGCCCGCCCGGCGCGGTCCGGCGGCGTGCACAGCACGCGCTGCGGACAGCCGGCGATGCGCGCCGGCACGGCGAGCATCACGACGGCCGAGGGCAGCGGTGCCGAGCCGGCCGGCACGTACAGGCCGACCGCGCCGATCGGCCGGTACAGCCACTCGCAGCGCACGCCCGGGGAGGTCTCGATGCTCAGGGCCTCAAGGCCGTGGGCGCGGTGAAAGCGCTCGACGTTCTCGATCGCCCGCTCGAGTGCCGCGCGCTCGCTCGCCGCGAGCGCGCGGCGCGCTGCGGCGAACTCCTCGGCCCCGACACGCAGCTCGGGCAGCTCGACGCCATCGAAGCGGCGCGTGTACTCGCGCAGGGCGTCATCGCCGCGCGCGCGCACCGCTTCGATCACTTCGCGTACGAGGCTCTCGATGCTGCCGCGGGCCTGCTGCACCGGCCGCTCGAGCGCCGCTCGCCGCTCGCTCTCGGCGAGGCGGCTCCATTGCAGAATGCGCATGGTGTTATGCCAGCATCTTTTCCACGGGCAGCACGAGCAGCGCGCTCGCGCCGGCTTTCTTCAGCCGCTCGAGCGTTTCCCAGAACACGTTCTCGCGGCACACCGCATGCACCGCCACTTTGTCGGGCGAGCCCTCGAGCGGAATGATGGTCGGGAACTCGCTGCCGGGCAGGAGCCTGCGGATCTCATCGAGCGCCGCGCGCGGGGCGTGCAGCATGATGTATTTGCTCTCGCGCACCTGCTGCACGCCATCGAGGCGCATCACCAGCCGCTCGACCCACTCGTCCTTCAGCGGCGGCAGCGCGAGCGGGGTGCGGATCAGCACCGCGTGGCTCTCGAGCACGGTCTCGACCTCGCGCAGGTGATTGGCCTGCAGCGTCGAGCCGGTCGAGACCAGATCGCAGATCAGATCGGCCCGTCCGAGGCGCGGGGCGATCTCGACCGCCCCGGAGAGCGTGACGATCTCGGCGTTGATGGCGCGCTCGCGCAGGTAACTCTCGAGCAGGTAAGGGTAGGTGGTGGCGATGCGCCTGCCCTCGAGGCTGCGCGCGCCGTCGTAGGGCTGCCCTTCGGGCACCGCGAGGCAGAGCCGGCAGCGCCCGAAATCAAGCGTGCGCACCGACTGGAACCGTGCCGGATGACCGCGCGCGGCGAGCTCCAGACGCTTCTCCTCGAGCACGTTCAGTCCGACCAGCCCGAGGTCGCAGACGTCTTCCTGCACCAGGTCGGGGATGTCGTCGTCGCGCACGAACAGCACATCGAGCGGCATGTTCTCCCCGAACGCCATGAGCTGATCCTTGCCGCGGGAGATCTTCAGTCCGCAGCGCGCGAGGATATCGAGCGAGGGGTCGGTCAGCCGGCCGGATTTCTGGATGGCGAGCTTCAGGCGCGGCTCATCCATTGCGCGAGCCCTCCCGGCGGCGTCCTTGAGCGCCGGCGCGCCCTGGCGCGGGTGGCTCGGCGGTGGTGGCGGCGGCCGACGCCGCGGCGCGTGCCGCGTGCAGGTGCCACTTGCCGAGGCGCTCTGCCACGAGGCCGTAGCCGCCGTTGCCGGCGGCGAGAAAGCGCGCCACCCGGCCTATGGTGGTGACGCTGACGCCCGTGAGGTGGTGGATCTCCCGATAGGGCAGGCCGCGGTTGAGATAGTCGACCACCGACCATCGGTCGGCCATCGCCTGCAGCTCCGCGGGCGTGCACAGGTCGCGGAAGAAGGCGCGAACCTCCTCGGCATCGCGCAGCGCGGCGATGGCGGTGTAGAGATTGCGCTCGGCGAGCGCTTCCTGACGGGGGGTGAGGCTGCGGTGGGTTTTCATGTCGGTCGACTGTAATAGCGTGATAGCACAATAGCACGATGGAGCGGGCATTGCCAGTACCCCAGGGCGCGCGGCCGGCCGCCCCGCTCCCCGCGGAGGCAGGCCGGGGAGGAGCTTGGGGGCGCTCGCTTGACCGGCCCCGCTCCGAGCCCCTACACTGGCCCCACTCATCGAGACCGGCTGAGGGATAGGCCCTTAGACGCCGGGGCAACCGCCAGACCCAACCAGTCTGTAAAGGTGCCAACTCCTGCGATGCGCCGCGCCGCCCCTGGGCAGCGAGCGCCTCGACAGATGAGCGAACTGCGAGGCTTCGCGCCACCGGGCGCGGGGATGGTCGCAGCCCGCCCGCCAGGCCCCTGGTGGGACGCTCCGCAAGAGTGCTCGGTGAGCCGAGAGGAATGCGGAGCCATCCATGAACGCCATTGCCGAGGTCCGTCCGATCGAGCCGGAACACCCCCTGCGGTGTGGGCCGGCCGAGACCGTGCGAGAGGGCTTTTTCGAGATTCCCGGGGGGCTGTCCCTGCATCACGGCGGGAAACTGCCGACGGTGCGCGTCGCCTGGCGGCTCGCCGGGGCTGCCAACGCGCCCGTCGTCTGCGCCCTCGGAGGGATCTCCGCGACCCGCCGGGTCTGCCTGACCGAGCAGCCGCGCCAGAGCTGGTGGGCGCAGGTCGCAGGTCCCGGACGCGCGCTCGATACCGAGCGTTGCCGGGTACTGAGCTTCGATTATCTTGGCGGTAGCGGCGAGACGACCGGACCGCTCGCCGGGGAGCGCTTCCCGAGCATCTCCACCTACGATCAGGCCGAGGTGCTCGCGCGCCTGATGGACCACCTCGGTCTTGCGAGCCTGCGGGCGATCGCCGGCGGCTCCTACGGCGGCATGGTGGCGCTCGCCTTCGGCGAGCGTTTCCCCGAGCGGGTCGGGCGGCTGATCGTGTTGTGCGCCACGGACCGTGCGCATCCGCTCGGCACGGCCTGGCGCGCGGTGCAGCGGGATATCGTGCGCTTCGGCATCGAGGCGGGCCAGCCGACGCAGGCGCTGGCGCTGGCGCGCTCGCTCGCGATGTCGACCTACCGCAGCGGCGAGGAGTTCGCGGCGCGCTTCGCCGGCCCCGCCACGTTCGAGCAGGGCCGCGCCCGCTTTCCGGTGGAGCGCTATCTGGCCGCGCGCGGCGCGGACTATGCCGCACAGCATCGTCCCGAGGCGTTCCTGTGTCTGTCCGAGTCGATCGACCTGCACCGGGTCGAGGCGAGCCGCATCTGCGTGCCGACCGCGGCGGTGGCGGTGCGGGAGGACATGCTCGTGCCGCTCAGCGAGGTGCGTGCTATGGTCGCTCGGCTGCATGCGGCGCAGCTGCACGAGATCTCATCGATCTACGGCCACGACGCCTTCCTCAAAGAACCCCAACAGCTCCGCGGCGTATTCGCCCCGGTGCTCGAGACCGCCTGAATGAGCCAACCGACCGACACGAAATCCCAGATCACGCGCACCGTGCGTGCGGGACTGGAGTCCGACCCCCTCACCGGCGCGGTCGTCCCGCCGATTCACTTGAGCTCGACGTTCGCGTTCCGCGGCTTCGGCGAGAAGGGCCGCTACGACTACACTCGCTCGGGCAACCCCACTCGCGACCTGTTGTGCGCGGCGCTCGCCGACCTCGAGGGCGGCGCCGGCGCAGTGGTCACCGCCACGGGCATGGCCGGCATCACGCTCACCGGGTACCTGGTGCCGGCCGGTGGGCGCATCGTTGCGCCTCACGATTGCTACGGCGGCACCTACCGTCTGCTCGATGCCTGGCGGCGACGCGGTGAGCGGCAGGTGGTGTTCGTCGACTACGCGGACGATGCGGCGCTGAAGGCCGCGCTGCGCGAGCCGACCGCGCTGCTGTGGATCGAGACACCGAGCAATCCGCTGCTGCGCATCACGGACATCGAGCGAGTCGCCGCGCTCGGGCATGCGTCCGGCGCGAAAGTGGTGGTGGACAACACGTTTCTCTCGCCGGCCTGGCAGCAGCCGCTTGCCCTTGGCGCCGATGTCGTCGTGCACTCCACGACCAAGTACCTCAACGGCCACAGCGATGTGGTCGGCGGCGCGGTGGTGGCGCGCGAGAAATCCGTGCACGAGGAGCTCGCCTGGTGGGCCAATTGCCTGGGGCTGACCGGCTCGCCGTTCGACAGTTTCCTCACACTGCGCGGCCTGCGCACGCTGCATGCGCGGCTCGAGCACCACGGGCGCAACGCTCAGGGGCTCGCCGAGTGGCTGAGCGCCGAGCGCGGGGTCGCCAAGGTCTACTATCCGGGGCTGAGCAGTCACGCCGGCCACGAGGTAGCCCGCCACCAGCAGCGCGGCTTCGGCGCGATCGTGACGCTTGAGCTCGCCGGCGGGCTTGCCGCCGTGCGCGCCTTCACCGAGGGGCTGGAGTACTTCTCACTGGCCGAGTCCCTCGGCGGCGTCGAGAGTCTGGTGGCGCACCCGGCCACCATGACGCACGCAGCGATGGATCCGGCGGCGCGCGCCAAGGCGGGGCTCACCGATGGGCTCATCCGCCTGTCGGTGGGTATCGAGGCGCTGGAGGATCTGCGGGCGGACCTCGCTGCGGGCCTGGCGCGCGCACGCGCAGCGTAGGGGCATGACGAGGTCCGTCTAGCTGGCGCCGATGCGCACGATCTTCGCGCGCAGGGTGTAGGCGGGCGTGTCGCGCTGCAGGATCAGGAAGATGCCGTAGGCGGTGAGGTAGGTCACGCGGTTGCGCGACCTGACGAGGCCGCCGCGGCTGATCGTGCACTCGAGATTGAGCGCACGGCCCGGCAGCTGCGCGAGCAGTCTGCGCGCCGGATAGTACCGTCTGCCCGCCCTGCACGTGTCGCTCGTGCGCCGATGCGACCAGCGCACCGTCATTCGGTAAGTGTGTCGCGGCAGCGGATGCGCCACGCCCGGCCTCAGGCCGGTGAGCTGCTGCAGCCGCATCGGGGCGTGCACGAAGGTGGCGCGTTCCCTGATGTGCTGATGCTCGACACTTAAGAGCCCAAGGTAGCTCAGGTTCAGGTTGAGCGCCACCGGGATCGAGTTGACCGCGATCCGCTCCCGGTCCTCGAGATATCCATGGCCGATGTTGATGAAGGTATCGGTGACGCGGGTGTGTATGTCGACGTTGCGGTACGTGGCGTGCCGAACGAACTGCCGCGTCACCACGAGCCGGTGGAAAGGCAGGCTGACCGCTCCGGCGCGTGCGATCTCGGCGCGCACCTGCGCCGGCAGCCGTGCAGGAGAGAAGTGCCGGGCCATGTAGGCCCGCGGGTGCCGCGTGACCACCCAGATCCTCGCGACGGAGGGGTGCTGGCGGGGGAGCATGGCGCTGCGCGCGGTGGTTCCGGCCGGCGGACTCGTCGCCGCGCAGCCACTCAGGAGGAGCGCTGCGAGCGCCGTGCCCCAGAGAACCCCATGTCGCCTCATCGCGCCTCGCCTCGCGCTCGAGCGCTCCGCCGCCTCAGATTCCCCGATGATACCTCAAAGCCTCGCGAGCACTGCCTCTGCGGCCTCGCGCGTCGAGACTGCCCCTGTCGCGCCGGCAACATCGGGCGTGAGCGCCCCGGCACCGATGGCGTCTGAGACGGCCGCTTCGAGCGCGGCGGCTTCCGCGGTGAGGCCGAGGGAGTGCCTGAGCAGCAGTGCGGCGCTGAGCAGCATTCCGTAGGGATTGGCGATGCCTCGACCGGCGATGTCGGGCGCCGAGCCGTGAATCGGCTCGTACAGCCCGCGCGTGCCCTCGCCGAGGGAGGCCGATGGCAGCAGGCCGAGCGAGCCGGCGAGCATCGAGGCCTCGTCGGTGAGGATATCTCCGAACATGTTCTCGGTCACGAGCACGTCGAAGTCGCGTGGCCGGCGGATCAGGTGCATGGCCGCGGAGTCGACCAGCATGTGCTCGAGCGCCACCTCGGGGAATTCCTCGCGCATCACCCGGCTCGTCACCTGACGCCACAGGCGCGAAGTCTCGAGCACGTTCGCTTTGTCGATCGACACCAGCTTCCTGCGGCGCTTCTGTGCCAGGCGTGCCGCGGCGCGCACGATGCGCTCGATCTCCGCGACAGTATAGGTGCACACGTCGGTGGCGCAGTCCGCCTCACGGCGCTTCTCGCCGAAGTAGATGCCGCCGGTGAGTTCGCGCACGAAGATCAGGTCCGTGCCCTGCAGAACCTCGCTCTTGAGGCTCGAGGCGCCGAGCAGGGCCGGGTGCACCTTGACGGGCCGCAGGTTCGCATACACCCGGAGTGCGCGGCGCAGCTCGAGCAGGCCCTGCTCGGGACGCACCTTGGCCTCGGGCGCCGACCATTTCGGCCCGCCGATCGCCCCGAGCAGCACGGCGTCGGCGTTCCGGCATGCCTCGAGCGTCGGTTCCGGCAGTGGATTGCCGGTCAGATCGATGGCCGCGCCACCGAAGGGCAGCTCGGTGAGCGTGAAGATGTGTCCGTGGCGCTTCTCGAGCGCGCGCAGCGCGCGCACGGCCTCGGCGGTGACTTCCGGGCCGATCCCATCGCCCGGCAGTACGGCGATGTGCGCCTTCACGCCTGAGCCCTGCGTGCTTCGTACGCGGCGATCTCAGCTTCGCGGCCGAGCAGGAAGCCGAGCTCATCGACGCCGTTCATCAGGCAGTAGCGCGCGAACGGCTCGAGCGGGAAGCGCGCCGTCTCACCCGTGGGCAGAGTCAGGCTCCTCGCCTCGAGGTCGATCGTGACCTCGGCGCCCGAGTGCTCGAGCAGCCAGCGGTGAGTGTCCGGCTCGACGATTACCGGCAGCAGGCCGTTCTTCAGTGCGTTGTTGCGGAAGATATCGGCGATCTGCGTGCTCACCACGGCGCGCAGGCCGAAGTCGGTGAGCGCCCAGGGCGCATGCTCGCGCGAGGAGCCGCAGCCGAAGTTGTGGCCGGCCACGAGGATGCTGCAGCCGCTCGATTGCGGCTGGTTGAGCACGAAGTCCGCGCGCGGCGCGCCCTCGGGGCCGAAGCGCCAGTCGGCGAACAGGTGCCGGCCGAGCCCTTCGCGGGTGGTCGTGGTGAGGAAGCGCGCCGGGATGATCTGATCGGTATCGATGTCGTTCACCGCCAGCACGACGGTGCGCGAGCGCAGGGTGCGGATCGGCTCCATTACAGCAGTTCCCTCGGGTCGGTGATGCGCCCGCGCACGGCGCAGGCTGCGGCGGTGAGCGGGCTGGCGAGCAGGGTGCGGGCCCCGATTCCCTGTCGTCCCTCGAAGTTGCGGTTGCTGGTGCTGACGGCGTAGTGGCCCTTGGGCACCAGATCGCCGTTCATCCCGAGGCACATCGAGCAGCCCGACTCGCGCCACTCGGCGCCCGCCTCGATGAAGATGCGGTCGAGCCCCTCGGCCTCGGCCTCGCGCTTGACCTGCTGCGAGCCCGGCACCACGAGCATGTGCACTCCGGAGGCGACCTTGCGGCCGCGCAGCACCGAGGCGGCCGTGCGCAGGTCCGAGAGCCGCCCGTTGGTGCAGCTGCCGACGAACACCACGTTCACCGGATGCTCCCGGATGCGCTCCCCCGGGGCGAAACCCATGTAGGCGAGCGATTTGGCGAACACCGCATCGCCGCTGCGCTCGGGAATCGTCCCGCCGATCGGCATCACCATGCCGGGATTGGTGCCGTAGGTCACCATCGGTTCGAGCGCCGCGGCGTCGATGTCGATCTCACGATCGAAGCGCGCGCCGGGGTCGCTCGGCAGCTGCCGCCACGCCTCGAGTGCGGCCTCCCAGGCCTCGCCCTGCGGCGCGCGGGGCCGGCCGGCCAGATAGCGGAACGTGGTCTGGTCGGGGGCGATCATGCCGGCGCGCGCGCCGGCTTCAATGGACATGTTGCACACCGTCATGCGCTCGTCCATGTCGAGCGCGCGGATCGTCTCGCCGCGGTACTCGATGACGTGCCCGGTGCCGCCCGACACCCCGATCTGCCCGATGACGGCGAGGACGAGGTCCTTGGCGCCGACGCCGGCGGGGAGTTTGCCGTGCACGTTGAGGGCGAGGGTGCGCGGCTTGCGCTGCAGCAGACACTGCGTGGCAAAGACATGCCCGACCTCGGTGGTGCCGATCCCGAAGGCGAGCGCGCCGAGTGCCCCGTGGGTGCTGGTGTGGCTGTCACCGCAGACGATGGTCTTGCCCGGCTGAGTCAGGCCGAGCTCCGGGCCGATGATGTGCACGATGCCGCGCCGTGCATCGCGCAGGCCGAGCAGCTCCACACCGAACTGCGCGCAGTTGCGCTCGAGCTCGCGCACCTGGCGCGCGGCCGCTTCGACGCTGATGGGTGCGCCGCCGAAGACCTGCTCGGTGCGCGTCGGCGTCGAGTGATCCATGGTGGCGAAGGTCCGCTCGGGCCGGCGCAGGCGCAGGCCGCGCTCGCGCAGCACGGTGAACGCTTGCGGGGAGGTGACCTCGTGGATCAGATGCAAGTCTATGTACAGCACCGCGGGTGTCTCGGCGCTTTCCGGCACGACCTCGTGGTTGCGCCAGACCTTCTCGAACAGCGTCAGGGGTGCGCTCATCAGCGCGCCGCCGCCGCCGGCGCGGTGCCCATGTCGATGTGATCGAGCCAGCCCCACTTGTCCGCGGTGGTCCCGCTGAACAGGCCGAAGAACGCCTTCTGCAGCGTCTCGGTGATCGGGCCGCGCTTGCCCGCCCCGACCGTCAGGCGATCTACCGAGCGGATCGGGGTGATCTCGACCGCCGTGCCGGTGAAGAACGCCTCATCCGCTATGTAAAGGAGTTCGCGCGGAATGGCGCACTCGCGCACCTCGATGCCGCGCTCGTGGGCAAGACGCATGACCGTATCGCGCGTGATGCCGCCGAGCACCGAGTGGGCGAGCGCCGGGGTGAGCAGCACGCCGTCCTTGACCAGAAACAGATTCTCTCCCGAGCCCTCGCTGAGGGTGCCGTCGGGGGCGAGCCCGATTCCTTCGTGAAAACCCAGGCGGCGTGCCTCGGCGCCGATCAGCTGGCTTGAGAGGTAGTTGCCGCCGGCCTTGGCGAGCGCCGGCAGCGTGTTCGGGGCGACGCGGTGCCAGGAGGAGATGCACACGTCCACTCCCTGCTCCTCGCTCTCCTGGCCGAGGTACTTGCCCCATTCCCACGCGGCCACGGCCACTTCCGTCGGCGGCTCGTTCTTCGGCGTCACGCCGATCTCCCCGTAGCCGCGGAAGGCGACCGGGCGGATGTAGGCGCCCTTGGTGAGTCCGTTGGCGGCGATCACCTGCCGGCACGCCTCATCGATCTGCCCGGGCGAGAACGGCAGACTCATGCGGTAGATCTTCGCCGAGTCGAACAGCCGCCGCGTGTGCTCGCGCAGGCGCAAGATGGCCACGCCCTTGTGCGTCTCATACGCACGCACGCCCTCGAAGACCGAGGAGCCGTAGTGCAGCGCGTGCGAGAGCACGTGCACCGTAGCCTTCTCCCAGGGAACGAGCTTGCCGTTGAACCAGATGTACTGAGTGGCCGGAATGGGCATGAACAATCTC